>NZ_FMXV01000001.1:0-531381 GCF_900104425.1 Pseudomonas sp. NFACC13-1 | reverse complement strand
ACCAGCGGTACCACATAGGTTTGGTTGTGCCGTCGGCGGCTACGTTCGTCGAGCCCACTGGGTCCCTCCAGCTCATAGCGCTCGACCCACTTGTAGCCAGTCTTTCGGCTGATCTGATAGTCCTGGCACAGCCGGCTAAAGCTGTGCTTTTCGGATAGATACTCAGCGATGAACATCACTTTGAGGTCCATAGGTTTCAGCTCTCTCCAGGGCATGGTCAGATCCTCGCGAAATCGACCCTGCCAGTTAAAAACTGTTACCTATGTGCGTGAACTGATTTGTAACCCATGTGGGTGAGTCATACCCGTCGAGAGTTTTGCGAGGGTTTTGAGATTCAATCAGAAGCCGTCGTCCGTGTTCGGGCGGCGGTTTTTTGTTGGTCGTATGGAATTGGGGCTGCTGCGCAGCCCAGCGGGAGCAAGCTCCCTCGCCACGGGTGTCAGGTCATAGGTTGGTGTAGGGCATGGTTGCTGCGTTGTTTTGAAAATCGCGAGCAGGTTTCCACGGCTTTGGCGGTGGAACAGTGGTTCAGGAAACGCCCAGTTTCTGTTGGATGAAAGAGAACACATGGGGATATGCAATGACGGAAAAAATAAAAAGTGAGGCCTTCGAGTCGATTCACTGCTCGGCCGAAGCACTGCTGAAAATCGGCGCTATCGACAAAGCCACTATGCAGGAATTTGACGAGGCCTGCATGGCTGAGGTGCCTGCTGAAATCTCAGATCAAGAAGATTCGTCGGTACTCAGAGCCGCCCCTCAAAGCCCTCAATGATGTCCTCCGGGGTGAGATCAAAATCCGACGGCATCCGAATCCTCCCCTTCAACCGACCAGGCTTGCGCGCCTGCGGTGTAGCAACATGGGGCAACAGATCCAGATAAGGCTTGCCAGCCTTGGTGATCACCACCTTGTCGCCCTGCCATACACGTGCACCCAGTTGTAAGAGCTGGGACTTTGCTTCGTGCAGGGTTACTTGCACCTGTTCACTCATACACCGCCTCCACGGAATCAACTGACCCAAGCTTGAGCGTTCGATAGGTTCAATGTGGCGCTCCTAGTCTCTGCTCTGAAGATTTCTCCACCTACTCAGCCGCGCCCTTGTCGCCATCCTTGGCCTTCGTACCGAGCTGTGCTGCGGTTTTGCGTTTAGGATTGGCACCGCGAACGGGCATTTGGGGAGTCGTTTTTTGCTGCCTGGGCGGCGGCGTGTAAAGGGTCGTGGCAGACTTCGTCAGCCCCAGGCGCAGCCCGAATTTCCTCAAGATGGCTTCGATGGTGCTAAGGGTTGGATTACCCTTGTCCTTCTCGATTTGGTACAGGGCCTTGGTCGACATGTTGCACATGACAGCAAAGGTTTCCTGATCCAGGCCGGTCACCTCAAGCCGTAGCCGGCGGATAGCGGTTCCCAGGGTTTCGAGCCCCGTCACATGCTGCATGACGATGTCGTCAATGAGCTCCCTGCGCCGTTCGTTGGTGTTCTCTTTCATCGCAGCCCCCATTCAGCCAGGCGCTTATCCAAATTGTTCAGCGGAATAGACTGAGCGCGCCTCACTTCCTCTGGAAGATCAACCAACAGATCCGGTAAAGCTCTGAATGTCTCGGCGGCTCCAAGCAGACGCTCGAAAAGCACGTCAGGGCTGACCAAGTCTTGGAAGTCACTGCTGATTATTTTCCAGTCTGGACTTCCCATATGCTCGGCCTTCCATTTGGTTACCCGAGTGACACCTTCCGGATCGAGCACCATCGGTGCAAGGTCATAGATTGGCGCCAGTTCGAATTTGTCCCGATATCTGAAGATGGCCGTGTTGCGCCCATGGTTGTCCGAATTCCCCAGGATACGGTTCAGCAGGTCACGGCGAAGGTATTCAAATACCAGTTCCTCAAGCTCACCTTCCTGCCCATTCGTACGCCACAGATGGATCAGGCGACTGAGCACATCCTCATGATTCATTCTCGAACCAGGCTCGGTGTTCTCACATACTGAATAAATCGACTCGACCGGAACTCTTTCCACCATGCCGTTGGCGACTCGCCGATCAAAGCGCGGCATCCACAGGCTTGGCTTTTCGGCCTCCTCAAGCACCAGTTCATCTGTAGATATCGTATTCAAACCGAGCTGGGAGATCGCTTTGTAGTAGTGGTACTCGGCCCGCAGGATGTTCTTGTCGCGCTCAGTCACTTTGTTGCGAGCAAATTTCACCAACCAATGGCGGCGCGCAAGCTCATCAGAAAGCATCGCATCGGCATAAAGCGCGCCGTCCTCATCCTCAACCATAATCAGCTTCGGAGCTTCCCCTTGGGCACCCGTAGCACCGCCTAGCGCAGCGCCAGACTCATAGGCGTACTCAAGAAAATCATTGGTCCTGTCTACAACGTCCTTGCGCGCAAAGGCCTCCTTGCGAGTTTGGTCGATATGTTCAAAAGACTCCTTCACCCGCAAGTGTCCAATGGGTGAGGGCGTACAGCGACTCAGGAGGAAAAAGCTCATGTCCATACCGTCAGGCTTCTCCCCACCGAATCGCTTCTGCAACGATTTCCGAGCGGCACCGGCCGGTATGATGTCGTAGACAAATGGGGGATATCCTTTGCTGTCGACAGCGTTCCAGCTCAGCGGAAGGTTCACGCTGATGGCAGGTTCAAACACGGTATCCAGCTTACGGATGAAATAGAGTAAGTAATCTTGATCATAAGATACGCTGCATCGCGACTCCTCAATCTTCTGGACATTCGACACAGTGAGGACCACAGCATTACGCCATTGGCCTTCAACGTAAGTCTGGATAGTGAGATGTCCTGACATTTTCACCTCAACCGGAACTATGATGCCGGTTAGTCTCGCTCAAAGCCCCTTTACCAGCAATATAATTCCGATTATCGGCAGTGCCTACCGTAAACCGGCATCATAATACCGATTGCTCTGACCCTGGAACTGCGAAACAGGGGCTGCTTCGCACCCAACGGGAGCAAACTCCCTCGCCCCAGGTATCAGGCCCGAGCAGCTTGGCCCTCCCGAAACCTCGGCTCACCTAAAGGCAACGGCGACCGCCCTCCTCCCCACCACGCTTCCCCCATTTATGGGAAACCGCCTTGCGCTCTTCGCTATAACCTTAGAAGCAACTGCGAATTAGACTTGCCGGAGTTAAGTCCGCGTTGTGTTTAAGGAAGACAACATGCAAGAAATTTTCAGCATCAACTGGTTGCTTTGGCTATCGACCATGGTTCCGCTGACCCTGAGTGCGGGTCCCGGCAACTTGATGGTGGCGACGTCGGGTGCGCAAAGCGGTGTACGTCGTTCAGTGCGGTTTATCGTTGGGCTCGACATTACTTACTTC
The DNA here is from genome assembly GCF_900104425.1 of Pseudomonas sp. NFACC13-1. Classification (NCBI taxonomy): domain Bacteria; kingdom Pseudomonadati; phylum Pseudomonadota; class Gammaproteobacteria; order Pseudomonadales; family Pseudomonadaceae; genus Pseudomonas; species Pseudomonas sp. NFACC13-1. The sequence goes on along the minus strand of NZ_FMXV01000001.1, from coordinate 528,051 downwards.
CTGATCGCCGTGCTGGTCGGCTTAGGCCTTTATCACACGCTGATGAACAATCCGACGCTGGTATGGGCGCTGCAAGTGGTGGGCAGTTTCTACATCCTGTGGCTGGGTGTACGCATGTTGCGTCGTCCACTGAAAGCGCCCACCGACAAGGCCATGCAGCTGCAATTTCGGGACGGCATTGTTATACAACTGGGCAACGTGCAAGGGATCGTGATGTTGCTGGTGATGTTTTCCACGTTCATGCCTTCCGGCGAGACCAGCAGCACGGTCGTGTTGATCCTCAGTGCGGCACTGATTTCGCTGAACTTCTTCTCCCATGTCATCTGGGTGTCGATGGGTTCGACTGTGCAGAAACTGATCCAGTCCCGCCCCAAATTGCTGATGTTTCAGAACGCTGCGTTCGGCCTGATGCTGATAGCGGTTGCCGTATGGATTTTCCTGCGCATCGGCCCGCTTTAAGGAGGCTCACATGACCCAGACCCACGGAATTGTCTTCGCCGCCCCCGGGGCACCCAACGTCATGGAATTGCGCAACTACCCGTTGCGTACCACCGGCCCTGAAGAAGTCACTGTGGCCATCGAAGCCGCCGGCGTGAACTTCATCGACCTGCACCGGCGCTCCGGCGCGCTGGACGATGGTTCAGCCTTCCCCCGGGGCTTGGGCATGGAAGGTGCTGGGCGTGTCGTCGAATGTGGATCGCAGGTGAAAAACCTGGCCATTGGCGATCGAGTGGCCTTCGTCGACAGCTCGACCGGCAGCTACGCTGGTCACGCGGTCGTTCGCGCTTCGCGGGCGATACGCCTGCCCGATGGCGTGCCGAGCGAAGTCGCGGCAGGCGTCATGTTCAAAGGGCTGACGGCCGAATACCTGACGCATCGCTGCGTGCCGCTGGCGCCTGGTGATTTTGTGGTGTGGCACGCGGCGGCGGGCGGCGTGGGCAGCATTGCCACAAGCTGGCTGGTCGCTCGCGGTGTACACGTGATAGGTCTGGCTTCGACCGAAGCCAAGCGCCGTCAGGTTCTGGATGTGGGGTGCATCGCGGCCCTCAATGCCGAAGCGCCAGACACACTGGGGTCGATCCGTGAATTGACCGATGGCAAAGGCGCCCATGTCGTGTTCGACTCTATCGGCAAAGATACCGTAGAGCTGTCATTGGCGAGTTTGCGTCCGCGCGGCCACCTCGTGCTGTTTGGCAATGCTTCGGGCGACGTGACGGATTTCAACCTGTCCCGGCTCGGGCAAATGGGCTCGCTGCATGTGACGCGGCCGTCGTTGAAGCACTACATCGGCGGCGACGCTGAATTGACCCACGCGGCCGAACGGGTGCTGCAAGCAGTGGCCAGTGGCGCGATTCGTTTGCCGGCAATCGCGCACTTCCCCCTCGCGCTGGCTGCCCAGGCCCACTGCGTCATGCAATACCGCCAAACCCAGGGTTCATTGATTCTGGTGCCATGACCTCGCGGTAAGACGGTGGTCAGTGCATGCCGACCGCTTTGCCGTGAAACAGCTCCGTCAGATATTCCACCACTCGATCAACGCGGCTCACACCCTGGGTCGCCTGATTGCGCAGCAACCAGATTTCCGAGCGGCGAGCAGGGTGACTGGCCAACACCTGGCACAGACCGGACTGGTGTCCGACATAGACGGGAAGCGCGGCAATCCCCAGATCCGCTTCGACTGCCTTGAGCTGCGCATTCAGGTTTGAAACGCGCATCCACAGCTTCTGGTCTCCGGTCATTTCGCTCAACCATTGGGCGAGCGGCATATACGACATTTCTTCGGTCCAGCCGATCAGGCTGTGGTGCTTGAGGTCGGCGGGTTCGGCCGGCAGACCGTTGGCATCGGCATAAGCCCGGGAGCAGAAAAGCCCCTGCATCAGGGTCCCGACCCGGCGCATGGTGAAGTTACCGTTCTCCGGTCTGCGCAAGCGGATAATGATGTCGCTGTGGCTCTGCGTGAGTTTCGACGACACCGCCGAGTTAATGAAGTCGAAGCTGATCTCGGGATGCTGAGCCTGGAATACCGCGAGTTGCGGAATGATCAAGTGCGTGCCCATCAGTTCCGGACAATCGATGCGTACCTGTCCCGCCATCCGGTCACCCGGTTGCGACATCTGCCGCTCGATCAGTTTGAAACGCTCCTCCGTTTCCAGTGCCAATGGCAGCAACGCTCTTCCCGCTTCAGTCAGGAAGTAACCGTTGGTCTTCTTCGAAAACAATACCGTACCGAGCGACTCCTCGAGCGCCGCGATCTTGCGCGACACCGTCGAGGCCGAAACCTTGAGCGAGATTCCGGCCTCGGTCACGTTGTTCGATTTAGCCACGAAGATAAAAACCTTCAGATCATCCCAATCCATGTCGATGACATATCCAAAAATGGAAAATCGATCCCCATCTATTTCTATTCGAAATATCCAGAGGCCACGTTACAGTTTTTGCATGGAGCAAAACCCTAGAGGAAACATGGATGATACGTAACTCAATGCGCGCCCTTCCAGGGTTCATGCAGCCGTTTCTGAGTTGGCTGACAGCCAAGCCTCTGCCCGAAGACCTCGATAAAGTCCGACCTCTGAAGCCGTTCCACCATATCGTTGTGTCGGCGGGATTAATAGCCGGCGGCGCGCTGTTGGCCGGTATCGGTTATTCGCAGGCCAGCATTGCGCTGTGGCTGTTGGGCTTTGTCCTGGCCACCGGTGGCATCAAGCAGATGCAAGTGATGATCTGCCACAACTGCGCCCATGACATGGTCTTCGAATCGCGCGAGACCAATATGACCATCGGCCGAATCATTTCCGGCGTCCTGATGCTCAAGCCCTTCGATACCTACAAGCGCGAACACGCGCTGCATCACAGTTCGAAAACGCTGCTGACCGACGATGATGACACCCTCTCCTACCTGCAAAGTGTGGTGGGGTTGAAACCGTCCGACAGCATCGCCAGCATGTGGACCAAACTGGTCTCGACCGCGCTGTCGCCACTGGCCGTGCTGCGTTCGTGCTGGGGCCGATTGAAAGGCACCGCCACGGCTGAAAACCGCCGCGTCGCAGCATTGACCCTGGTCTTCTGGGCGGGCCTTGCACTGCTGTCGGCAGCCTTGGGCCATTTCGATCTGTTCATCGTGGCGTGGGTGATTCCGATCTTCGCCGGCTACCACATCAGCACCACATTTCGCCTGGCGGCCGAGCACACCTGGCCCAGCGTGGACGTACTGGAACGGCGCGGCATCGACTTCATTTGCGAGAGCACCACCGGCGTATTCATCGGCGAAGAACTGCGCATACCCGAAGGGGCGGGAACTGTTCGACGCTTCGCCCATATCAGCGTTTGGCTGATCAAGATGCTGGCGTTCCACTTGTTTGTCCGAGTGTTTGTGATGGTCGGCGATACACCGTGTCACGACTTTCATCACCGACGCCCACGATCCAAAGACTGGCCGAACTACATCACTGCCCGCGAACGCGACAGGATCGAAGGTTCCAAACCCTTTCCCACGAACTACGCCGAGACCTGGGGCTATATCAACTCGGTGACCACCAACTTTCGCAACTTTCAGCGGGCGCTCCCGTACTACGCAACCAGGACAGCAACTTAAAAGGGACTTTAACGATGACTTTCAGCAAAACCGCTCTGCTCACCACCGTGCCTTCGGACTCCCATAGCTGGAATCTGGTGTTCATGGAGTTCCTGCTCACGGACATGGGCTACAACGTCGAGAATCTGGGACCGAACACGCCCATGGATGAAGTGATCGCGCGGCTCAACCGCCACGCCAGCGCCATGGTTGTCGTCAGCACGGTCAATGGCCATGGCTACATCGAAGGCGCTGAACTCGCGCGGCGTATTCGTAGCGAAACCAAACACACCGACGGGGTGTATATCGGCGGCAAGATCTGCACCGAAAACGATCCTCAGACCATTGCCCGACATAGCGACACACTGCGCGCCGCCGGTTTCGATGAGGTGTTCGACGACAGCGTGGCCAACAGCTTCGATACCTTTCAGGAGTTGGTGTCCGCCCAGTTGTATCCAGAGCATTACCTGGAGAAACGGATCGCTCGCTGACCCGTTGCACCCTTACCGATTCGCAGAAAAAGGCAGATCAGGATGATCGATTTCAACACCCATGTTCTTGAGCGCTTCAACGCGCATGGCCCGGTGCTCCAGCCGCGAATGGGCTTCAGTGACCCGGCCCGGATGCAAGCCGGCTTGGAAGCCACGGCAGCGAGCCGGGCGAACACGGTGTGCACCATCACCCTTGATGCGTTCACCCGGGTAAACAATCTTGAAGCAGCGCAACGGGCCATCGACAGCGAATCGATGCTCAACGGTTATCCGATCGTCAACCATCCGCCAGCGCAGACCCGTGCCATGATCGACCAGATCGATGCGCGCTACCGCCTGCCAGTGCAGGTTCGTCATGGTTCGCCCGACCCGTTGCACATTTTCGAGCGCATGGTCGAAGTCGGTCTGCCCACCACCGAGGGCGGACCGATTTCCTATTGCCTGCCGTACAGTCGCACGCCGTTGCGCGAGGCGTTCGGGCATTGGGAGAAAGCCTGTCAGGTGCTGTCCAGCGGCGTCGACAACAGTCACATCGAGAGCTTCGCCGGTTGCATGATGGGACAGATGTGCGATCCGGTGATTCTGGTGGCGCTGAATATTCTTGAAGGGTTGTTCTTGCGCTCCCATGGCATCAAGACGCTGTCGTTCTCCTACGCTCAAGGCACCTCGCCGGTGCAGGATCGTGCCGCGGTGACAGCCCTCCAGCAACTCGCGGCCGAATATTTTGCGCCGGGCAGCTATCACTTTGTCGGTTATGTGTTCATGGGGTTCTTCCCGCGCTCGCTTGGCGGTTTTTGCCGAATCACTGGCGATGCGCTGGCGATGATCCGCGCCACGGGTGTGCAGCGTGTGATCATCAAGACACCGGTGGAATCAAGGCGCATTCCCCGGGTAGAGGAAAATATCGCGGCGCTGGAGTACTGTGACTACTGCCTGAACACCGACGGCGTTCTACCGCAGATTCCGTTCGATTCCCAGGAACACGGACGCGTCCTGCGTAGCGCGAAACGCCTGATCGAAGGCACGCTGGCCCACGACGGTAACTTGTCCGAAGCCCTGCTCGGTGCCTTTGACAGTGGTTTTCTGTCGATCCCCTACTGCCTGCACCCCGACAACAAACGCGGCGCCGGCACTGTGCTGACACCGGAAAACTATTACCACGGGTTCCAGGGCGAGCGGGTGGAAAACGCCTTCTCGTTTCTGGCGGCGCTGAGACAGAACATCCGCACCTATGACTGCGTGCTTTGATGCTGGAACGACCCGCTCGCTGCCTTGATTGGGGGCTGCTGCGCAGCCCAGCGGGAGCAAGCTCCCTCGCCACAGGGTTGGTGTCGAGCTGGGGATATCAATAAAGTCTCGGGTGTTGTCCATGGCCGGGGTATTGCTGCAGATTTTGCACTGAGCTGAAAACAGTCAGTGCAACCCTCCCCGTCTCCCGCTATTAATATCCTTTCCCCCTCAAGGACCCGAGTCCGCAATGAAATTCGACCTCGCTTACTGCCGCAGCCTCGACGACAAGCTGTCGATCTATGACGTGCGCGATCTGAATTTCGACGAGACGGTGGCGTTCGATTCCGCGAAAGAACAGTTCCAGTGCCCCAACGATGCCTGTCGGACGGCGTTTGATGAGGAGAATCGGCTGACGACGCTCAATGCCAAGAGTGTCAATTACATTCGCACGCCACATTTCAAGAACCAACCAACGACCCAGCATATCGAGGGTTGCCCTTATGTCAGTCCGAAAACGCCGGGGTTGGGTGCGCAGAGTGGCGAGGCGGAAACGGATGACGACCGCGAAGAGCATTTTCCGTCGGAGCTGTTACTGACTCGGCGTCAGTACGTGCGTAAACCGTCCGATCTGCCGAAGGATGTTGAAGCGACTCGCCCTCCCCCCCTCTCTGCATCGTCCCACGGTGATGACACTCACTCCGCCCAGGACTCGACGCCGGACAAGACCAGTGTCTTCGCCCACCCGGTGGAATGTTTCGTCTCGAATTTCCATAACAAGGATCTGCTCAAGCGCATGCCGCTGAAGATCGGCGAGCACACGGCGCCCTATGGATCGTTCTTCAAGAAGATCGAGTACTTGCAGGACAACAAGGGCTTGATTTACTGGGGCAAGATCAAGGAGATCAAGGATTACACGTTGAGCTTTCGCATCGATTTCGAAGCAAAGGTCTGGTTCAAGCAAGCGGACGAGGCAAAGAAGAAGCCTTACTCTGTCAATGTTTACCTGAGCAAGAAGCTGATCGACAACTACCGCAAGCGCAAAGCGTTCCTGGCAGAAATCAAGCACGCCATCGACAGTGACGAGTCGTTGTATTGCTTCTTTTATGGCGTGACGCCGGAGTTCAAGCAGGTGCCGAGCAAGAAAAACCCCGACCAGACGTTCGGGGTGTTCAGTGCCAATATCGAGAACCTGGACCACTTCATTATTCGGGAAGCGCCGGGGTTGGCGGATCAATAACTCCCTACCCCAGCAACATCCCACCCATCACCACCACCAGTAACCCCACATACACCCGCGCATGCAGCCGATCCGGTATCCGCCCGATCCACGGCGTTGCCAGGCGGATGCCCACTAGCGCCCCGAGCGTGAGTACAGCGAAGGCCAGCAAGTCGATATAACCGACGAACCACGGCCCAAGGTCCGTTCCGGTGAAAGCGGCCAAGGCCATGTAGGTCACGGTGCCGGCCAGAGCGACAGGCAGGCTCAGCGGATTGGCCATGGACGTCGCCTGGGACATGTTCAAACCACATCGGCGCAGCAGCGGCACGGTCATGACACTTCCGCCGACCCCCAGGAACGTGGCAATGATTCCGACAGCCGTACCACCCAACGTCGTCTCCATCGCCGACAGAGGTCGTGGGTCGGCATCGCTGCCGCGTGTCAGAAAACCTCGGCGCAACAGGCAATCCAGGATGGTCAGGCCCAAGTAGGCAATGAAGGCGTATCGGATAATCTCTCCGCTCATCCAGCTGGCAGCCGTTGCGCCGAGGGTCGCGCCCAGGGCGATGAAGCCGCCGAACGGCCACAGGTAATGACGAAGCAGCTGACCGGCGCGGTGATGTTTTCCAGTGGCAACCAAGGCGTTGACGATCATGACGCAGGTGGAAGTGGCCACGGCGATGTGCATCGCCGATTCACCGATAACGTCACCTGCGTGGCGAGCCATCAGCAGGCGGTAGATCAACGGCACCACGACAAAACCACCGCCGAACCCAAACAGCACGGCGGTCACGCCACTCAAGCAGCCGAAACAGGCGAGCAATACGTAGAACATCCAGGGAAGTCCGTGGAATGGGGAGGCGTCCACGATAGGTAAACGAAGGCTGGCCCGCTGTAGCAAACCAGCCAATAATGTTCGCGTTTACGCCAATCGCGAGTCCCCCTTCGATGCGCAACACTTCGATCGATTTGTTGGATGCGACACCCAGGGCGGTCGTCGCCATTGGTACCGATTATCCCCACGGGCATTTGCTACCGTTGCACCGCCATCGCCGGGCACAGTTGCTCTACGGTGCCACCGGGGTGATGCAGGTCAGTACGGCAGATGGCAATTGGGTGGTGCCGCCGCAACGAGCAGTCTGGATTCCGCCGGCGATCGACCATGAAGTACTGATGCTGGGCGTGAGCACCCGCAGCCTGTACATCGAACCGGCTGCGGTAACGGCCATGGACACGCGGTGCCAGGTCATCGGCGTGTCGCCCTTGATGCGCCAGTTGCTGATGGAAGCCGTAGAGCTTGCGCCGGACTACGACGAGGCTGGACGCGATGGCGCGCTGATCGATCTGCTGCTCCACGAACTGCTGCGCAGTACCCATCTGCCACTGCACCTCCCACTGCCCCAGGATCCGCGCCTGCTCGGCCTGTGCCAGGCGTTCCTGAAACACCCCGACACTCATGCCTCGCCCGTGCAATGGGCGGCGCAATTGCATATCAGCCTGCGCTCGTTCAATCGCCTGTTCAGCCGGCAGACCACGCTGAGTTTCAGCCAGTGGCGACAGCAGGCGTGTGTCATGGCGGCGCTGGCCCGTTTGGCCGAAGGGGATTCGGTGACGCGCATAGCCCTGGATCTGGGCTACGACAGCCCCGCTGCGTTTTCCACCATGTTCCGTCGGGTACTGGGTCACGCACCGAGCGCCTGGCTGGAGAAGACCACCGGTCATTGATCAAAAAATGAGATTGATCAGGATTTAAAACAACTGTACAAAAACACAGTACTTTTTTTGAATCCCATCGCTTTGGAGCACCCCATGGCCTCTCTCGCAATCAAAACCACCCTGGAACGCATCGCTGTCTATCAATTCACCCCTGCTCACAGTGCGCAGGCCCGAGCCATGCTGGGCTGGAGTGTCGAGGAGCTGTCCCGGCAATCCGGCGTCTCGGTCCAGGCCATCCGCCGCTTCGAGGCCGGCGGCGAGTTGCTCGATGTCACCCGCTTGGCCCTGGCATTTCGCCTGGAGGCCGAGGGCCTGGTGTTCTTCCCCGGGTTCGCACCGGGGCGCGGCATGAACATCAAGGGCGCGACGCCGGACCCGATGGGGCGTTCCGATTACGCGATGATCGAATAACACCGACAGAGCAGGTGCTAGGCAATACCAGCCCGGTCCGGGTACGCCGAGGTTTCTACGTCCAGCCACCAGGCGCGGCCACGTTGCGGCTGCGCCAGGGTGAATGCTTCGCCCATTTGCGGAGTGGTGATGCACACGTTGCGCTCCCAGGCCAAGGCCAGGATGCGATCGAAGGGTTCATACCAGGCATGCATCGCCAGGTCGAACGTGCCGTTGTGGATCGGCAGCAGCCAGCGGCCCTTCAGGTCGATATGAGCCTGCAGGGTCTGCTCCGGCTGCATGTGGACATGGGGCCAATCGACGTTATAGGCGCCGGTTTCCATCAGCGTCAGGTCGAAGGGGCCGTATTGTTCGCCGATGCGTTTGAAACCCTCGAAGTAGCCAGTATCGCCGCTGAAGAAGATCCGGGTAGCGTCGTCGATCATCACCCACGAGGCCCATAAGGTGCTGTTGCTGTCGAACAGACCGCGACCGGAAAAATGCTGGGAGGGCGTGGCAATGAACTCGATGCCGTCCAGCTCGGTGCCTTGCCACCAGTCCAGCTGACGCACCTTGCTGGCATCGACACCCCATTTGATCAGGGTATCGCCCACGCCAAGGGGGGCCAGGAAGTGGCGAGTCTTGGCCGCAAGCTTGAGGATGGCCTGATGATCGAGGTGGTCGTAATGATCGTGGGAAAGGATCACCGCCTCAATCGGCGGCAACTCTTCCAGGCTGATGGGCGGCTGATGAAAACGCTTGGGGCCGACCCATTGCACGGGTGAAGCACGTTCGGAGAACACCGGGTCGGTCAGCCAGAATTTATCCCGCAGCTTGAGCAACACGGTGGAGTGGCCGAGACGGAAGACGCTGTGATTGGGCGCGGCCAGCAACGCGGCGCGCGTCAGCGGCTGAACCTCGATGGCGCCCGCAGGCCGGGTAGCACGCGGCTTGTGGAAGGTCATGTTCCAGATGATGCGCAGGGTCGTGCCGAACCCTTGCCGCGGAGTGAAGGCGTGATTGCGATACTTGCCTTGTTCGTGCCGGGATAAATGTTGGGCGGCCGGGCTATCGGTCGAAAAAGAGGGAATGGTCATGGTGCGATAACTCCAAGGACGTCGTCGCAATTGCGCTTCGCCGTTGTGGGACGCTGGAAGGCCGTTGCATGCACGCTCAGCCGTTCGACAGATAAACTACACCATTCGGTGTAGTTTCTAGATTGCATGAATGCCGGAAGCAAGTAAACTGCCGAGTGTAATTTCTCTCCTCGCAACCGACGAATGCCCATGACCGTACCGCAGCGCCTTACCGAGCGAAAACGCGAAGCCATTCTCCAGGCCGCGATTGCTGAATTCCGTAGCAGCGGTTTCGAGATCACCAGCATGGACAAGATCGCGGCGACTGCCGGCGTATCGAAGCGCACGGTGTATAACCATTTCCCGAGCAAGGAAGAACTGTTTGCCGACATTCTGAATCGGTTATGGAACAGCGTTACCGCAGAACAAGACATGCCCTACAGCTCGCAAACGCCGCTGCGGGAGCAGCTTCAAACGTTGCTGCAAGCCAAGCTGCACCTGCTGGCGGACGAGAATTTCCTCGACCTGGCGCGCATCGCCATCGCCGCAACGATTCACTCCCCGGAGCGGGCCCAGGACATGGTGTCGCGCATGGGCCAGCGTGAAGAAGGCCTGACGGCCTGGATTCGCCAGGCCCAGGCCGATGCTCGGTTGAAGCCCGTGGAGCCGGCATTTGCCGCCCAGCAAATGCATGGGCTACTCAAGACGTTCGCCTTCTGGCCGCAGGTTTCGATGGGGCAACCGAGCCTGACCCAAGAGGAGCAGGCCCGGGTGATCGAATCGGCCCTCGACATGTTCCTGAGTCGTTACCAGGCCTGATTGGCCAGCACATCCCGCTGGATGAGGGGCTATTGCAGCGATGGGTTGTGCACAACCTTCTGGTGCATTTCGGTGGTCAAGCTGTCGATACGCTCGGTCAACGCCTTGGTCATTTCCGTCAGGCGGGTGTTCTGCTCCAACAATTGGAGCAACTGCGCCGTGTTCTGCGCGGCCTGGGCCTGGCGCTCGCTGTTGGCGACGGCCAAGGCTTCGCGATGTTGCGCATCGGCTTCCGCCTGGGCCTTGTCCCGAGCGGCCTGCCGGGTTTGCGCCAGCAAAATCAGCGGGGCGGCATAGGCCGACTGCAGGCTGAACGCCAGGTTCAGCAAGATGAACGGGTAAGCATCGAAGTGAAAGACCCCCATCAGATTCAGGCTGACCCATAGCAGCACGATCAAAGTCTGCGCACCGAGGAACATCGGCGTCCCGAAAAAACGCGCGAACGCCTCCGCCCTCAGCGCAAAGCGGTCATTGCCAAAAGTCGGCGCCAGATGAGCGTGAGGGCGATGAAAACGCAAGTGGTCAACAGGTGCGGAGGGCGTGGTTTGGGAAGACTTCGTCATCGTGATGTTCTCTGCCAGGGGCTGGTGCTCAGGGCACTATAACCGTTAGGGGATCATCATCCATTGAGTCATGCACAGCCTGCACGTTAAAAGTCAGCGCAACCGCAGATTGCGCCCCAACTCGTCGAACAAGGTCACCACCGAACGCAGGGCCCGGCAGTCCGGACGGGTCAGAAGCCACAGAGCCGTGTCATATCCCTGCAACGGTTCTCCGAATGGCATCAGGCCCTGGTTTTCGTCGATCAGAAAGTCCGGCAGCGCCGCCACCCCCAAACCAGCCCGCACCAGTTCGGCGACCGAAAGCATGCTGTTGCAGCGATAGGCGGGCACTACGCCAGGTAGTTGCTGACGACGCCAGGCCACGGTGGGGTGGTCGGGGAGAAAATCGTCCGGCGCGATCCAGGTCATGCCGGCCAGGTCATCCACATTCGCCGGACGCAGGTACGTGGCACCGGCACATACCCGGAACGTCACATTGCCGAGGTTGCGACCAACCAAGTGCTCCGGCGGCGTACGGGTCAGTCGCAACGCAATGTCGGCATCGCGGCGGCTGAGGTTGGCGAAGTCATTCGAGGTGCTCAACTCGAGGCTCAGCGCCGGATAAGCAGGCATGAAACGCGCCAGCGCCGGCAGCAACAACGCTTGCAGGACCGAATCACTGCACGTCAGGCGCACCGTCCCGCTGATGACCTCGCCGCCCTGCTCCACCCCCACCCGCGCCGCCTCCAAAGCCTGCTCGGCGCGTTCGGCTTGTTCGGCCAATGCCTGGGCCAGGCTCGTGGGCAAGTACCCGGAACGGCTTTTCTCGAACAAGGGCTGGCCCAGGGCTGCCTCCAGCCGACGTACCGAACGAAACACCGTGGACACGTCCACCTGCAGCAGCCGAGCGGCCCGGGCCAGCGAGCCGCCACGAACCAGCGCCAGGATCAGGGACAGATCGGGATAGTCCAGACGATAGTGCGTTGCTGCATTGATCACTTGGGTAAATGCCAATATTGATTGCGTGAACGCCAATCTATAGTGGCCACCAGGAATCAACAAGTGGCGAGCCTCCCATGGAAAAACAGCATCCGTTAAACATCGCCCTGGTCGGCGACCACGACCCACACATCACCGCTCACCGGGCGATCCCCCTCGCACTTGAGCTGGCAGGCAAACAAACCGGCCATGCCATTCGCTTGCAATGGCTGGCAACGCCGCTCATTACCGACCACGCAGTGCTGGAGGATTTCGACGGTGTCTGGTGCGTGCCCGGCAGCCCCTACCAAAACGAAGCCGGCGCCTTGCAAGCCATTCGTTTTGCCCGCGAACAGCGTCGCCCTTTCCTGGGCACCTGCGGTGGTTTTCAGCATGCCGTGCTGGAATATGCCCGTCACGTGATGGGCTGGGTCGACGCCGTCCACGGTGAAACCTCTCCCGAGGCTGAACGGGCACTGTTGACGCCGCTGAGCTGCGCCCTGGTGGAAACCATCGACAGCCTTCAACTCGAGGCGGGCTCGTTGATCGCCAAGGCCTATGGCCGACAGACAGCGTTCGAGGGCTACCATTGCCGCTTCGGGGTCAATCCGGATTTTGAAAAAGACTTGCTGAGCCAGCGCCTGCACGCCGTCGCCCGGGACTCGACCGGCGGCCTGCGAGCGGTGGAACTGCAGGACCATCCGTTCTTTGTCGCCACGCTGTTCCAGCCTGAACGAGCTGCGTTGGAAGGCCGGGTGCCGCCGCTGGCCCGTGCGTTTGTCGAAGCCTGCGCGAGGAAAACGTCATGAGCGCCCACTGTTACGCAGTGATTTTCACCTCCCAGCGTACCGAGGGGGACCAAGGCTACGCCGAAGCCGCCGAGCGCATGCTGGCCCTTGTCCGGAAGCAGCCCGGATTTTTAGGTGTCGAATCGGCCCGTGGCGACGATGGTCTGGGGATTACTGTGTCGTATTGGAGCGATGAAGCCGCGATCCTGGCCTGGAAGCAGCACCCCGAACACAGCGCGATCCGCGAGCGCGGTCGCTCAACCTGGTACACCCATTGCCATACGAGGGTGTGCAAGGTCGAACGGGACTATGCGTTCCAACGCCCAAACTGACTAATGCCAGGACACAAATCCTTGTGGGAGCGAGCTTGCTCGCGATGGCGGTATGTCAGTCACGGTGATGTTGGCTGATCCACCGCTATCGCGAGCAAGCTCGCTCCCACATTTTTTCCGGGTGTTTTCCTATTCATTGTTCAGCGCAAATCCCTGTGAGAGCAAGCTCCCACAGGTTTTCTGTTCAGCTCAGAACCAAGCTCAGCCTTCCACCAACTGCCGCACCGCCACGATTTCCGGCAGATCGCTGCGAGCCATGTACACCCGCAACGGTTCGGTGAGGTTGATGCGATCGTCGATGTTCTGGTCCAGCAGCAGCTGGATTCGCTCGCGCTTGAGGGCCATGGTGCCGTCTGCCACCGCAACCCAGACAAATTCGCTGGTGGGAATGATGCCGTCGTCGGCCACGTCCATGCCGAAGGCGTCTTCGCTGAACCGTACGATGTACTGGCCGGTCTTGCGGTTCAGGCCGACAAAACCCTTGAGCTGGTCGGCGGCCTGGCAGATGAATGTCGAAGTGGTGCGCATGGTAAACCTCATGGATGCGTCCCTCGGGACGTCTGATCGATGGTTTACACGCAGGGCAAACGAATGTTGGAGTTAAGGTTTCCCTCTGCCGGGGAAACTGGTGCGGCCAAGGGTACTGCAAAGCGGCCTTGAAATGCGTGGGAAAAATCTGCTTTACACAGGTTTATGTCGGTGTAGCGATAGCGCCAACCGCGCTCAATTGTTAAAAGATAGGTTTTTGCCCCCTGCGAAAGGATCTCGAGCATGCCTGTCACCTTCACCCGCAGCGCCTTGGTGCTGAGCCTGTTGCTCGGCTTTGGTCAGACACAAGCCTCCGAAGCCCCGAGCCCCAAGGCCCTGGCAACCCATCAAGGCATTCCGCATCCGGCGGTCATTGCCCACCGCGGTGCCTCGTTCGATGCGCCGGAATCCACCGCCGCCGCCTACAAGCTGGCTCGCGACCTGGGTGCCGACTATCTGGAACTGGACCTGCAACGCAGCAAGGATGGGGTGTTGTTCGTCCTGCATGACGACAGCCTGCTGCGCACCACGGATGTCGCCACCAAGTTTCCCGAACGCAAGGACAGCACTGCCAACGAGTTCACCATGGCGGAACTCAAAACCCTCGATGCCGGCAGCTGGTTCAACACCGCCTACCCGGACCGCGCCCGTCCTTCGTTCGCCGGCCTGAAAATCCTCACCCTCGATGAAGTGATCGACATTGCCGAGGGCAACCCACAGCACAAACCGGGGCTGTACATCGAAACCAAGGAGCCGAAGTTGTTTCCCGGCATCGAACGTGACCTCAAGGACAAACTGCAGGACCGTGGCTGGTTGAGCCCCTCCGGCTCCAAGCTCGCCAAAAGCGCCACCGGGGTCGGTCAAGGCAAGGGCAAGGTGGTCTTGCAGACCTTCGAGAAGAGCAGCCTGGAACTGCTGCACAAAGAGATGCCGAAAGTGCCGAAGATCCTCTTGCTGTGGGTCGGCGAGGGCAACATCGAACCCAAGTCCAAGGTGCCGTTTGCCGAATCCGGTGAAACGGACAAGGCGGTCTACTATGCCAAGCAGGAACCCAAGGACAGGGCGGAATTCGAGAAATGGGTCCAGTACGCCAAGGCCCAGGGCGCAGTGGGCACCGGTCCGTCCGCTGCCTTGACCCATGGCGGCAGCCAGAGTTACTCGGATCTCGTGAAGCCGTGGATGAACCAGTACACCCATGCCCAGGGTTTGCTGGTGCATGTCTACACAGTGGATGAGCCGGTGGACTTCAAGAAAGTGATGGATGCTGGCGTCGATGGCATCTTCACCAACCGTGCCAGTGAACTGCTCAAGTACTTCAAGCGTCCCGAAACAGGCAGTGTGACGCAACTGTTGGAGAAGAACGGCTACTGAGTCGAAAGACGTTTCCAGGAAACGTGCTTCAAGTTTTTTCGAATTAAGGGTGAATTAAGTTGCCACAGATAATCTGAACCCACTTAAACGACTCACCCTTTAACGACACCAAGGAATGACATATGAAAACTTTGACTGCCCTGTTCACCGCTGCCGCTCTGACCCTCACCGCTGGCCTGGCCCAGGCTGACGTTCGAATCGACCAGGTTCCGCAACTGGTCAAGGAAGGCAAGATCAAATCCCTGGAATCGATGAACGAAGAAGCCCTGAAGTTGCACCCAGGTGCCACCATCACCGACACCGACTTGGATAACCACTTCAACGGTTATGAGTATGAAGTGGAACTGAAAACTGCCGACGGCAAAGAGTTTGACGTGGACTTCGATGCCACAACGGGTAAAGTCCTGTCCAACAAGCAAGACACTTGATCCATCGATTAAAGGCGCCGCGCAACTTTCAAGTTGCGCGGCTTTTTTGCGTACGTCGTGTGTAAACCGCCACCGATCTGACGATACCGCGCAACTGTCACAAAACCTTCAAGAAAGCTTGCAATGATGCCGCTCAAGTGAACCTGTTGTCGCCGCGACAGGCACTCCCCGCCAGCGAGCCCTCATGAACCACAGCATCGACCAAAGCCATCGCGATCCTGACCTGTTCGGCCTGCTCTACGGATTTCGTTTCCGCCCCGGCGAGCGTGGCAGGGAGATCGATTCGGCCCAGGCCCTGCGAAGCCTGCAACAACCGCAAGACCCGGATGAGTTTCTCTGGCTGCACCTGAACCTGGCTCACGCAGCGTGCGAACGCTGGATGAAAAGCCACCTGGCCCTGCCTGAGGAGTTTTTCGAAGCCCTGCACGAGGGTTCACGCTCGACCCGGATCGAACATGTCGACTCGGCATTGCTGGCCGTGGTCAACGATGTGGTGTTCAACCTCAGCAACCTGGTGTCCTCGGATGTCTCCACGTTGTGGGTTTGCGTGCACAGTCGGTTGATCATCAGCGCGCGCCTGCAACCTTTGCATTCGGTCGACAAGCTGCGCTCATCGGTCAAGGCCGGCGAGTGCTTTCGCTCACCGCTGGAACTGCTCGTGCATCTGCTACGCGACCAAGGCGAAGTGCTGACTCAGATCGTGCGCAAGACCAGCCTCAGCGTCGACCAGATCGAAGACCAATTGCTCTCTTCGCGACTGTCCACCAACCGCTCCGAGTTGGGCGCCCAACGTCGTGTGCTGGTGCGCCTGCAGCGTCTGCTGGCCCTGGAGCCAGGCTCGTTGCTGCGCTTGCTCAACCGCCCACCGCAATGGTTGCAGAAGGAGGACGTCAAGGAGCTGCGCAAGTCCACCGAGGAATTTGCCCTGATCATCAACGACCTCACCGCCCTGGGCGAGCGGATCAAGCTGCTGCAGGAAGAGATTGCTGCCAACCTCAACGAACAAAGCAACCGTACGCTGTTCACCCTGACCGTGGTCACGGTCCTGGCGCTGCCCATCAACATCATTGCCGGTTTCTTCGGCATGAACGTCGGCGGCGTACCGCTGGCCGGTGACCCCGAGGGCTTCTGGATCCTGGTGGCGCTGGTGGCGACCTTTACCGTGATTGCAGGCCGATGGGCGTTTCGCAAGCGACGCGATTATTGAGCATGACCTGTCCAGACAACCCCTTTTGTCGGCACGCCAGGATTTAAAAGTCTTTTTGTCATTTCTCCTGGGGTATCCTGCCCACGCTTTGTAAAAGCGCGGATCTACCAGATCTATCCACAGACTTTGCGAGGAGCGCGATATGCACGAGATCCCTAATCTCCCCTTCCCAAGCCTGCACGACACTGAGCAGACGACCACGCTACAAGCCGGGGGGCAACCTGATGCCCAGCAACCCGAGCCCAAGGAAACCACTGAACGCCGCCAGGCCGACAGCGAAGACTGATTGACCCGCACCACCAGACCGTGTGGAAAGCGCTAAGATGCGCTTTCCACACTGCCTGAACCCGAGTGCCCCATGACCGATGACACCCCTCCCTTCAGCGAAACCCAGGCCAGCGTCCTGATCGGCACCGCCGAGAGAATGGTCGAGATCTGGACCCGCCTTCCCGCCGAGAAACAAGCGGCCCTGCTGGCCCGTTTCGGCAGCGAAGAAAACGCCATCGCCGCGCTGGTCACCACGCGCCTGGTCAGCGGACAGCACGACAGCTGAACCGCCATTGGGCAAATAGTTTTACTTTTCCACGCCCGGACGCCGCGCTCGCCGTTATCATAAGCCGCCTATCTATCCCCGCTGCTCCGTGGACCTCTTTCCCATGTCAGATTCCCAGCGCCCCCTGGCGGTCACGCTGCAAGTCGTTTCCATCGTCCTGTTCACCTTCATCGGCTACCTGAATATCGGCATTCCCCTGGCCGTGCTGCCCGGTTTCGTCCATGGCGAACTGGGCTTCGGCGCGGTGATCGCCGGGCTGGTGATCAGCGTGCAGTACCTGGCCACCCTGCTCAGTCGCCCTTACGCAGGACGAATCATCGACAACCTGGGGAGCAAGCGCGCGGTGATGTTCGGCCTCGCCGGCTGTGGGCTGAGCGGTGTGTTCATGCTCGTGTCGGCCTGGACGCCCCACCTGCCGACACTCAGCCTGATCAGCCTGTTGATCGGTCGCCTGGTGCTGGGCAGTGCCGAAAGCCTGGTGGGCTCGGGTTCGATTGGCTGGGGCATTGGCCGGGTCGGTGCGGCGAATACCGCCAAGGTGATCTCCTGGAACGGCATCGCCAGTTACGGCGCGCTGGCGATCGGTGCGCCGCTGGGGGTATGGCTGGTCAATGCGTTGGGGCTGTGGAGCATGGGCGTCAGCATTATCTTGCTGGGTTTGCTGGGGCTGGCATTGGCCTGGCGCAAAACCGCGGCGCCCATCGTCGCTGGCGAACGCCTGCCGTTCATGCATGTGCTGGGACGTGTGCTGCCACACGGCTGCGGCCTGGCCCTGGGCTCCATCGGGTTTGGCACGATCGCGACCTTCATCACCCTGTACTACGCCACGCAGCACTGGGACAACGCCGTACTGTGCCTGAGCCTGTTCGGCGCCAGCTTCATCGGCGCGCGCCTGTTGTTCGGTAACCTGATCAACCGTCTGGGCGGCTTTCGCGTAGCGATTGCCTGCCTGTCGGTGGAAACCCTCGGACTGTTGCTGTTGTGGCTCGCACCGGATGCCCACTGGGCCCTGGCGGGCGCGGCGTTGAGCGGTTTCGGCTTTTCCCTGGTGTTCCCGGCGCTGGGCGTGGAAGCGGTCAACCTGGTGCCGGCCTCCAGTCGTGGGGCAGCGGTGGGCGCCTATTCACTGTTCATCGATTTGTCGTTGGGGATCACCGGGCCACTGGCCGGTGCCATTGCCGCAGGCTTCGGCTTTGCCTCGATCTTTCTGTTCGCCGCCCTGGCGGCCCTGGGCGGGTTGGCACTGAGTGTCTACCTGTACCGGCAGGCGCCGCGGTACCGTGAAGCGCGGGAGAAGGACTAGAAATCCACCTTGCCGCGCCCGGCCTTGATCGAGCCGCGCTTGGTCTTGGATTCCAGGCGACGCTTTTTCGAACCCAGGGTCGGCTTGGTCGGGCGGCGCTTCTTTTCGACCTTGGTGGCGCTGAGGATCAGTTCGGACAGGCGCTCCAGCGCGTCGGCCCGGTTCTGTTCCTGCGTGCGGTACTGTTGGGCCTTGATGATCAGCACACCGTCGCTGGTAATGCGACTGTCGCGCAGGGCCAGCAACCGCTCCTTGTAGAACTCGGGCAGCGACGAGGCCGGAATGTCGAAGCGCAAATGCACGGCGCTGGAGACCTTGTTGACGTTCTGCCCCCCGGCCCCTTGGGCGCGGATGGCCGTCAGCTCGATCTCGGCGTCCGGGATGTGCACGGTGTTGGAAATCGCCAGCATGGGAAAGGGTCCGCAATCAGGCCCCACAGAATACCCCGAATACCCCAGACAACGCCTAACCCTGTGGGAGCGAGCTTGCTCGCGATTGCAGTGTGTCAGTCACCCTTGACATTGCTGGCCCATCACCATCGCGAGCAAGCTCGCTCCCACAGGGTCCAGTGCTTACTTGGCAGCCGCCACAGCCAATTCCTGGCGGGCACTGCGCTTGTTCTTGATCACGTAGCACCCCCACATGAACACCACCCACACCGGAATCGCATACACCGAGATCTGGATGCCGGGGATCAGCAACATCACGCCCAGGATGAACACCACGAACGCCAGGCAGATGTAGTTGCCGTACGGATACCACAGCGCTTTGAACAGTGGCGTCTGGCCGGCCTGATTCATGTGCTGGCGGAACTTGAAGTGCGAGTAGCTGATCATCGCCCAGTTGATCACCAGGGTCGCGACCACCAGCGACATCAGCAACTCCAACGCATGCTGCGGGATCAGGTAGTTCAACAGCACCGCCACCAGCGTGACCGCCGCCGACGCAAGGATCGAACGTACCGGCACGCCGCGCTTGTCGATCCTGGACAAGGCCTTGGGCGCATCGCCCTGCTCGGCCATGCCCAGCAACATGCGGCTGTTGCAGTAGGTGCCGCTGTTGTACACCGACAGCGCGGCGGTCAGCACCACGAAATTGAGGATATGCGCAGCGGTGTTGCTACCCAGCATCGAGAACACCTGCACGAACGGGCTGCCGCTGTAGGCATCGCCGGAAGCGTTAAGGGTGGCCAGCAGGCTGTCCCAAGGGGTCAGGGACAACAGCACCACGAGCGCGCCGATGTAGAAAATCAGAATCCGATAGATCACCTGGTTGATGGCCTTGGGGATCACGGTTTTCGGTTTGTCGGCCTCAGCGGCGGTGAAACCGAGCATTTCCAGGCCACCGAAGGAGAACATGATGATCGCCATGGCCATCACCAGGCCGCTCACGCCGTTGGGGAAGAACCCACCATGGGACCACAGGTTGGTCACCGACGCCTGCGGGCCACCATGACCGCTGACCAGCAAATAGCTGCCCAAGGCAATCATGCCGACAATCGCCACGACCTTGATGATCGCGAACCAGAACTCGGCCTCGCCGAAGACTTTGACATTGGCCAGGTTGATCGCATTGATCAGGATGAAAAACGCCGCCGCCGACACCCAGGTCGGGATGTCCGGGGCCCAGTAATGGATGTACTTGCCGACCGCGGTCAGCTCGGACATGCCCACCAGGATGTAGAGAATCCAGCAGTTCCAACCCGACAGGAACCCGGCGAAACCGCCCCAGTACTTGTGGGCGAAGTGGCTGAAGGACCCGGCGACGGGCTCTTCGACGATCATTTCGCCCAACTGGCGCATGATCATGAAGGCGATGAAGCCGCAGATGGCGTAGCCGAGGATCATCGACGGGCCGGCTGATTTCAGCACCCCTGCCGAGCCGAGGAACAGGCCGGTGCCGATCGCGCCACCGAGGGCGATCAGTTGAATGTGGCGATTTTTCAGGCCGCGTTTCAGCTCGCCCGAATGCGAGTTTTGTCCACTCATGAAAAGGGTCTCACGCAAGGTTTGATGATGTTCGTTAGACGTTGCCGCTCGAATCGGATCTCAAGCAGCGCCGATCAAACCCCAGCGCAGGCACCAGGACTTCAGCGTTTTTACAACGGTCATGCGTCACCTGTTTGTTTTTATCTGTGACGAAATCGAACCCGACACGCTTGTGGCGTGGCGGAGTGAACAAGGCGGATAACCTTGAAAGTGCGTGGGTACGCGCAGGGTCACAGTAAAACGCGGCGCATTGTACACCGCTGACCCCCTGCTGCCAGACACCACCGGATCAGCGTGTCGTTTGCCGGGATTGCATGGGTCCGCCTCGAACGTGCCGGGCGGCTGCAAAAAAGTGTCCAGGCCCTTGCGAGCCCCTGAAGGGTGTAGCGCGAAAAACGCCACGACGGGAGAGATGCACTCGAGTTGCGGCGTTCATTGCGCCTCCTTCTTGTTATTTACCTGCACGACAGGCATGGGGCGCATCTCACCCTGCCCATCGTTTGGAAACAAGCGGGCCAGAGCCCAGGGAAACCCAATAAGGCAAGACGTGCGGAAGTTTTTTCTTACGATCCGGCAGAACACCGTTTTGGGCTCTCTCGGAGGCCCTTTTTTGTCAGTATTTCTTTACAACCCGTCACGCAAACTTTCCAAGTAGGAAATTTCCGTAGGCTGACTGCAAATTGACGGTAGGTAGCTACCTATTTAAAAAAACACCCAGGCGGCTGTTTTTGAATGAGTAATGTTGTCGTTGAAAATGGAACAAAAAGTTCAAACGAAAAAAATAAAATTATTTTTTTGCAATCCAAAAAACCCTCGACTAGGTTTTCAGCGACTTGCCAAGGCATCGTGCCGACAAGTTCTGTGGTGCCGTCGCCGGCCTGTTCCACTCGCCGCATCGGTCCGCTGATTTCCGTAAAAGTCATCTAGGAGATTCACTATGCAAACACTGGACAAAGACTTGGAAACCGAACTGCAACTGGACGAATGGTTTGAAGCACCGACCCATGAAGCCGCTGTTGAAATGATGCAAGCCGACGCCGTCGTTCCGTTCGGCACGGCGATGTGGCCTCTGTAGGCACCGCCCGGCGGAGGCGATCCGGCCGGTCGACTCCGCCACTTTTTGCCGGTTGTCAGGGAAGTCAAATGAACTTGTCAGGGAAGAATAAGCATGGACACACAACGAGCCATCTCACATTTCCTTTACTACCTCGAACACCATCCCGCCCTGGCTGGCATTCAGCCCGCCAAGGTGTTGCTCGGTCATACCGCTGACTACGAAGCGCTGACCGGCGCCATTGCCGAGCAGGCGGACAGCGGCTCGCCCTTCCGGTTCAGCGCCATGCGCCTGGACCTCGAATCCACGGAGCGCCTGTCCAAGGCCATTGCCGACAGCGATCTGTATATTTTCTTCTACGACTCTTCCACCCTGCCCAACCCACGTCCCGATGGCCCGGACTTTGTCCGTGCGCTGCAAGGCGTGATGGCCGACAACTGGAAGAAATCGCTGCTGTTCAAGGACTATGGCGATTATTTCTACGACACCTTCAGCGTGATTCCCCAGCGCATCGCCGGGCTCAACAGTCACCTGATCCGGCGCATGTCCCAGGCGACGACCCTGAGCTTCCAGGATGACCACGGTTCATATTTCGACACTGCCCTGGGTGGCGTGAAGAAATGGACCGACATCAACGGGGTCGGCAACTACGACCTGGCTCCCGGCGAAATCGCCACCCACAGCGACACCATCAATGGCCGGGTGAATTTCCTCGGCACATTCCTGAGCACCATCCCGTTCGCACGTAAATACGGCGTGTTGCAATCGCCGCTGCAGCTGTGGATCGAAGACTCCACCATCCAGAAAATCGCCACCGATGTACCTGGCCTGGAACACGACTTCAACAAGTACCTGGACGCCAACCCGTCCAATCGCCGCATCGAAGAACTGGGAATCGGCACCAACGAAGGGGTCAAGAGCCTGTACGCCCGCAATGCCGGTTTCGAGGAGCGCCACTGCGGCTTGCATCTGGGGCTTGGCGGTGGGGCCAAGGGCAGCCATCACCTGGATCTGATTTTCGAGAGCGGCGTATTGGCGCTGGATAACGAGCCGATGTTCGATGGGCGGTTTGTGCTTTAGGTTGGATTTCCAGAAGGCTGAGTCCGCATCGCGAGCAGGCTCGCTCCCACGATGGAGCGGTGCCGAACACATATCTCCCATTCACTGAAAATCAACTGTGGGAGCGAGCCTGCTCGCGATGGCGGACTCATCTGCACCACATCATGAAAGCCAGGCCAAAAAAAACGCCAACCCTAAGGTTGGCGTTTTTCATGGGTGCTCGCCGATCACTCCGGCTTACGACGCCCGAACCCCGGACGCTGTCCCGAACCTGCCGGTGCACCACGGCGCTTGCCTGATGGCGCGTCGCGGTCGGCCAGGACGATACCCGGGCGCTTTTTCGGCGCTGGCTTGGCCGGACGCTTGGTGTCGGCCGGGCGATCGGCGACTGGCGTACCGCGACCCGCCGGAGCACCGCGACCTTCACCGCGCTCGGTCCGACCATTGGCCGGACGCGGCGCACGTGGGCCACGCTCACCGTCCTGGCGAGGAGCAGGCTTGCGGGCCGGGCGTTCGCCTTCGATCTGCGGCTCGCGGGAAGGACGCGGGCCGGTCGCCACACCTTCAACAGCCGGACGCAACGTACGCACGCGCTCGGTCTTGCCCATCGGGCGCGAGGATTTACGCTGCATCCGCTCCAGCTTGTCCTTGCTCTTGGCGGTCATCTGCGGCATCGCCACCGGTTTGAGACCCACTTCGGCGGCCAGGATGTCGACTTCGTACTGGCTCATTTCGCGCCAGCGGCCCATCGGCAGGTCGGAGTTGAGGAACACCGGGCCGAAACGCACGCGCTTGAGGCGGCTGACCACCAGCCCCTGGGATTCCCACAAACGCCGCACTTCACGGTTCCGGCCTTCCATCACCACGCAGTGATACCAGTGGTTGAAGCCTTCGCCGCCGGGCGCCTGCTTGATGTCGGTGAAACGCGCCGGGCCGTCTTCCAGCACGACGCCGGCCTTGAGGCGCTCGATCATCTCGTCGTCGACTTCGCCACGCACACGCACGGCGTATTCGCGGTCCATCTCGTAGGACGGGTGCATCAAACGGTTGGCCAGCTCACCGTCGGTGGTGAACATCAACAAACCGGTGGTGTTGATGTCCAGGCGACCGATGTTGATCCAGCGGCCTTCTTTCGGACGCGGCATCTTGTCGAACACGGTCGGACGGCCTTCCGGGTCGTCACGGGTGCAGATCTCGCCGTCGGGCTTGTTGTACATGATCACGCGGCGCACCGTTTCGGCGGCCTCTTCGCGCTTGATCACCTTACCATCGATGGTGATGGCGTCGTGCATGTCGACACGCAGGCCCAAGGTGGCATCTTTACCATTGACCTTGATCCGGCCCTGGGTGATCCAGGCTTCCACGTCACGGCGCGAACCGACGCCGATACGGGCGAGGACTTTTTGCAGCTTCTCGCCTGCTGGGCCGATTTCCTGGCTGTCGTTCTGGTCTTGGTCTTTCATTCTGGGCACCTCCCGGTGTGGTCGGGTCAGGCCTGGCCTGACGCTTTGAAAACGGGTCTTGGACGAAGGGATCGCCAAAGGGTCGCGAATCATACGCCTGTTGAAGCGATTGCGCATCTGAGACTAGCTGATCAACCCAGGCTCAACGCTTTTTCCGCCGACCGGTGGCGCAATGCAGCGGCTCTTGGTGGAGTTCATGATGCACCGCATTCCTCTGTGGGAGCGAGCTTGCTCGCGATAGAGGTTTAACTTTCAACGATGACGTTGGCTGTCAGACCGCTATCGCGAGCAAGCTCGCTCCTACAGGATAGTGGGGTTTCAGAATTGTTTTTCCAGCACGCGGGATCAGTCGTCAAACTGGCGCCGTTCGTTCTCGATCGCCTCGGCCAGGGCACGGGCTTCGGCTTCTTCGTCGCTCAGTTCCGGCTCCGGCTCCGGCTCGTGAGGCTGGAGTGCGGCGACCGCGGCCAGCAGTTTTTCTCGAGCCTCGGCAACGCCGAGGATGTCTTCTTCGGGTTCAGGCTCGGCCTGACGTTCAACTTCGCGGTCGGCCTCGGGAGGCTCATCCGACTCATCCCCAGGACCAGGCCCCTCACGCAGCAGGTCGTCGAAATCGGTCTTGAGGCCTTCTTCCATAGTGTCCAGCTCCAGCAACAACGAGTGGAAACTGGTCTCTTCCTTCGGCTCCTCAGGCTCGGCGCTGGCATCCGCCAGTTCCTGCAAGCCCTGGGGCACCGGCACGTCGTCGAACTCCAGCACCGGTTCGGGTTCCAGCTCCCGCAATTCGGCCAGGGGCGGCAGGTCGTCCAGGTTTTTCAGGTTGAAATGATCGAGAAAGGCTTTGGTGGTGGCGAACATCGCCGGTTTGCCCGGCACATCGCGATAGCCGACGACGCGGATCCACTCGCGCTCCAGCAACGTCTTGACGATATGGCTGTTGACCGCCACGCCCCGTACATCCTCGATCTCGCCCCGGGTGATCGGTTGGCGATAGGCGATCAACGCCATGGTTTCGAGCATGGCGCGGGAGTAGCGCTGCGGCCGCTCCTCCCACAGGCGCCCAACCCAGGGCGCGAACTTCTCGCGGATCTGCAGGCGATAACCGGACGCCACTTCCTTGAGCTCAAAAGCCCGTCCCTCGCAGGACTTGCCCAGCAGCGTCAGGGCTTTCTTGAACACGGCCGGCTCGGGTCGCTCGCCTTCTTCGAAGAGTTCGAACAGGCGCTCCATCGATTGCGGCTTTCCCGAGGCCAACAGGAAAGCTTCAAGCAAGGGGGCCAGCTCGCGGGGTTCAGTCAGATTCATTGATTTGCTCGTTATTCGGCTCGTGCCCGCACGTGGATCGCTGCGAACGGCTCATTCTGCACCAGCTCGACCAAGGATTCCTTGACCAATTCCAGGACCGCCATAAACGTCACCACCACCCCCAAACGCCCTTCCTCGGCGGTGAACAGCTCGACGAACGGCACGAAGCCGCCGCCCTTGAGCCGCTCCAGCACATCGCTCATGCGCTCGCGGGTGGACAGCGCTTCGCGGCTGACCTGATGACTTTCAAACATATCGCCCCGGCGCAGGACCTCGGCCATGGACATCAGCAGCTCTTCCAGGCTCACATCCGGCAGCAACTTGCGCGCCCGCGCTTCGGGCGCATCGAGCTTGGGCACCACCACATCGCGCCCCACCCGGTTCAAGCCATCGAGGCCTTCGGCGGCGACCTTGAAGCGTTCGTACTCCTGCAAGCGCCGGATCAACTCCGCCCGCGGGTCGTCCTCTTCCGCTTCGACCTCCGCCGAGCGCGGCAGCAGCATCCGCGACTTGATCTCGGCCAGCATGGCCGCCATCACCAGGTACTCGGCCGCCAGTTCCAAGCGTACCGACTGCATCAACTCGACGTAGCCCATGTACTGGCGGGTGATTTCCGCCACGGGGATGTCGAGGATGTTGATGTTCTGTTTGCGGATCAGGTACAGCAGCAGGTCAAGCGGTCCCTCGAAGGCTTCGAGGAACACTTCCAGCGCATCCGGCGGAATGTAAAGGTCCAGGGGCATTTCCATGACCGCCTGGCCATAGACCATGGCGAACGGCAACTCCTGCTGCGCGCCGACCTGGCTATCGGCATTGTCCACGGAGGTTTCCACGGCGGACATTCAGGCCTCGACCATGAACGGCGTCGGATCGCCGCACCCGACGCGCACCACCTGGGGCTCGCCATCAGCCAGGTTGATCACCGTGGACGCCGACATGCCGCCGAAACCGCCGTCGATGATCAGGTCCACCTGATGCTCGAGTATCTGGCGCATCTCATAGGGATCGGTCAACGGCTCGGTCTCGCCGGGCATGATCAGCGTCACGCTCATCAACGGCTCACCCAGTTCCGCCAGCAGCGCCAGGGCGATGGGATGGCTCGGCACCCGCAGGCCGATGGTGCGCTTTTTCGGGTGCAGCAACAGCCGCGGGACTTCCCGGGTGGCATTGAGAATGAACGTGTAGGGCCCCGGCAAATGCGCCTTGAGCAAGCGGAAGGTGCCGGTGTCGATCTTGGCGAACAGGCCCAACTGCGAAAGGTCGCTGCAGATGAGCGCGAAATTGTGCTTGTCGTCCAGTTGACGCAGGCGTCTGACACGCTCCACGGCATTCTTGTCGCCGATCTGGCAACCGATGGCGTAGGACGAATCGGTGGGATAGACCACCACGCCACCACCACGAATGATTTCCACGGCCTGTTTGATCAGGCGCGCTTGCGGGTTTTCCGGATGAATCTGGAAAAATTGACTCACGTGTTCTACCTGTTCAGACGGCGGCGGTAACGGGATCATGTTTGAATCTACACCATAGTGGTGGCAGATCTTCCGGCAACGGGCGGTATTCGCCGATCTCGGACCAGCCCCCGGGGCCATGGAAATCACTGCCGGCGGTGACCAGCAGGCCGAACTCACGGGCCAGGATCGCCAGGCTGCCCACTTGCTCGGCAGGCTGATGGCCGTTGACCACCTCGATGGCATGGCCCCCCGCTTGAATATAGTCGGCGACCAGCCGGCGGCGCTTGCTGCGGGTGAAATCATAGTGCCATGGATGCGCCAGGCTGACCCAGGCGCCAGCGGCCCGCAGGGTCTGGACGGTTTCTTCCAGGGTCGGCCAGTGCTGCTTGACGTCCCCCAGCTTGCCGGCCCCCAACCATTTGCGGAACGCTTCGGCGCGATCCTTGACGAACCCTTCGCGCACCATCCAGTCGGCAAAGTGTGGCCGGGCCGGTGCGTTGCCGCTGTCGCCCAGTTCCTGCTGGATCTGCCGGGCGCCGTCCAGCGCACCGGGCATGCCCTTGAGGGCCAGCTTGCGGCTGATCTCTTCGGAGCGCAGCCAGCGCCCGTCGCGCAGGTGTGCGATGGCCTGGACCAGCGCCGGCGCCTTCACATCGAAACCATAGCCCAGCACATGGATGGTCGCCCCGCCCCAGGTACACGACAACTCGACCCCGTTGACCAGCCGCATGCCCAGCGCCGTGGCGGCGCTGCGGGCCTCGTCGAGGCCTTCGAGGGTGTCGTGATCGGTCAGGGCCAGGACTCGCACGCCGTGCTCGAACGCCCGCGCCACCAGAACCGCAGGCGCCAGGGCGCCATCGGAGGCCGTGCTATGGCAGTGCAAATCAACATTCACGAGAGTTTGTGACCTCAAATCAGCTGGCCCTATCGCGGCCAAGGATGTTTGTTATTATGCCGCCACATCCTGCTTCTGGCTGCCACTGTGAAACAATTCATCGACTTCATCCCGCTCCTGCTGTTTTTCATCGTCTACAAACTTGATCCCCGAGCCGTCGATTTCGCCGGTCACTCCTTGACTGTAGGCGGTATTTACAGCGCCACCGCCGTGCTGATCATCAGCTCCCTGGTGGTCTACGGCGCGCTGTTCGTGTCCCAGCGCAAGCTGGAGAAGAGCCAGTGGCTGACCTTGATCGCCTGCCTTGTATTCGGCAGCCTGACCCTGGCGTTCCACAGCGAAACCTTCCTCAAGTGGAAGGCCCCGGTGGTCAACTGGCTGTTTGCCCTCGCGTTCATCGGCAGCCACTTCATCGGTGACCGACTGCTGATCAAGCGCATCATGGGCCATGCCATCAACCTGCCGGAACTGATCTGGACCCGGTTGAACATCGCCTGGATCGCGTTTTTCCTGTTCTGCGGCGCCGCCAACCTGTTCGTTGCGTTCACGTTCCAGGAGTACTGGGTCGACTTCAAGGTCTTCGGCAGCCTGGGCATGACGCTGCTGTTCCTGATTGGCCAGGGCATCTACCTGTCCCGTCACCTGCACGATGCCGACCCCACCACGCCTAAAACCGAGGACTGACATGCTCTACGCAATCATTGCCACCGACGTCGCCGACTCCCTGGAAAAACGCCTGGCCGTGCGCCCGGCACACCTGGAGCGCCTGCAACAGCTCAAGTCCGAAGGCCGCATCGTGCTGGCCGGCCCGCATCCGGCGGTGGACAGCAATGACCCGGGCGCAGCCGGTTTTAGCGGCAGCCTGATCGTGGCCGAGTTCGACTCCCTGGTCGCCGCCCAGGCCTGGGCCGAGGCCGATCCGTTCGTGGCGGCCGGCGTCTACGCCAATGTCGTGGTCAAGCCGTTCAAGCAAGTCCTGCCGTAAATCCCCCCTGGCGCGATGGGCCTCCACGGCTCATTGCCGCCGTTGCTCATCTTTATCGTTCGCCGGCCGACAACCTGTCTAATCTCGATTGGAATTCAGGAGTTGCAATGCGCAAAGGTCCGTTGTGCCTGTTGTTGGTCTCGTTGGCGATCGGAGCGCCCGCCCATGGCGAGGAAAGCACCGAGGGCAGTCATTCGGCGCCCTTGTCCCTGAGCGCCGGCGGCCAGATCGCCGAATTGCAGCAACGCTTGAAAGACAGCGAACGCCAGCGTGAAGAGCTGAGCAAACAGCTGCAAAATGCCGACAGCGAGCGCGAAAGCGCTGTGCTGGCCCGGCTGCGCCAGGAGAACCAGCGCCTGAAGCTGCAACTCAAGGAAGCCCAGGCCAGCCCGCTGCCACGGCTGTTGACCGATCAACAGCAATGGTTCGTCATTGGTGCCGGGGTAGCGCTATTGGCCTTGCTCTGCGGTATCTTTGCCAGCGGTGGACGTAGACAACGTCGGCAATGGCTAAATTGAGTGAGTCATGAGCGAGCTGTTACTGATAGATGATGACCAGGAGCTGTGTGAGCTCCTCGTGAGTTGGCTGAGCCAGGAAGGGTTTCAGGTCCGCGCCTGTCACGATGGCCAGAGTGCCCGCAAGGCCTTGGCCGAAACCGCCCCGGCTGCCGTGGTCCTGGACGTGATGCTGCCCGACGGCAGCGGCCTGGAACTGCTCAAGCAACTGCGCAACGATCACCCGGAGTTGCCGGTGCTGATGCTGTCGGCCCGGGGTGAGCCGCTGGACCGTATCCTTGGCCTGGAACTGGGCGCCGATGACTACCTGGCCAAGCCCTGCGACCCACGGGAACTGACCGCCCGCCTGCGCGCCGTGCTGCGCCGCAGCCATCCGGCGGCGGTGTCCAGCCAGATCGAGCTGGGTGACCTGACTTTCAGCCCGGTGCGTGGCGTCGTCAGCATCGACGAACAGGAACAGACCCTCACCGTTTCCGAAAGTCGCCTGCTCGAAGCGCTGCTCAAGCAACCGGGCGAGCCGCTGGACAAGCAGGAGCTGGCGCAGATCGCCCTGGGCCGCAAGCTGACCCTGTACGACCGCAGCCTCGACATGCACGTGAGCAACCTGCGCAAGAAAATCGGCCCTCACCCCGACGGTCGCCCGCGCATCGTGGCGCTGCGTAGCCGGGGTTATTACTACAGCCTTTGAACACTGCCCCGATTCCGTGCTTGGACCGGGGAAATGATCCCTCTGTGGCGAGGGGATTTATCCCCGCTGGGGTGCGAAGCGCCCCCAGATGTGTCTGCCTCCGCGGTGCATCAGATAAAACCAAGAGGGCCGCTGCGCGGCCCAGCGGGGATAAATCCCCTCGCCACAAATAATCTCCTCGCCGCATTTTCTGCGCCCACTGTTTGTAAGCTCGTCACCAAACCGTCTTTACCCAAGCTTTACGCCCCCCTGACCGCCGCTGACCTTGATCTCCGTAATCTGCACACATCCGGAACTGACCGGGAATGAGACAAGGAGACACACCATGCGCAAGACCCTTATCGCTCTGATGTTCGCTGCCGCCCTGCCGACCGTCGCCATGGCCATGCCCGAAGGCCCCGGCCCGATGGGCCCGATGGACGGCCCGCGCCACGGCGGCCAGATGCACGACAAAGGCCCCTACAGTCAACTGGACCTGAGCCGCGAACAACGCCAGCAGATTCGCCGGATCATGGGCGAGCAGCGCCACGAACAACGGGAACTGGTCGACAAGTACCTGGCCAAGCTGTCGCCAGCCGACCAGAAAGCCATGCAGGACGAAATGCAGGCCCGGCACGAGAAAGTCGATGCCCAGATCCGTGGCTTGCTGAAGCCTGAGCAGCAAAAGGAATTCGACGCGATCCAGAAGAAACAGGCCGAACGTCGCGCCGAGTGGGCTGAGTTCAAAGCCTGGAAAGCGCAACAACCGCAAAAAGCGCAATAATGCACTGACGCTTGCCCAGCCCAACGGCCAATCGCCGTTGGGCTTTCTTTGTTTCCGAGGATTTATCGTGCGTTCATTGTTCTGGCGCATCCTGGCCAGTTTCTGGCTGGCCATCGCCCTGGTTGCAGGGCTTTCGATCCTGATGGGCCATATGCTGAACCAGGACGCCTGGATCCTCAGCCGTCACCCGGGCCTCAATACCCTGCCCGAAGAGTGGACGCAAACCTACGAAACCCAGGGCGAGGATGCCGCCCAGGAGATCCTGCAACAGCGCAAGCGCCAGTATCACATCGACGTCCAGGTGTTCAACGAAAGCGGCGACCCGGTGGTACGCGGCACCTTCCCCCATCGTGCCGCGGCCTTCGAGGCCCGGCAGAACAACGACGACCGACGCCTGCCCTGGCGGCGGCTGACCGACGAGTTCACCAGCGCCAAAAGTGGCGACACGTACCTGTTCATCTACCGCATTCCCCATCCCGAACTGGACGCCTGGCACCGCGGCAGCCTGCTCTGGCCCCTCAGCGCACTGGGCATCGCGCTGGTGGTGCTGACCTTGTTCAGCCTGTTGGTGACGCTTTCCATCACCCGTCCGCTGAATCGACTGCGCGGCGCGGTGCATGACCTGGGCCAGGCCGCCTACCAGCAGAACAGCCTCGCCAAGCTGGCCAACCGACGAGACGAGTTCGGCGTGCTGGCCACCGACTTCAACCGCATGGGCGCGCGCCTGCAAAGCTTGATCGCCAGCCAGCGCCAACTGCTGCGCGACGTATCCCACGAACTGCGCTCGCCCCTGGCCCGTCTGCGCATTGCCCTGGCATTGGCTGAACGGGCCAGCCCCGAGGAGCGTGAAAAACTCTGGCCACGCCTGACCCGCGAATGCGATCGCCTGGAAGCGTTGATCAGCGAAATCCTGGTCCTGGCCCGGGTCGACGCCGACAACGCCGGCGCCGAAGAGGTGGACCTCAACGGTTTGCTGTTCACCCTACAAAAAGATGCACAACTGGCGTCACCGGAGCAAACCGTGCAGCTTGAAACCGAGGCAGGCCTGACCCTCAAGGGCTGGCCGACCATGATCGAGCGAGCGGTGGACAACCTGCTGCGTAACGCCCAGCGCTTCAATCCGACCGGGCAACCCATCGAGATGCGCGCGGCACGCCAGGGCGAACGGATCCTGATCAGCGTGCGCGACCACGGGCCTGGCGTGGAGGCCGAACACTTGGGGCAATTGGGCGAGCCGTTCTACCGCGCCCCCGGCCAGACCGCCGCCGGCCATGGCCTGGGCCTGGCGATTGCGCGTCGTGCCGCCGAGCGCCATGGCGGTGCGCTGGTGTTGGGCAACCATCCTGACGGTGGGTTCGTCGCGACCCTGGAACTGCCGCTGGTGCCGGGGGCTGTTGTCCAGCCTTAAGCTCCCGCTGAGTTCTGTAGGAGCTGCCGAAGGCTGCGATCTTTTGATCTTTCACTCCAGATTCAATTGTCTGGGACAAGATCGCAGCCTCGTTGCACTCGACAGCTCCTACGTAGCTCCAGAACCACGCAGGCTTCACAAACCAAACGATAATTCCTCTTATTCAAACTCCCCGGCCCTGTTAGACTTTGCGCCCTCTTTTCACCTCTCTCCCAGGTCACCCGATGCCATCGTTGCCTCTTCGCTTATGTGCACTGTTCATGGCCCTGGGCCTGAGTGCCTGCGATGACGCCCCGCGTTTTACCCAGGCTGAACCGGGTGAAGCCCGTTCCGGTGGTGCCACGACGGTTCGCAAGAGCGATCAAAACGCCTTTTCCCTGCCCTCGGCCAACCTGCCACCTTCGCGGCGCGTGGATTTCAGCGTCGGCAACAGTTTCTTCCGCAGCCCCTGGGTGATCGCCCCCTCGACCACCACCGCCCGGGACGGCCTCGGCCCGTTGTTCAACACCAACGCCTGCCAGAACTGCCATATCAAGGACGGTCGCGGTCATCCGCCGGCACCGGACGCCGCCAGCGCGGTGTCGATGCTGGTACGCCTGTCGATTCCCGATGCGCCGCCCTACGCCAAGGTCATCGAACAACTGGGGGTGGTGCCGGAGCCGGTTTACGGTGGGCAGTTGCAGGACATGTCTGTCCCCGGTGTCGCTCCCGAAGGTAAAGTCCGGGTCGATTACAGCCCCGTCCCGGTGCGCTTCAAGGACGGCACCGTCGTGGAACTGCGCAAGCCAAACCTGCAAATCACCCAATTGGCCTATGGGCCGATGCACCCGGACACGCGTTTTTCCGCCCGTGTCGCTCCGCCCATGATCGGCCTGGGGTTGCTGGAGGCGATCCCTGACGAATCCATCCTCGCCAACGCCAAAGCCCAGGCGCGGGAAAACAACGGCATCGCCGGTCGTCCCAACCAGGTCTGGGACGATGCCCAACAGAAAACCGTACTTGGACGGTTTGGCTGGAAGGCTGGGCAGCCCAACCTCAACCAACAGAACGTCCATGCGTTCTCCGGTGACATGGGCCTGACGACGAGCCTGCGGCCCTTCGACGACTGCACCGAAACCCAGGTCGATTGCAAGCGCGCCCCCAGCGGCAACGGCCCGGACGGCGAGCCGGAAGTCAGCGACAACATCCTGCGACTGGTGCTGTTCTACAGCCGCAACCTCGCCGTGCCGGCCCGTCGCGAGGTGAATTCTCCTCAGGTACTGGCGGGCAAGAATCTGTTTTTCCAGGCCGGCTGCCAGTCTTGCCACACACCGAAATACACCACGTCCGCCCATGCTGCTGAACCGGAGCTGGCGAACCAGGTCATCCGCCCCTACACCGACCTGCTGCTGCACGACATGGGCGAAGGCCTGGCCGACAACCGCAGCGAATTCAAGGCCAGCGGCCGTGATTGGCGAACCCCGCCGCTGTGGGGCATCGGCCTGACCGAAACCGTTAACGGCCACACCCAGTTCCTGCATGACGGTCGTGCCCGCAACCTGCTCGAAGCCGTGCTGTGGCATGGCGGCGAAGCACAAGCGGCGCAACGCCAGGTTTTAGCGTTCAATGCCGAGCAACGCGCTGCGTTGCTGGCCTTTCTGAATTCCCTTTAAATGCCTTTTCCAGAAATGGGAGCCTGACATGTTCCGTCCCAAGCTGTTGTTCACCAGCCTCGCCGCCCTCGCCCTCGGTGCCTGCTCGCCCCAGGACCCACAAGCCGTCACCTCGGCCGCCATCGCCAAGCAAGTGATCCTGCCGACCTACAGCCGCTGGGTCGAGGCCGACCGGCAACTGGCGACCAGCGCCCTGGCGTTCTGCCAAGGCAAGGAAACCCTGGACACCGCCCGCGCCGACTTCCTCAAGGCGCAAAAAGCCTGGGCCGAGTTGCAACCCCTGTTGATCGGCCCGCTGGCCGAGGGCAACCGCGCCTGGCAGGTGCAGTTCTGGCCGGACAAGAAAAACCTGGTAGGCCGTCAGGTCGAGCAACTGGTCAACAGCCAGCCACAGATCGACGCCGCCGGCCTGGCCAAGTCCAGCGTTGTCGTACAAGGGCTCTCGGCCTACGAATACCTGCTGTTCGACGCAAAAATCGACATGGCCGACAGTGCCCAGAAAGCCAAGTACTGCCCGCTGCTCACTGCAATCGGCGAACGCCAGAAACAACTGGCCGAAGAGATCCTGTCGGGGTGGAACGCCAACGACGGCATGCTCGCCCAGATGAGCAAGTTCCCCAACCAGCGCTACGCCGACTCCCACGAGGCCATCGCCGATCTGCTGCGCGTGCAGGTCACGGCCCTGGACACGCTGAAGAAAAAACTCGGCACGCCGATGGGCCGCCAGAGCAAGGGCGTACCTCAGCCTTTCCAGGCCGACGCCTGGCGCAGCCAGTCGTCGTTGCAAGGGCTGGAAGCCAGCCTGAGCGCGGCCAGGACCGTCTGGGCCGGCGTGGACAACAAAGGCCTGCGCGGCCTGCTGCCAAGCGAGCAGAAACCGTTGGCGGACAAGATCGACGCCGCCTACGATGCCTCCTTGAAACTGTTCGCCAGCAGCCAGCGCTCGTTGACCGAAATGCTCAACGACGATGCCGGGCGCCAGCAACTCAACGATTTGTACGACAGCCTCAACGTCGTCCATCGCCTGCACGAAGGCGAACTGGCCAAGGCGCTGGGCATCCAACTGGGCTTCAATGCCAACGACGGTGACTGATCATGTTTCGACGTCAGGTCCTGGCACTGGGCAGCTTGCTGCTCGGCGCCGTCACCCTGGGCGGCTGGACGCTGTTCAAGCAAAAGGACAAGCACCCACTCTTGCTTTCGGCACGGGACGATGGCGACGGCAAGCATTACGCCGTCGGTTATCGACTGGACGGCACGCGGGTGTTCGCCACCCAGGTCGGCCAACGCTGCCATGACATCATCCATCACCCGACGCAACCGATTGCGCTGTTCGTCGCCCGTCGTCCAGGCACCGAAAGCTACTTGATCGACCTGCGTGACGGGACGCTGCTGCAAACCATCGCCTCGTTGCCGAACCGGCATTTCTACGGCCACGCGGTCATCCATAACAGCGGCGAATGGCTGTACGCCACCGAGAACGACACCACCGACCCGGGACGCGGCCTATTGGGCATGTACCGTTTCGAAGGCGAGCGGCTGGTGCACAGCGGCGAGATGTCCACCCATGGCATCGGTCCTCACCAGGTGTCCTGGATGCCCGATGGCGAGACGCTGGTGGTGGCCAACGGCGGCATTCGCACCGAGGCCGAAAGCCGGGTCGAAATGAACCTCGACGCCATGGAGCCAAGCCTGGTGCTGATGCAACGCGATGGCACCCTACTGAGCAAGGAAACCCTCGCCCAATCGATGAACAGCGTGCGCCACCTCGGCATCGCCAGTGACGGCACCATCGTTTCCGGCCAGCAGTTCATGGGCCCTGCCCACGAATCGTCGGAACTGGTGGCAATCAAGCGGCCAGGGCAGCCGTTCCAGGCATTCCCGGTGCCCGAAGAACAATTGCAGGCCATGGGGCACTACACCGCCAGCGTCGCTGTGCACAGCGACCTGCGCCTGGTGGCCCTGACCGCCCCACGCGGCAACCGCTTCTTCATCTGGGACCTGGACAGTGGCGAGGTCCGCCTGGATGCCCCCTTGCCGGACTGTGCCGGTGTGGGCGCGGTAACCGACGGTTTTGTCGTGACGTCGGGCCAAGGACGTTGCCGCTATTACGATTGCCGCCAGACACAACTGGTTGCAAAACCCCTGGATCTGCCGGCAGGGCTCTGGGACAACCATTTGCATCTGGCCTGAACAAGGGAGCGAAGCCCATCGGTGCCGAGCTCCCTGATTTTTCGGAAAAATCCCACGCATCACCGGCCCGTCAGCATCTGGAATAGCCCGCACACTCAGAGTAATGTGCCCGCCTATCTGTATTTTCTCTCAGCTCTTTCCAAGGAAGTGGAACATGCTGCGACGCCGCATGCTGATCATGTTGGGTGTTGTCCTGCTGGTAGTGCTATTGCTCGCCGGCTACAAGGCCTTCTCCGTTTACCAGCAGATCCAGTCGTTCTCCAAGCCGAAACCTCCGGTCAGCGTCGCCGTGGCCACGGCCACCCAGCAACCCTGGCAGGCTCGCCTGCCCACCGTCGGCAGCCTGAAGGCGCTGCAAGGGGTGGACCTGAGCCTGGAAATCGCCGGGACCGTGCAGAAGGTGCAGTTCCAGTCCGGGCAAAAGGTCAAGGCCGGCCAGCCGCTCCTGCAACTGGACAGCGAAGTCGAAAGCGCCCTGCTGGAAACCGCCGAGGCCGACCTGGGCCTGTCGCAAGTGGATTTCGGTCGCGGCCGACAACTGGTGGGCAGCCAGGCGATCTCCAAGGGCGAATTCGACCGGCTCTCGGCGCAACTGAAGAAGAACCAGGCCACGGTCAACCAGCTCAAGGCGTCGCTGGCCAAGAAACACATCCTGGCGCCGTTCAGCGGCACCATCGGCATTCGCCAGGTGGATGTCGGCGACTACCTGGCCAGCGGCACGGTGATCGCCACCCTGCAAGACCTCAGCAGCCTGTACGTGGACTTCTACGTGCCCGAGCAAAACGTGCCCCGGCTCGCTGTTGCCCAATCGGTCAACGTCAGCGTCTCGGCCTATCCCGGGCAGACCTTCGTCGGCACCATCAGTGCGATCAACCCCAAGGTCGAGGACAGCACCCGCAACGTCCTGGTGCGCGCCACCCTGGCCAACCCCGACGGCAAGCTGCTGCCCGGCATGTTCGCCAACCTGCAGGTGATCCTGCCGGACGTGGTCGCCGGAATCGTCGTGCCGGAAAGCGCCGTGACCTACACCCTCTACGGCAACTCCATGTACGTGGTGACGCAAAAGAAAGCCGCCGACGGCACAGTCGAGAAAGACGGCAAGGGGCAGCCGGTCCTGATCGCCGAACGGCGCTTCGTTGAAACCGGCGAGCGACGCGACGGGCAGGTGCTGGTTTCCAAAGGCGTGCAGAGCGGCGAACAAGTCGTGATCGCCGGCCAGCTCAAGCTCGATAACGGTACGCCGATCGCCATCAGCGACGACAAGACCCTGACCGAACAGAACAGCTCGCCGCGGGCGGACTGATCAAGGAACCCCCATGGCTTTTACCGATCCGTTCATCCGTCGCCCGGTGCTCGCCACCGTGGTCAGCCTGTTGATCGTACTGCTGGGCTTCCAGGCCTGGAGCAAGCTGCCCCTGCGTCAGTATCCACAAATGGAAAACGCCCTGATCACGGTGACCACCGCCTATCCCGGGGCCAACGCCGAGACCATCCAGGGCTACATCACCCAACCGATGCAGCAGAGCCTGGCCAGTGCCGAGGGCATCGACTACATGACCTCGGTCAGTCGCCAGAATTTCTCGGTGATTTCGGTCTATGCCCGCATCGGTTCCAACAGCGACCGGCTCTTTACCGAACTGCTGGCCAAGGCCAACGAGGTCAAGAACCAGTTGCCCCAGGATGCCGAGGACCCGGTCCTCAGCCGCGAGGCCGCCGATGCCTCGGCGCTGATGTACATCAGCTTCTTCAGCAAGGAACTGAACAACCCGCAGATCACCGACTACCTGTCGCGGGTGATCCAGCCCAAGCTGGCGACACTGCCCGGCATGGCCGAGGCGGAGATCCTCGGCAACCAGGTCTTCGCCATGCGCCTGTGGCTGGACCCGGTCAAGCTCGCCGGCTTCGGCCTGACCGCCGCCGACGTGACCAATGCCGTGCGCCAGCACAACTTCCTCTCCGCCGCCGGTGAAGTGAAAGGCGAATACGTCGTCACCAGCATCAACGCCAACACCGAACTCAAGTCCGCCGAGGCCTTCGCCGCGATCCCGCTCAAGACCGACGGCGACAGCCGCGTGTTGCTGCGGGACGTGGCCCGCGTGGAAATGGGCGCCGAGAACTACGACACCATCAGTTCCTTTGGTGGCACGCCTTCGGTGTACATCGGGATCAAGGCCACGCCGGGCGCGAACCCGCTGGATGTGATCAAGGAAGTGCGCAAGATCATGCCGGAGATGGAGGCGCAACTGCCGACCAACCTCAAGGCCGAGATCGCCTACGACGCCACCCTGTTCATCCAGGCGTCCCTCGACGAGGTGGTGAAAACCCTGTTCGAAGCGGTGCTGATCGTCATCGTCGTGGTGTTCCTGTTCCTCGGCGCCCTGCGTTCGGTGATCATCCCGGTGGTGACCATCCCGCTGTCGATGATCGGCGTGATGTTCTTCATGCAGTTGATGGGCTACTCGATGAACCTGCTGACGCTGCTGGCCATGGTGCTCGCCATCGGCCTGGTGGTGGACGACGCCATTGTGGTGGTGGAGAACATTCACCGGCACATCGAGGAAGGCAAGACCCCGTTCGACGCCGCGATAGAAGGTGCCCGGGAAATCGCCATGCCGGTGGTCTCGATGACCATCACCCTGGCGGCGGTGTATGCACCGATCGGCCTGCTCGAGGGCCTGACGGGCGCCTTGTTCAAGGAGTTCGCCTTGACCCTGGCCGGGGCGGTGGTGATCTCCGGGATCGTCGCCCTGACCCTGTCGCCCATGATGTGCGCCCTGCTCCTGCGCCACAATGAAAACCCCTCGGGGCTGGCCCATCGGCTGGACATGCTCTTCGAACGCTTGAAGAGCCGTTACCAGCGCATGCTCCATGGCACGCTCAACACCCGGCCGGTGGTACTGGTGTTCGCGGTGATCGTGCTGCTGCTGATCCCGGTGCTGGTCATGTTCAGCAAATCCGAACTGGCTCCCGACGAGGACCAGGGCATCATCTTCATGATGGCCAACGCCCCGCAGCCCACCAACCTCGACTACCTGAACACCTATACCGATCACTTCATTACCATTTTCAAGGAGTTCCCGGAGTACTACTCCTCGTTCCAGATCAATGGCTACAACGGCGTACAGTCGGGCATCGGTGGCTTCCTGCTCAAGCCCTGGAACGAACGCGACCGCACCCAGATGGAGATCCTGCCCGAGGTCCAGGCCAAGCTGGAAAGCGTGCCTGGCTTGCAGATCTTCGGCTTCAACCTGCCCTCGCTGCCGGGCACCGGCGAAGGCTTGCCGTTCGCGTTCGTCATCAACTCCCCGAAGGACTACGCAACGCTGCTGGAGGTTGCCGACCGGGTCAAAAAGCGCGCATTGGATTCCGGCAAGTTCGCGTTCATGGACATCGACCTTGCGTTCGACAAGCCAGAAGTCGTGGTGGATATCGATCGCGCCAAGGCCGCCCAGATGGGTGTTTCCATGCAGGACCTGGGCGGTACCCTGGCGACTCTGCTGGGGGAATCGGAGATCAATCGCTTCACCCTCGAAGGCCGCAGCTACAAGGTCATCGCCCAGGTCGAACGACCGTTCCGGGACAACCCGGAATGGCTGAACAATTACTACGTGAAAAATGCCAAGGGTGAATCGCTACCGCTATCGACCCTGATCAAGGTCAGCGACCGGGCGCGACCGCGGCAACTGAACCAGTTCCAGCAGCTCAATGCGGTGACGATTTCAGGCTTTCCCATCGTGAGCATGGGCGAGGCCATCGAGACCGTCCGCCAGATCGCCCGGGAGGAAGCGCCGGTGGGGTTCGCCTTCGATTACGCCGGGGCTTCACGCCAGTTCGTACAGGAAGGCAGCGCGTTGTGGGTGACCTTTGCCTTGGCCCTGGCGATTATCTTCCTGGTGCTGGCCGCGCAGTTCGAAAGCTTCCGGGACCCGCTGGTGATCCTGGTGACCGTGCCGTTGTCCATCTGCGGTGCCCTGATTCCGCTGTTCCTCGGCTGGTCGAGCATGAACATCTATACCCAGGTGGGCCTGGTGACGCTGATCGGCCTGATCAGCAAGCACGGGATCCTGATTGTCGAGTTCGCCAACCAGTTGCGCAGGGAACAGAACCTGTCGCCGCGCGAAGCCGTGGAACAAGCCGCGTCGATTCGTCTGCGACCGGTGCTGATGACCACTGCGGCGATGGTGTTCGGCATGGTGCCGCTCATCTTCGCCACCGGCGCCGGGGCAGTGAGCCGCTTCGACATCGGCACGGTGATCGCCACGGGCATGTCGATTGGTACCTTGTTCACCCTGTTTGTGCTGCCCTGCGTCTACACACTGCTGGCCAGGCCGGACAAACACTGAAGGCGGCCAGAAGGGAACTGGATGTTTTTTGCGGCGAGGGAGCAAGCTCCCTCGCACAGGTTTTAGTGCTCGACCGGAGATTGCGACAGGAAAAAAAGGCCTCGCACAGGCGAGGCCTTTTTGGCTTCGTGATGTTCAACTCTGAGGCCTCATCCCTTGGGACAGGCTGAACATGAACAGCAGCAGATCATCGTCCGGTCGGATCGCCTCGCTCGCCTTTGCCACACGCGGCAGGGGACAATGCGCACCCGCACTGGAGGCACTGAGGATCTGCGAGCGTGGCTGTTCCCATACAGCCACCGCCATCGACGTAACTGCCAGGGCTCCGACTAAAAACAAACCTCTAGCAATTTCTAGTTTCATCGCTATAAACCTTTGATAGCGCTGCCAAACGCCGTCTCATAAAAGTAGACGAGTTTTTTCCAGTCGGCATCGCTGAACGACGAATGGCGCCGCAGTTGCTTCAGGTCATGGGAAGCCGCACGCCGGGCGGTCAGACGCTGACGGCACTTCTCGAAATCCAGCAGGGCTACTTCGGCCTTAGCCGCCTCGCCCTCCCCGGTCACACGCACAAAAACATGCTTGATATAGATGCAGCCATGCTGCCAGCGTCCCTTGTGCATG
This sequence comes from Pseudomonas sp. NFACC13-1, assembly GCF_900104425.1. NCBI lineage: Bacteria > Pseudomonadati > Pseudomonadota > Gammaproteobacteria > Pseudomonadales > Pseudomonadaceae > Pseudomonas > Pseudomonas sp. NFACC13-1. The sequence goes on along the minus strand of NZ_FMXV01000001.1, from coordinate 487,120 downwards.
CGGGCCAGGTTTTCAGCCAGCGCCAGGAGGATTTGATCATGCACCGCTTCGCCATGACGCTCGCGCCCACCGCCGGCATACCAGTGCTCGATCTCTTCAAAACCTTCCAGCGCCTGGGTCACCAGCAGCGCACGCCACTTATGAACCGGGTCCCGCTGGGCGCCACAGAAAATCAGCTGGGGGACGCGGACGTCAAGCCGAGTCAACGCCAGCAGTGCATCCTGTTCACGCAGTACGGTCGGCCGACCGAACGGGTGCAGCCAACTGCGATAAATGTGTCCGGTCTGACGCTTGGCATAAAGCAGCTTGCCGTCTTGGTCCCTGATCCGTTGCACACCGCTTTCACCGCCGCGACGCACATTGGGCTCTTCCACCCACTCACCCTGCTGACGCCAGAAATGCTCGAAGTCGTCGAGGAGAATTGTTGACGTCTCTGCTGCCTGTACACCCATGCCCTTACCTCTTGCGTAATACATAAACTCGCCACATGGCATAGAGCGGTAGGAAATCCAGCCGTTCCTGAATACGAAACCCAGCCTGTCGAAACTCTTCTTCTACTGTATCTGTCGGTAACACAAATCGATTCTGGTAGTCTTTCTGCTCACGAGTGCGCTCCAGACGCTTGCGTTTCCAGGCCTTGAAATTGCCATCGACCCACAATGAAACGATCACGCTGTCACGGCTGACACGCTCGAATTCCTTGAGAATCGCCAGTCGATGCGCGGGTTCACCGATGTGATGCAACAAACGCATACAAAAAATACTGTCGACGGCGTTATCAGGCAAGGCAATGTCGAACGCAGAAGTGTGCAAGGGCCGTACCCGTTTTACGACATCGCTCGGTTGAGCCTCCAATGCCGTACTGAGCATGGCCTCGGAATTGTCCGCGCCGATAATGACTCGGTTCGGTTTTTCGGCCAGCAAAGGCCAGAAGCGCCCCGCACCGCAAGGCAGGTCCAGGACCAGGCCAGGGTCTCCAACGAGGGCCAATGCACGCCGGGCCAGTTGTTGGTCTCGCTGGTTGGAAAGACGGCGACTCAAGCCACGACGATGCTTATGAAAATATTCCCTGGCATGCAGCTCGTCGTATTTTTCAGAAAATTCCAGCTTGATGGGTTTGGACATTAGGCGGGCCTCGATGACTGATCGAGCCCACCTTATGAATCGGAATGTCATGCCTTTGTGAAAATAAAGTCAGGTAAACGCTCCAATGTTTACAAGACTTTTCAGCATAGGGGCTTAGCCCTTTGGATTCAATTCCACTTCGAAATGGCAACCATTGGGCTCCATCGTACTGAGGCTGACTGTCCAGCCCTGGTTTTCGCAAATGCGCTGTACCAGGGACAAGCCCAATCCCAAGCCCTCGCCGCGTTTTTCGTTACCGCGCACGAACGGCTCGAACATCGCTTCGCGCTTCTCCTCGGGAATTCCCACGCCGCTGTCCTCGACCACGAATCCGGTGGTGGTCAGCGAAAGGCGGATGAATCCATGGTCGGTGTAGTGCAGGGCATTACGCAACAGATTGCCCATCACGGCCGTCAGGAACGTGGCGTTATACAGGGTGTCGACAGTTTGCCCGGGTTCGAAGATCAGCGTCAGGCCTTTGGATTCGATGGGGGCACGCCATACGCCAAGGAGGTTCTCGGCCACCTGCCCCAGGGTCAGCCGAGGCGACATGCCGTTGTCTTCACGCTCGGCCCTGGCGAGCATCAGGAAGGTCTGCACCAGCTCGCGCATCTCTTCACTGGCCCGATTGATACGCTCGACCTGGGTACGACCGCGCGGGTCCAGCGCCGGGTTTTCCAACAGCAACTCACAAGAGGTCGCCAGGACCATCAACGGTGTGCGCAACTCGTGGCTCACGTCGCTGGTAAACAAGCGCTCGCGGGTCAAGGCCTGGCGCAAACGTCCCAGTGTGGCGTCGAACGCCACCGCCAGTTCTCCCACCTCATCGGCGGCATAATCCGGGGCCAGCGGCGGCGCGAGCCCCAAGAGCTGATCGCGATGACGCACTTGCCGGGCCAGGCGAACCACGGGCGCCATCACCCGCCGTGCCAGGACCCAGCCCAGAAATACCGCCAGCGCCAGACTGAGCACGAACCCCACCAGCACCACGGCGAACAGTACCCGTTCGCGCTCTTCGAAGTCGCTCTGGTCTTGCAGCAACACGTAGTGTCGGCCGTCAACGATCTCGACCATGGCGTGATAGGACAACTGCTCACGAAACACCTCGTGGAAACCGCGCTCCAGATGGCGCAGATCCTTGGGCAACTCGAAATCCCCCGGGCCGCCACTGAAATAAAACAACTGGTCGGGTTCCGGCCGATGGTTCCAGTCCGAGACACTGTCCATCAACAGCAGGCGTTGCAGATCACCGCCAAGCCCGGCGGAGATCAGTTTCTCTTCAACCAGATGGACCGTCGCCACGATGCCCATGGCGAACGCACCGGCCACCAATGCGCTCATCAGCGCAAACGCGATGATGATCCGTTGGGCAAGGCTTTGCTTAAACTCCATCGCGGCCCTCGGCCAGGCGATAGCCGACGCCGTGCACGGTGTGCAACAACGGCTTTTCGAACGGTTTGTCGATCACCTGGCGCAGTTGATGGACATGGCTGCGCAAGCTGTCGCTGTCCGGGCAATCGTCGCCCCACAACGCTTCCTCGAGGATTTCGCGGCGCAGCACATGGGGACTTTTCTGCATCAGCACCGCCAACAGCTTCAGGCCGACGGGGTTGAGCTTGAGCAGCTTGCCTTCGCGCGTCACTTCGAGGGTATCGAGGTCGTAGCTCAGGTCGCCGACCTGCAAGGCCCGCCGGCCACCGCCCTGGGCACGACGCATGACGGCTTCGATCCGCGCCGCCAGTTCCGACAAGGCGAACGGTTTGATCAGGTAGTCATCGGCACCGGACTTGAAGCCCTGCAGGCGATCGTCCAACTGGTCCCGGGCAGTGAGCATGATGACCGGCGTATCGCGCCGGGCGTCTTCGCGCAGGCGCTTGCACAAGGTGTAGCCATCGATGCCTGGCAGCATGATATCGAGCACGATCAGGTCGTAATGTTCGGTCGCCGCCAGGTGCAACCCCGACAAACCGTCCTGGGCGCAATCGACGGTGTAGCCCTTGAGCCCCAGGTAATCGGCCAGGTTGGCCAGGATGTCACGGTTGTCTTCGACCAATAGAATTCGCATGGGCACCTCTGCGTATACGGTTAACGGCCATCTTGGCCAGCGCAGCTTACGGCCAATGCCGACTCAGGGCTAGGGCTGGGCACCGCGCAAACAGACGCCTTCCGCCCATCAGCTTTCCAATGCTTTTTTCACCATAGGTTCACAACCTGACTACAGTGAGGGGGCAACACTTTGCACTATCGGATTGAAAAATAAGGAAAGTAGTAAATGGACTTTATCAAAACAGCGCCTATGCGCTTGCTGTCGCTGATCGCCAGCGCCTGGCTGGTGGTGTTTCTCCTGACCCGAACCGTTTTGCTGCTGACCCATCTGGATGAGGCCGGAGGCGGCGCGTTTTCCGTGTTTGCTATCGGCCTGCTGTATGACCTGGGTTTCCTCGCCTACGCGATCTTGCCGATGGGCCTGTATCTGCTGCTTTGTCCTGCGGCCCTATGGCACCGTCGCGGTCACCGCTGGTTTCTTCGGGGGCTGCTGACGATCAGTGTCTTCATCATGCTGTTCACCGCGGTCGCCGAATGGCTGTTCTGGGATGAGTTCGGCGTGCGCTTCAACTTCATCGCTGTCGATTACCTGGTCTATTCCGATGAAGTGCTGAACAACGTGCTGGAGTCTTACCCGATCGGCACCCTGCTGACGATTCTCGCGGTGTTGGCCGTGGGCTTGAGCCTGGCTTTGAGTAAACCGTTCAATGCCGCGTTCCGTGCGCCTTTACCGCCCTTGCGCACACGCCTGCTCAGCGCCCTGGGTCTGCTGGTTGCCGTCGGCCTGAGCCTGCAACTGCTCAGCCAGGATACGCCGCGCGCCCAGGGCGGCAATGCCTATCAGAACGAACTGTCGAGCAACGGCCCGTATCAGTTCTTCGCAGCGTTTCGCAACAACGAACTGGACTATGGGCAATTCTACGGCAACTTACCCCCGGCGACCGTCGCCCAACAGATACGTGCCGAACTGAACGAACCTGGCGCGCGCTTCATCGGCGAAGACCCACAGGACATCCGCCGTATGATCGACAATCCCGGTGCCGCCCGGAAACCGAATATCGTGCTGGTTACCATCGAAAGTCTCAGTGCCAAATACCTGGGCAGCAACGGTGACCAACGCAACCTCACGCCCAACCTGGACGCCTTGCGCAAACAGAGTCTGTATTTCAGTAATTTCTATGCCACGGGCACCCGCACCGACCGCGGCCTGGAAGCCATCACCCTGGCCATTCCACCGACCCCGGGACGTTCGATCGTCAAACGCATCGGCCGGGAAAGCGGGTTCGCCAGCCTGGGCCAGCAATTGAGTGCGGTGGGCTACGACAGCGTATTTGTCTATGGCGGGCGGGGCTACTTCGATAACATGAACGCGTTCTTCAGCGGTAACGGCTATCGGGTCGTTGATCAAAGCAGCGTCGATGAATCCGAAATCCATTTCAAGAATGCCTGGGGCATGGCCGACGAAGACCTGTACGCACAGACGTTGAAACTGGCCGACGCCAATTACGCCAAGCAGCGACCCTTTTTATTGCAGTTGATGACCACCTCCAACCATCGTCCCTACACCTATCCGGACAACCGGATCGACATCAAATCCGGCAGTGGCCGCGATGGGGCGGTAAAGTACACCGACTACGCCATCGGTCAGTTTCTGGAGCAGGCGCGGCAAAAACCGTGGTTCGATAACACACTCTTCGTTTTCGTAGCCGACCACACCGCCGGCAGCGCCGGTAAGGAAGACCTGCCGATCAGCAACTACCAGATCCCACTGTTCATCTACGCGCCGCAGTTGATCGAACCGCGAGAAAGTGACCAACTCGCCAGTCAAATCGATCTGGCCCCGACGTTGCTCGGATTGCTGAACATGGATTACCAATCGACGTTCTTCGGTCGCAATCTGCTGCAGAACACCCCATTGCCGCCCCGTGTCGTCATAGGTAATTACCAGCATCTGGGCTTGTTCGACGGCAAGGACCTGGCGATCCTAAGCCCGCGCCAGGGCCTGCGCCGGCATGACGATGCATTGACCGAGAGTCGTGAATCCCGGGCAACCCGCGAAGACCCCCTGGTCAGCCGTACCATCACGTATTACCAAACCGCCAGTTATGGCTTCAAGCAACAGCTGCTTGGCTGGAGAGTACCCAAGGAGGGTACCGAGCAAATCAGCGAACGTTAACCGAACGGCCCCAGGCTGATGTCCTGGGGCGCTTTCCTTGTTCAGGATCTGTCATGTCATCAAGCGTTCTACGCCCTGCCCCTCGCCCACTGAACTTCTGGCTATGCCTCATGATTCCCGCCATTACGGCGATCATTCTGGTTTTGCTGGAGTGGACCGATCTGGACATGGTCCTGGCCCGGCTGTTTTATGACCCAACCGTTGGCAATTTCATCGGGCGCCACAGTTTTTTTCTAGAGGACATCCTCCACGACCGGGCGAAACAACTGGTGATTGCCTTTTCGGTGCTTGCCATCATCGGATTCATCGGCTCGTTCTTCATCACCCGGCTCAAACCATTCAAACGCGAGCTGGGTTGCCTGGTGCTGTCCCTGGCACTGGCGACGTCTTTCGTCACCCCGATGAAAGCGGTGACGGCTGTGCAATGCCCCTGGAGCCTGAAGGAATTCGGCGGCAAGGAAACCTACAGTGAACTGCTCAGCCCACGCCCGGCCACCGACAAACCCGGCCGCTGCTGGCCCGGCGGTCACGCCGCCACCGGGTTCACATTGTTTGCGCTGTTCTTCGTCCTGCGCGACCGCCGTCCGCGCCTGGCCCGCCGGGCCTTGGTACTGGCCTTGACGTTGGGCACGGTGTTTTCCCTGGGGCGGATGATGCAAGGGGCACACTTCTTTTCCCATAACGTGTGGACGGCGGTGTTCTGTTGGCTGATTTGCCTGGGGTGTTACTACTACATCCTGTACCGACCGGCCGTCACGGCTGATCGCGTAGCTGTAACCCGTCCCGCCAATGCCTGAACTGAACCGCATCCCAATGTGGGAGCGAGCTTGCTCGCGATAGCGGTGGGTCAGTGCCGGATATATGAGCTGACACACCGTAATCGCGAGCAAGCTCGCTCCCACAGGGGGATTGGCGTCGCTCATAAATACAAGGCAATAAAAAACCCCGCTTGCTTTCGCAGGCGGGGTTTTTCGCTACAGGGGTAAGGCTGGCTTACATCATGCCGCCCATGCCACCCATGCCGCCCATGTCTGGCATGCCGCCGCCAGCTGGAGCGTCTTCCTTGATTTCAGCGATCATCGCCTCGGTGGTGATCATCAGGCTGGCAATCGACGAAGCCGCTTGCAGAGCCGAACGAGTCACTTTGGCCGGGTCCAGGATACCCATTTCGATCATGTCGCCGTATTCGCCGGTAGCAGCGTTGTAACCGTAGTTACCCGAACCCTGCTTGACCTTGTCGACCACAACGCTTGGTTCGTCGCCGGAGTTGGCAACGATCTGGCGCAGCGGTGCTTCTACAGCGCGACGCAGCAACTGGATGCCCACGTTCTGGTCATCGTTGTCGCCCTTGAGTTCGCTGATGGCTTGCAGGGCACGAACCAGTGCCACGCCACCGCCAGGTACCACGCCTTCTTCGACGGCTGCGCGGGTAGCGTGCAGGGCGTCTTCAACGCGGGCTTTCTTCTCTTTCATTTCAACTTCGGAACCCGCACCGACCTTGATCACTGCAACACCGCCGGACAGTTTGGCCAGGCGCTCTTGCAGTTTTTCACGGTCGTAGTCGGACGAAGTCTCGGCCACTTGTGCGCGGATCTGGGTCACGCGAGCCTGGATGTCAGTCTCGACGCCGGCACCGTCGATCACGGTGGTGTTTTCCTTGGACAGGATCACGCGCTTGGCGTTACCCAGGTGCTCCAGGGTGGTGCTTTCCAGGCTCAGGCCGATCTCTTCGGAGATCACGGTACCGCCGGTCAGTACGGCGATGTCCTGCAGCATGGCCTTGCGACGGTCGCCGAAGCCTGGAGCCTTGACGGCTGCGACTTTAACGATGCCACGCATGTTGTTCACAACCAGGGTCGCCAGGGCTTCGCCTTCAACGTCTTCAGCCACGATCAGCAGTGGGCGGCCGGCTTTGGCAACGGCTTCCAGCACGGGCAGCATTTCGCGGATGTTGGAGATCTTCTTGTCCACCAGCAGGATCAGCGGGCTGTCCAGCTCGGCGGTCATGGTGTCTGGCTTGTTGACGAAGTATGGGGACAGGTAGCCACGGTCGAACTGCATGCCTTCTACGACCGACAGTTCGTTTTCCAGGCCCGAGCCTTCTTCGACGGTGATCACGCCTTCTTTACCGACTTTTTCCATGGCTTCGGCAATGATGTCGCCGATGGAGCTGTCGGAGTTGGCGGAGATGGTGCCGACCTGGGCGATCGCCTTGGAGTCAGCGCAAGGCTTGGCCAGACCCTTCAGTTCCTTGACGATGGCGATGGTCGCCTTGTCGATGCCGCGCTTGAGGTCCATCGGGTTCATGCCGGCAGCGACGGCTTTCAGGCCTTCGTTGACGATCGACTGAGCCAGTACGGTCGCGGTGGTGGTGCCGTCACCGGCGTCATCGTTGGCACGGGAGGCAACGTCTTTGACCAGCTGCGCGCCCATGTTTTCGAAGCGGTCTTTCAGCTCGATTTCCTTGGCTACGGAAACGCCGTCCTTGGTGATGGTCGGAGCGCCGAAGCTCTTCTCGATGATCACGTTACGGCCTTTCGGGCCCAGGGTCGCTTTTACTGCGTCAGCCAGGACGTTGACACCGGCGAGCATTTTCTTGCGGGCGGAATCGCCGAATTTAACTTCTTTAGCAGCCATGATCGATATTCCTTAAATACTTTGTAGTCGCGGGAAAATGAGCGGGTAAATCAGCCTTCGACAACAGCGAGAATTTCGCTCTCGCCGATAACCAGCAGGTCTTCGCCATCAACTTTCACAGTGTTGCTACCGGAGTAAGGGCCGAACACAACCTTGTCACCCACTTTCACGGACAGCGCACGTACTTCACCGTTTTCCAGTGCCTTGCCTGGGCCTACAGCGAGGACTTCACCCTGGTTTGGCTTTTCAGCAGCCGAACCTGGCAGGACGATACCGCCAGCGGTTTTCTTTTCTTCTTCGCTGCGACGGACGACGACGCGGTCATGCAGAGGACGAAGCTTCATTGTCGATCTCTCCTAATTGTGGTTTTCATCGGCCGGTGTAGTCCCGGCGGGTTTAACGAATCCGGCTGTGCCGGGTGCGGTTCGTCAAGCGAACCGCGGAAGTCTGTCCGGTGTTGCCACCGGAAACCTTGCGGTGACCCATACATAAGGGCGCACAAGGCGATTACAAGGGCACGGTATGAAATTTTTTACTTCTCGGAGCCAAAAACGAACACGGCACCCGAAGGTGCCGTGTCGTGGTTTTTTACTTGGGGTCGCGATGTTCGAATTCGCCCTCGATCACATTGGGCTCACGGCCCAGGGGTTCTCGCGGAGCCGGCCCGCCACGGGGCTGCAGGTCATCGGCGAAGGCCCGCTGGCGCATTGCCTGTTCTTCGGCGCGCTGGCGCATTTTATTGGCCAGCAGCCGGCGGGTGAACGGCAACAGCATGACCAGGCCCAGCACGTCGCTGATGAAACCTGGCAGGATCAACAGCCCGCCACCCAATGCCAGCATCAGGCCTTCGAGCATGGTCTGGGCAGGCAGCTCGCCACGGTTCAGGCTTTCACGGGCACGCAATGCCGTGGCGAGGCCGGCGATGCGCAGCACGAACACGCCGAGCATCGAGCCGAGAATGACCAGCAACAGCGCCGGGAAAAACCCGATCGCACCGCTGACCTTGACGAATACGAACAGCTCCAACACCGGAAACAGCAGAAAGAGCAATAAAAAAGGGCGCATCAAATGGTTCCTCAACGCAAGAATGCCTTGCTATGAAACCCTAAATGACGTCGCCCTTTCGTGAATTCAAGCGTCGGCCTCGGCATTTTTTGGCCATTGCTCGGCGTGAGCCAAGTAAACCAAGGCTTCGCGCACTTGTGTCGGGGTGTTGCAAGGTGTCGCAAACGCCAGCCAGTGCAGGCCCAGACCAATGCGCAGGTGCATGCCCTCGCTGTCGATGCCCACCAGTTGCGCCGGCTCGCTTTTCGGCAGGCCGGCCAGCTCCACGTAATGGGCGATGGCTTTGGCGTGATCGGCGTTCATATGCTCGATCATGCTGGCTTCGGCTTTACCGGCGAAGGGGTTGGCCAGGGTGAGCCGATCGATCCAGTGAATGGCGCCAAAGCCGCCGATGTAGCGATGACGCACCGGCTCGAGCACCCAGAAATCGAAATCATGGGCCTTGTGGTAGTTCTGCGAGTCGGGGAAATAGCGGTAATAACGCTCGGCGGCCGCTTCGATGGCGGCGCTGTCTTCGAGCTTCCGGGCTTCGGCCAGGTAGGTCAGGCGCCCCACGGCCTGCACATCCTCGGCACCGCGCTCGCCCACCAGCATCGAACACTTGGGGTCTTTTTGCAGATTGTGAGTGTGCTGGGCAATGCGGCTGATCAGGATCAGCGGCCAGCCCTGTGCGTCCAGGCAATACGGGACGACGGAGCCGAACGGAAAGCCGGGCATGGATCTGGAATGAGTGGAGAGCATTCCACGGTACTCCTTGAGCAGCAGTTCCCGGGCATGCTTGGCAGCTTCAACGCTCAATTTATGACTCCTTCTATAAAATCCGTCTAGAAAACGGTCAGGCGACTGGAGTAATGTTCCGATACACCTAGGGGACAGTTCTCGTGTGCAATCGGGCTACACCGTCGCGAATCGAGATGCCTCCCAACAGGTCCCCTCCACCGCTGCGCCACCTGGACATGAGAATGCAACTCACTGACAAAGTAATCATTATCACTGGCGGTTGCCAGGGCCTGGGTCGTTCCATGGCCGAGTATTTCGCCGGTAAAGGCGCAAAGCTGGCGCTGGTGGACCTCAACCAGGAAAAACTCGACCAGGCGGTGGCCGCCTGCGCAGCCAAGGGCGTCGAGGCCCGTGCCTACCTGTGCAATGTCGCCAATCAAGATCAGGTCATCGACATGGTTGCCCGGGTGGCCGAGGACTTCGGCGCGATCCACGGCTTGATCAACAACGCCGGGATCCTGCGCGACGGCCTGCTGCTCAAGGTCAAGGACGGCGAAATGACCAAGATGAGCCTGGCCCAATGGCAGGCCGTGATCGACGTCAATCTCACCGGCGTATTCCTGTGCACCCGTGAAGTGGCGGCGAAAATGGTCGAGCTGAAGAACAGCGGCGCCATCATCAATATCTCGTCGATTTCCCGCGCCGGCAATGTCGGCCAGACCAACTATTCGGCCGCCAAGGCCGGTGTGGCCGCCGCCACCGTGACCTGGGCGAAGGAACTGGCGCGCTACGGCATCCGTGTCGCCGGCATCGCCCCGGGCTTCATCGAAACCGAGATGACCCTGGGCATGAAACCCGAAGCCCTGGAGAAAATGACCTCGGGGATTCCGCTCAAGCGCATGGGCAAGCCCGAGGAGATCGCCCATTCGGCGGCGTATATCTTCGAGAACGACTACTACACCGGTCGGATCTTGGAGATGGATGGCGGGTTGCGGATCTAAGGTCACCGCAAACCGAATGTGGGAGCGAGCTTGCTCGCGATAGCGTCAGTTCAGTCAGCCTTGATGCGACTGATACGCCGCTATCGCGAGCAAGCTCGCTCCCACAGTGGATAGGGTTTCAGTCGATCAATCGTCGCTGACAGTGATGTTCGGCATCGCCGGTGAAGCGGCCTCCTGCAACACGATCCGCGCGCCCACGTGGCGGGCCAGTTCCTGATAGACCATGGCGATCTGGCTGTCCGGTTCGGCGATGACCGTCGGCTTGCCGCCGTCGGCCTGTTCGCGGATCACCATCGACAGCGGCAGCGAAGCCAGCAATTCGACGCCGTACTGGGTCGCCAGTTTTTCCCCGCCACCTTCGCCGAACAGGTGCTCGGCATGTCCGCAATTGGAGCAGATGTGCACGGCCATGTTCTCTACAACGCCCAGCACAGGGATGTTCACCTTGCGGAACATCTCCACGCCCTTGCGCGCGTCCAGCAGGGCCAGGTCCTGGGGAGTGGTGACGATCACCGCACCGGCCACCGGGACTTTCTGCGCCAGGGTCAGCTGGATATCGCCGGTGCCCGGCGGCATGTCGATCACCAGGTAATCCAGGTCGCCCCACGCGGTTTGCGTGACCAGTTGCAGCAAGGCCCCGGAAACCATCGGTCCGCGCCAGACCATCGGCGTGTTGTCGTCGGTCAGGAAGGCCATGGACATGACTTCCACCCCATGGGATTGCAGCGGCACGAACCACTTCTGGTCCTTGATCTGGGGCCGGGTGCCCTCGGCGATCCCGAACATGATGCCCTGGCTCGGACCGTAGATGTCCGCGTCGAGAATCCCGACCTTCGCCCCTTCACGGGCCAGGGCCAGGGCCAGGTTGGCGGCGGTGGTGGACTTGCCCACGCCGCCCTTGCCCGAGGCCACGGCGATCACGTTCTTGACGTTGGCCAGCCCCGGCACCTGCGCCTGGGCCTTATGCGCAGCGATCACGCTGGTGACCTGGACCGTCGCGGCGCTCACGCCGTCCAGGCCTTCGATCGCCATTTGCAGCATCTGCGCCCAGCCGCTCTTGAACAGGTCGGCGGCGTAGCCGATTTCCAGCTGGACACTGACGCGATCGCCCTGGATGTCGATGGCGCGCACGCATCCGGCGCTGACCGGGTCCTGGTTCAGGTAGGGGTCGGTGTACTGGCGAAGGACGGTTTCCACCGCTGCGCGGTTGACGGCGCTCATGGGCAACTCCGATAGCAAGACTTGAAAAACAGGCCGCTATCCTACGCCGAGCGCTCCCGCGTGGCGACCCGATTACAGCAGGGCGAACACCTTTGTGGCGAGGGGATTTATCCCCGCTGGACTGCGCAGCAGTCCCAAAACATTCGAACCTGATCAGCCTGACTCACCGAGGTGCCAGGTTTTGGGGTTGCTTCGCAACCCAGCGGGGATAAATCCCCTCGCCACAGATTGTGCCTGGCCCAGGCCCCCCCCAACCGATGCATGCGGAAACAGGCCAGTGGGGTGAAATATATTTCCCGGCGCTTTATAGTGGCCGACCTCCGTTTCATCAAGTAGCCGAGCCCCATGTCCGAGCCACGCAAGATTCTCGTCACCAGCGCCCTGCCCTATGCCAATGGTTCGATTCACCTCGGCCATATGCTGGAATACATCCAGACCGATATGTGGACGCGCTTCCAGAAACATCGCGGCAACCAGTGCATCTATGTCTGCGCCGACGACGCCCACGGTTCGGCCATCATGCTGCGCGCGGAAAAGGAAGGCATCACCCCGGAACAACTGATCGCCAACGTCCAGGCCGAACACAGCGCCGACTTTGCCGAGTTCCTGGTGGACTTCGACAACTTCCACTCCACTCACGCCGAAGAGAACCGTGAGCTGTCGAGCCAGATCTACCTGAAGCTGCGTGACGCCGGGCACATCGCCACCCGTTCGGTCACCCAGTATTTCGACCCGGAAAAGAACATGTTCCTGGCCGACCGCTTCATCAAGGGCACCTGCCCGAAATGCGGCACCGAAGACCAGTACGGCGACAACTGCGAAAAATGCGGCGCCACCTACGCACCGACCGACCTGAAGGACCCGAAATCGGCGATTTCCGGCGCCACCCCGGTGCTCAGGGACTCCCAGCATTTCTTCTTCAAGCTCCCGGATTTCCAGGAGATGCTGCAAACCTGGACCCGCAGCGGCACGTTGCACGACGCGGTGGCCAACAAGCTCGCCGAATGGCTCGACTCGGGCCTGCAGGAGTGGGACATTTCCCGCGATGCACCGTACTTCGGCTTCGAAATCCCCGGCGAACCCGGCAAGTATTTCTACGTGTGGCTGGATGCGCCCATCGGCTACATGGCGAGCTTCAAGAACCTTTGCGACCGCACGCCAGGGCTGGACTTCGACGCGTTCTGGGGCAAGGACTCCACGGCCGAGGTGTATCACTTCATCGGCAAGGACATCGTCAACTTCCACGCGCTGTTCTGGCCCGCCATGCTCGAAGGCGCCGGTTTCCGCAAGCCGACCGGCATCAACGTCCACGGCTACCTGACCGTCAATGGCCAGAAGATGTCCAAGTCCCGCGGCACCTTCATCAAGGCCCGGACCTACCTGGACCACCTGTCGCCGGAATACCTGCGCTACTACTACGCGGCCAAGCTCGGCCGCGGCGTCGACGACCTGGACCTGAACCTCGAAGACTTCGTGCAGAAGGTCAACTCCGACCTGGTGGGCAAGGTCGTCAACATTGCCAGCCGTTGCGCCGGGTTCATCCACAAGGGCAACGCCGGGGTCCTGGTCGCCGGTAACGCCGCGCCGGAACTGACCGACGCTTTCCTGGCGGCGGCGCCCAGCATCGCCGATGCCTACGAGAGCCGCGACTTTGCCCGCGCCATGCGCGAAATCATGGCCCTGGCCGACCGCGCCAATGCCTGGATCGCCGACAAGGCCCCGTGGTCGCTGGCCAAGCAGGAAGGCAAGCAAGACGAAGTCCAGGCCATCTGCGCCTTGGGCATCAACCTGTTCCGCCAGTTGGTGATCTTCCTCAAGCCAGTGCTGCCGTTGCTGGCCGCTGATGCCGAAGCGTTCCTGAACGTCTCGCCGCTGACCTGGAACGACCACCAGACACTGCTGAGCAACCATCAACTGAATGCGTTCAAGCCATTGATGACCCGTATCGATGCCACCAAGGTCCAAGCCATGATCGACGCCTCCAAGGAAGACCTGGCCGCCAGCCAGACCGATACCGGCGGCGCGACCGGCAACGGTGAGTTGACCAAGGATCCGTTGTCGCCGGAAATCGACTTCGACGCTTTCGCCGCCGTTGACCTGCGCGTGGCGCTGATCGTCAAGGCCGAAGCCGTCGAAGGGGCCGACAAGCTGCTGCGCCTGACCCTGGACATCGGCGACGAGCAACGCAACGTGTTCTCCGGTATCAAGAGTGCCTACCCGGACCCGGCCAAGCTCGAAGGTCGGTTGACGATGATGATCGCCAACCTCAAGCCGCGCAAAATGCGCTTCGGCATCTCCGAAGGCATGGTGATGGCGGCGGGCCCCGGTGGCGAGGAAATCTACCTGTTGAGCCCTGACAGCGGCGCCAAGCCGGGCCAGCGGATCAAGTAACGCGACCGCGTGCTGCACCGATCCCACAGTCGCCTTGCAGGTGGCTGTGGGATTTTCATATCTGGCCCGCACTCCCGGCGTGGCGGATAATGCCTAATCTTGTAACAGGCCCTTTGTCGCCCACACGCCCATGACCGAAATCGTCCTCACGCTGTTCAGCGCCGCCCTGATCAACAACCTGGTGTTGCATTGGCCGCTGGGCGTCGATCCGCTGCTGGCGGCCAACGGCAGAAGGCAGGTGCACGCCCTGGGCCTGGCAACGGCGTGCCTGATGCTGATCGTCGGCACCCTGGGTTATCTGGTCGACCATGGGGTGCTCGTGCCAACCCATCTGACATTCCTGCGCCTGTTGGTCTGGCTGTCCTTGAGCATCTTGCTGATCGGGCCCTTGTTGCGCCTGCTGACACGCTGGCTGCCAGCAATGCCATTCGATGGATTGTGGCCGCTGCTGCTCGGCAATGCCGGCATCCTGGGCGTCACGCTGCTCAACGGTCAGGAAGACCGAGGCCTGGGCCACGCCATGGCGCTGAGCCTGGGTGCCGGGCTGGGCTTCTGGCTGGTGCTGAGCCTGTTCGACGACCTGCGCCAGCGCACCTTCAATCACGCTATTGCCTTGCCCTTTCGAGGCCTGCCGATTCAGTTGATCAGTGCCGGACTGATGGCGGTGGCCTTTCTCGGATTGCGCGGGCTGGTCAAAACATGAGCCTGATTCAACGTATCGACGCCCTGTTGCCGCAGACCCAATGCGGCAAGTGCGGCCACCCCGGGTGCAAGCCCTACGCCGAAGGCATCGCCCAGGGCGAGCCGATCAACAAATGCCCGCCCGGCGGGCGCGAAACCATCGCGGCCCTGGCCGAGCTGATGAAAATACCGGTGCTGGAACTGGACACCAGTCGCGGCGTGGCTCCAGCGCAAATCGCCTTTATCCGCGAAGCCGAATGCATCGGTTGCACCAAGTGCATCCAGGCCTGTCCGGTGGACGCGATTGTCGGCGCGGCCAAGCTGATGCACACCGTCCTCATCGACGAATGCACCGGCTGCGACCTGTGCGTGGCGCCCTGCCCGGTCGACTGCATCGAAATGCGGCCCCTGCCGACGGCAAGCGTGTTGCCGATTGTCGGCGGCCTGGCCTTCAGCGCCGCCGAGCAACAGGCGCGAACAGCCAAGCGCAACCACGCCCGGCGCCGCTTCGAACAACGCAATGCGCGCCTGCGCCGCGAAGAAGAACAGCGCCAGGCGGAGCGCTTGGCTCGAACCCAGCGCGCGGCCCAGGCCAAGGAACAGGAACAGCCGCTCGATCCCGTACAAGCCGCACTGGAACGCGTGCGCGCGCAAAAAGCCGCCACCGCCGATGCCGCCTTGAAAAAAGCCAAGGTTGACCTGGCCATGAGCCGGGCGCAGTTGAACAAGTCCTTGAAAGCGTTCGGCCATCCGCCAACCTTCGAGCAACAGTCGCAACTGATCCTGCTGCAACGCCAGTTCGAAGCGGCCGAACAGGCCCTGAGCCAACTGGAGAACGCCGCACCCGCGATCACGCCAGTCCCGGCTCCGGCACAAAGCGCCGAACTGAAGCGGGCCAAGATCCAACTGGCGATGCGCCGCGCCGAACTCAGCAAAGCCCGTACGGCAGCGGCATCGGATGAACAACTGCAGGCGTTGGAGCAAGCGGTGAAGGATGCCGAACGCCAGGTGGACGTCCATGCCGCTTCCTGAGCCCGTGGACGAACGGCTGCGGCCAGCGATGACGCGGGTGTTGTTGGCGACACTGCCTGGCGTGCTGGCGTTGCTGTGGTTCCAGGGCTGGGGCGTGGCGCTCAACCTGCTGTTGTCCGGCCTCACCGCGCTGGCAGTCGAAGCGTTGGTGCTGCGTTTGCGCCGCCGGCCGCTCAAACCCGAGCTGAACGATGGCAGCGCGCTGGTCAGTGCCACGCTGCTGGCCCTGGCCTTGCCGGCGTATTGCCCGTGGTGGCTGACCGTCACCGCGGCCGCCTGCGCCTTGCTGTTCGGCAAGCACCTGTGGGGCGGCGTCGGCAGCAACCCGTTCAACCCGGCGATGCTCGGGTATGCCCTGGTGCTGATGGCGTTTCCCGCCTATATGAGTCCCGCGTCCCACGGTTTGGGCCTGCTTGAAGGCTTGCAACAGGTGTTCGGCACTCATCCGGCGCCCGACGCCTGGGCCGGGGCCACCGCGCTGGACAGCCTGCGGACCAACACGAGCCTGACCATCGATGAACTGTTCGCCAGCGATCCGGCGTTCGGGCGTTTCGGTGGCCGCGGTGCCGAATGGGTCAATCTGGCCTTCCTGGCGGGCGGCCTGTTTCTGTTGCAACAACGGGTGTTCAGCTGGCATGCGCCGGTGGGCCTGCTGGCGAGCCTGTTTATCGTCAGCCTGCTGTGCTGGAACGGGTCGGGCTCCGATTCCCATGGCTCACCGCTGTTTCATCTGTTCAGCGGCGCGACCATGCTCGGCGCGTTTTTTATCGCGACCGAACCGGTCTCGGGCGCCAAGGCTCCTCTCGCCCGCCTGCTGTTCGGGGCGGGCATGGGGCTGCTGGTCTACCTGATCCGCACCTGGGGCGGCTACCCGGATGGCGTGGCGTTCGCGGTGTTGCTGATGAACCTCGGCGTGCCGGCACTGGACCGGTTTGCCGAGGCGCGACAACGGCGGCCACTGACATGAAGAATCCCCGCGGCGTGGCAATCCTGATCCTGTTGATCGGCCTCGGTAGCGGTGCCACGTACCTCACGCACTTCGGCACCGCTGGGCGCATCGAAGCCCAGCGGCAAGCATTGGCGAACAGGACCTTGCTTGAGGTGCTGCCCACCGACCTCTACGACAATCAGCCATTGGCGCACCCCGTTCTCACCGCCTCGGTGACCTTGGCCCATAGCACGCTGCTGGGCGGTTATCTGGCGAGCCGCAATGGCCAGCCCAGCGCCGTGCTGCTGCGTAGCCAGGCGCCAGGCTACGAGGGCAGCATCGAATTGCTGGTCGCCATCGATCCACAGGGCCGGCTGCTGGGCGTCAAGACGTTGCGCCAAGCCGAAACACCCGGGTTGGGCGCGGCGATTGCCGGGTGGCCGAACGCCTGGATGCAGGCCTTCACCGGCAAATCACGCCAGGCGCCTGACGACAGCGGCTGGGCCCTGAAGAAGGACCAGGGACAGTTCGATCAACTGGCCGGCGCAACGGTGACGTCCCGGGCGGTGCTCCAAGCGGTTCACGACGCGTTGCGTTACTTCGACGAGCACAAGGCTCGGTTGGGAGTGCCTGCCAATGAATAAGCCATGGGGCCTGACACACGGCCTGCTGCTCGTCCCGCTGGTGGGCGCCAGCGATTCGCTGATGGCCGCACTGGTGCTATGGCTGGCCTGGGCCTTGATGTTCTTCTGCCAGGGCTTGGCCATGGGGTGTGTCCGGCAATACCTGACAACCACGCAACAACTGTTCGCCGCCATCGTGCTGGCCGCAACCCTGACCACCTGCATAGGTTTTGTCGTCCAGGGCTGGGCATTGGAACTGTATCGACCGCTGGGGCTTTACCTGGGCTGGATCGCCTTGAGCTGCGTGGCGCTGGAGCAAGCGGGTTTCTTCGTCGAGTCTCGCTGGCCTGGACGCCTCAGGCTGGCTGGGGTGTTCGGTCTCTTGATGGTCAGCCTGGGCACCCTGCGTGAGCTGATCGGCAGCGGCCTCCCCCTGGCCCTGCTCGCCCCGGGCGGGTTCATTTTGCTCGGCCTGCTGCTGGCGGCCCGACAGGCCTGGACGGCAGCCAAATCCCCTTCAACCACCGAGGAAACGCCGCGCCCATGAACGCCGCAAAACGCCTGGAAATATTCCGTCGCTTTCACGAGGACAACCCGGAACCGAAAACCGAACTGGCCTATTCCTCGCCGTTCGAATTGCTGATCGCGGTCATCCTGTCGGCCCAGTCCACCGACGTCGGTGTCAACAAGGCCACGGCTAAATTGTTCCCGGTCGCCAACACCCCGGAGGCGATCTACGCCCTGGGCGTCGAAGGGTTGTCCGAGTACATCAAGACCATCGGCCTGTTCAACAGCAAGGCCAAAAACGTGATCGAAACCTGCCGCCTGCTGATCGAGCGCCACGGCAGCGAAATCCCGCAGACCCGTGAAGCGCTGGAAGCCCTTCCAGGCGTCGGCCGCAAAACCGCCAACGTCGTGCTCAATACCGCGTTTCGGCAGTTGACCATGGCGGTGGACACCCACATTTTCCGCGTCAGCAACCGTACCGGACTGGCCCCCGGCAAAAACGTGGTGGAGGTGGAGAAGAAGCTGATGAAGTTTGTCCCCAAGGAATACCTGCTGGACTCCCATCACTGGCTCATCCTCCATGGACGCTACGTCTGCCTGGCGCGCAAGCCCCGCTGCGGCAGCTGCCGAATCGAAGATTTATGCGAATACAAGCACAAGACCTCGGACGATTGAGGCGCTATTGCTTTTATCGATCTATCGATTGAAAAAATCTTTTTTACCAGCCCGTGGTTTATCGATATAAGGAGCGCCAATGGCAGTCTTAGCCTGGAGTCGAACCCATGAGTGCTGGCAAAGAACAACTGGATGTAGAAGACGAATTCATCGCCGTTGAGGCCGACGACGGTGAACCTGCGGTCGTGCCGGAAGTAGCGAAAACCAACCTGAGCAAGCGCCGCACCATCGACAACCTGCTGGAAGAGCGTCGTTTACAGAAGCAACTGGCCGATTACGACTTTGACCTCTGACACGTAAAAGCCTCCCTGACGGAGGCTTTTTACTGAGTACGCGTGACAGCAGCCTCACACCAACCCATTGCGCTGCGCCAGCTCGATCAGGTCGACCAGCGAACGGGCATTGAGCTTCAATAACAGACGGGTCTTGTAAGTACTGACGGTCTTGTTGCTCAAGAACATTCCATCGGCGATTTCCTTGTTGGTCTTGCCGCGCGCCAGTTGCTGCAAGACCATCATCTCCCGCCCCGATAACCGATCGACCATATCGGACTCACTGGCATTACCCAGGCTCGATCGCACCGTATGCAATGCCTGGTTGGGAAAGTAACTGTAGCCGGACAGCACTGCCTTGATTGCACTTAATAATTCAGTAAGGTCCTGTTGCTTGCAGACATACCCGGCCGCCCCTGTCTGCATGCAGCGCATTGAAAAATGCCCAGGCGCCTGGGAAGTCAGTACCAACACCTTCATTGACGAAGGTATGGCCGTCAAACGGGCAATGACCTCCAACCCGTCCAGTTTCGGAATACCGATATCGAGAATGACGATATCGGGCATAAGTTCACGAGCAAGTTGTAACGCATCGACGCCGTTGTCGGTTTCGGCAACGACCTCATAACCATGACGCTCCATCAGCAAACGTACAGCAAGACGAATGACGGGATGATCATCCACGATCAGCACTTTATTCATGGGCAAATCCAACTTCGCTGTTCGAATTTTTAGAGCACGCACAATAGCCTAGTCATTTCTACCTTGGCATGCCGCCCCCCCCTGACCGCTCGCACCGAGAGACAGATCCTACAAGCTATACAGAAAACTCCTACAAATCCCGCCGGGAAAAATGTGTCCTCAATTTTTTACAGAGCAGGACCGACCGCCCTTGAGCATCCGGTACCCCTATGAATAATGCGCTCTTTCGCCACCATGCCTGCCTGCGGACCGGTCATTGGAAAGCACTTCACTCATAAAGAGTAACTGAATTATTTACTGTTAAAACAGGCACCCCTCACTTCAGCAGCGGAAATTCATATATAAGAAACGTTCAGGCAGCCGTTATAAAACATCGGCGCCCCTGATTGTTTCAGCGACACTTTATTAACCACCGATATTATTTTTCCAACCCACTCACGAGCATGAATATTCCATGAGCATTAACCATGAACAAACCTTTGAAGACCATTACCAACCCCATGACCCTTATCGCCATATTCGCGACTTTATCCGAAACGTCCGCGGCTGTTTCCCTGCCTTTTCTGGATGACCAGGACCGTGAGTATTACCTCTGGTTCCTGATCAGCTTTCCCTTTTATTTATTGCTGCTTTTTTTCATCACCCTCAACTTCAATTATCGTTCCTTGTATTCACCTTCGGATTTTCGCAAGAGCAAACACTTCATAAAGACCATGGATGACGCGGCCTGTCGGCGTAAACGAATGCTACGCCGGACGGGCAAGGACCAGCGGCGGCGACTGATAAGCCTTCATCGCCCCAGACATGAACCGCCGGATCCGCTTTGCATCCTATGCCGCCAATCCCACCGCCTGATCGAGCCTTGCCGACCGGAGCATTTGAAACACGCCGGCATCGTTGTGTACGTCATTTACCACCACGCAGACCTTGCGACCCGCGGGCAGGATGAATGAGCTATCAGGAGACAGCGCTGCAGCACATAGGCTGCGCGCGCAAAACAGAGGGCAAAAAAAACGGCCTGCTCAAGGCAGGCCGTTTTTTTATCGCCAGGGTCAGAACAGCTTGCGACCCTTGTTCGCCGCGATGCGCATGCGCAGGGCGTTGAGCTTGATGAAGCCAGCCGCGTCGGCCTGGTTGTAGGCACCGCCGTCTTCTTCGAAGGTCGCGATGTTGGCGTCGAACAGCGACTCGTCGGACTTACGCCCGGTGACAATCACGTTGCCCTTGTACAGCTTCAGGCGTACCACGCCATTCACGTGAGCCTGGGAGGCGTCGATCATCTGCTGCAGCATCAGACGCTCAGGGCTCCACCAGTAGCCGGTGTAGATCAGGCTGGCGTACTTGGGCATCAGCTCGTCCTTGAGGTGAGCCACTTCGCGGTCCAGGGTGATCGATTCGATCGCCCGGTGAGCGCGCAGCATGATGGTACCGCCCGGGGTTTCGTAGCAGCCGCGGGACTTCATGCCGACATAGCGGTTCTCGACGATGTCCAGACGACCGATGCCATGTTCGCCGCCGATGCGGTTCAGGGTCGCCAGCACGGTGGCCGGGCTCATTTCCACGCCGTCCAGGGCGACGATATCGCCATTGCGATAGGTCAGCTCCAGGTATTGCGGGGTATCCGGGGCCTTCTCGGGAGAGACGGTCCAGCGCCACATGTCTTCTTCGTGCTCGGTCCAGGTGTCTTCCAGCACGCCGCCTTCATAGGAGATGTGCAGCAGGTTGGCATCCATCGAGTACGGGGATTTCTTCTTGCCGTGACGCTCGATTGGAATCGCGTGCTTCTCGGCGTAGTCCATCAGTTTTTCACGGGACAGCAGGTCCCATTCACGCCACGGGGCAATGACTTTCACGCCTGGCTTGAGGGCATAGGCGCCCAGCTCGAAACGCACCTGGTCGTTGCCTTTGCCGGTCGCGCCGTGGGAAATGGCATCGGCGCCGGTTTCGTTGGCGATTTCGATCAGGCGCTTGGCAATCAACGGACGGGCGATGGACGTACCCAGCAGGTACTCGCCTTCGTAAACGGTGTTGGCGCGGAACATCGGGAATACGAAGTCGCGGACGAACTCTTCGCGCAGGTCATCGATGTAGATCTCTTTGACGCCCATGGCCTGGGCCTTGGCGCGTGCAGGCTCGACCTCTTCGCCCTGTCCCAGGTCAGCGGTGAAGGTCACCACTTCGCAGTTATAAGTGTCCTGCAGCCACTTGAGGATCACCGAAGTGTCCAGGCCGCCGGAATACGCCAGAACGACCTTGTTTACGTCCGCCATGCCATCACTCCACGGGTTCTACGGAAAGCCGTGAAGTCTAACGTCCAGCGCGGATAATTTACAGGGGCGCGACAGCTTATGACGACGAAGCGACAGATTATGTCGAACGCGCGACGGTCAAAATCGAATCAGGAGGTCCGCGCGGTCGTCCCGGCGGGCGGTGGTGCCGGTGTCTTGGCCGGCGCCGCGGTGGGCGCCGGCACCTTGGCAGGGGCCGCAGCGGGTGCAGGCTGCGCGGCGGGGGCCTGGGGTGTCGGTGCTTCGCTAGCCGCCACGCGTTCGAGGCGCACGGCCACCCGACGGTTCTTGGCCCGGTTGGCGGCGTTGGTGTTGGGCACCAGGGGATAACGCTCGCCGTGGAAGCGCAGGGTGATCTGCGACTCCTGGAAACCATTGGCCTTGAAGAAGTCCTGGACCGCCAGGGCCCGGCGGCGCGACAGCTCGCGGTTGGTCAGGCGATTGCCGCTGTTGTCGGAGTGACCGTCAAGCTCGATATGATTGACACTCGGATCGGCCTTGATGAAGTCGAGCATCACCTGCAACTGGGCCTTGGCCCGGGCATCGAGTTCGACTTCTTCGCCGGGGAAGCCGATCTGGGTCTGCTTCACCTGCTCGAAATTCTTCGGCAACAACTTGGCGACACAGCTCTGATAATCGCTGAAGGCTTTGTTGAAACGCACCGGCAGCAACCGGACTTCCGACACTCGACCGTCCTCGGTGTTGCGCCGAACCACCGGGCTGCGACCGTCCATCAGCCCACTGATCAAGCGTCCGGCCTGGACCTGGGAGCTGTTGAACAATACATCGCCACTGCCAATGCTGACCGAGCCCAGGTTGATATCGCCGCGCCCCGGTTGCCACGGTGCGGCCGCCGCCAGCAAGGTGGCCGAACCGCCGCCCAGCATCGGGTTGTAGCTCTTGAGGCGGAACGTGGCCTGCTCGCCCGCCCGGCGCACGAATTCGCCAGTGCCGAAATCGGTGATCGGCTGGCTCAGCCGGCACTCGAACTTGTCGCCTTCGACCGTCCACTCAATGCTCTCCAGACGGGTCTGGAAAGTGAGCGCCATGGCGGGAAGGCTGGCAAACACACTGAGCAAGGCTAGATAACGCTGGCGCACGGGAGGCTCCACTGACTTTTATACAAAGATCGACGCATGCTTGAGGGCATGACACCTGTCCGGGGCACTGCACGGATTCGTGGCACACCTGTAGGAGCTATCGGTAAGTTGTGGCAGAACTTGATAGCGGGTGCCTGAATCGGTCTTTTCCGGTAGCATTCCCCAGAGTTTGACCCGCCTGGAAGCCCCCCAATGTCCGACCGCCTGACCCTGCTGCGTCCCGACGACTGGCATATTCATCTTCGCGATGGTGCTGTGTTGACCCATACCGTCGCCGATGTCGCGCGCACCTTCGGGCGCGCAATCATCATGCCTAACCTGGTTCCGCCCGTGCGCAACGCCGCCGAGGCCGATGGCTATCGCCAGCGTATCCTCGCCGCGCGCCCGGCTGGCAGCCGCTTCGAACCGCTGATGGTGCTTTACCTCACCGACCGCACCCAGCCCGAAGAGATTCGCGACGCCAAGGCCAGCGGTTTTGTCCATGCCGCCAAGCTGTATCCCGCCGGCGCGACGACCAACTCCGATTCCGGTGTCACCAGCATCGACAAGATCTTCCCGGCGCTGGAGGCCATGGCCGAAGTCGGCATGCCGTTGTTGATCCATGGTGAGGTTACCCGGGGCGACGTCGATGTGTTCGACCGCGAGAAGATCTTCATCGACGAGCACATGCGCCGTGTCGTGGAGCGTTTCCCGACCCTCAAGGTGGTGTTCGAACACATCACCACCGGCGATGCCGTGCAGTTCGTCAACGAGGCCCCGGCCAACGTCGGCGCGACCATTACCGCCCACCACCTGCTGTACAACCGCAACCACATGCTGGTAGGCGGGATCCGGCCGCACTTCTACTGCCTGCCGATCCTCAAGCGCAATACCCACCAGGAAGCCTTGCTGGACGCCGCCACCGGCGGCAGCGCCAAGTTTTTCCTCGGCACCGACTCGGCGCCCCACGCCCGTCACGCCAAGGAAGCGGCCTGCGGTTGCGCCGGCTGCTACACCGCCTATGCCGCCATCGAGATGTACGCCGAGGCGTTCGAACAGCGCAATGCGCTGGAAAAACTCGAAGGCTTCGCCAGCCTGCATGGTCCGCGCTTCTATGGCCTGCCGGTGAACACCGACCGTATTACCCTGGTCCGTGACGAATGGACCGCCCCCGTCAGCCTGCCCTTCGGCGAGCAGACTGTCATCCCGCTGCGCGCCGGTGAAAAACTGCGCTGGCGCCTGCTGGAGGAAAACGCGTGAGTGAAGATCATTTCGACGACGAACTGGACGGCAACGGTGGTTCGGGCGGCGCCCGTCACCCCATGGCCGCGCGGTTCCGTGGTTATCTGCCGGTCGTCGTCGATGTAGAAACCGGTGGTTTCAATTCCGCCACCGACGCCTTGCTGGAAATCGCCGCGACTACCATCGGCATGGACGAAAAAGGCTTTGTGTTCCCTGACCACACCTATTTCTTCCGTGTCGAACCGTTCGAAGGCGCCAACGTCGAAGCGGCGGCTCTGGAGTTCACCGGGATCAAGCTCGATCACCCGTTGCGCATGGCGGTCAGCGAAGAAACGGCCTTGACCGACATCTTCCGTGGTGTGCGCAAGGCGCTCAAGGCCAACGGTTGCAAGCGCGCAATCCTGGTGGGCCACAACAGCAGCTTCGATCTGGGCTTCCTCAACGCCGCCGTCGCGCGCCTGGACATGAAGCGCAACCCGTTCCACCCGTTCTCCAGCTTCGACACCGCGACCCTGGCAGGCCTGGCGTATGGCCAGACCGTCCTGGCCAAGGCCTGCCAGGCCGCCGACATCGATTTCGATGGCCGTGAGGCGCACTCGGCCCGCTACGACACCGAGAAGACCGCCGAGCTGTTCTGCGGCATCGTCAACCGGTGGAAAGAAATGGGTGGCTGGCAGGATTTCGACGACTGACATAGAGCCAGGCTTGGCTCTTTTGTGGCGAGGGGATTTATCCCCGCTGGACTGCGCAGCAGTCCCGGAAAGGTGAGCCAGGCAACTCAATTGGCAGGCTTGGGGCCGCTTCGCGGCCCAGCGGGCTAAATCCCCTCGCCACAGAGCGCTGTGTTTCAGCCGATGATTTGGTTGAAATCCCCATAAAAAAACCGGCCCATCGAGGGCCGGTTTTTTTATGCCTGGATGCGCTTACAGCTTGTCGCCGTGCTCGCCCAGGTATGCGGCAACGCCTTCAGGGGATGCGGTCATGCCCTTGTCGCCTTTTTTCCAGTTGGCCGGGCAGACTTCGCCGTGCTCTTCGTGGAATTGCAGGGCGTCGACCAGACGGATCAGCTCTTCCATGTTACGGCCCAGCGGCAGGTCGTTGACGATCTGCGAACGGACAACGCCCTTGTCGTCGATCAGGAAGGCGCCACGGAAGGCCACGCCGCCTTCGGACTCAACGTCGTAGGCCTTGGCGATTTCGTGCTTCATGTCGGCAGCCATGGTGTATTTCACCTGACCGATACCGCCATTGTTGATCGGGGTGTTGCGCCAGGCGTTGTGAGTGAAGTGCGAGTCGATCGAAACAGCGATCACTTCAACGTTGCGCGCCTTGAAGTCGTCCATGCGGTGATCCAGTGCGATCAGCTCGGACGGGCAGACGAAGGTGAAGTCCAGCGGATAGAAGAACACCAGGCCGTATTTGCCTTTGATGGCCGAGGACAGGGTGAAGCTGTCGACGATTTCGCCGTTGCCAAGCACGGCTGGCACGGTGAAGTCAGGGGCTTGTTTGCCTACGAGTACGCTCATTGGATATCTCCTGATGTAATTAGCGTGAAAACAAAGTCCGGGCCAGCCTGCCACCCTCAGGCGACAGCCCTGTGACACGAACCCGCTTGCAAGGGCCGACCATCATACACCGCGCATTTGGACTGTCTTCAAGGGTTTTTCGGTGGTATCGAAAAATCGCCGCCCCGCTGCGTGCTGCCTTTGTTGCCCAAGGAAAAAACCGTTCGTCAGCCTGGCACCGCTCTGGCGCAAGTCCTTGAGAAACCACTTTGACAATCATTCTCGTTAACATTAAGATCCGTCTCAATTGAGTCACAACCAGCGACGGTTCTCACTTATGTATGTATGCCTCTGCACTGGCGTCACCGACGGACAAATCCGCGAAGCGATCTATGAAGGTTGCTGCAGCTATCGCGAAGTCCGCCAGGCCACCGGCGTAGCCAGCCAATGCGGCAAATGTGCCTGCCTGGCCAAGGACGTGGTGCGTGAAACCCTCGCCAAGGTGCAAACGGCACAGGCCTCGATCCCCTACCCGGTAGAATTTACTGCCGCGTAAGGACAGCTTTTCAAGGAACCGGACTCGATGTCCGGTTTTTTTATGCCTGTAAATCAAATGCTTAGCGTCCAGACGCGGAACACAAACATTCTTATTCCGATTAATTTTCATTTATTATTCAATAACTTAGGTTTGACACTGATAAATACGCGGCTCAAACTCCGCCCTATACACAGCTATTACAGGGCAGGCCTCATCATGAAAGGCGACATTACAGTCATCCAGCATCTCAACAAGATCCTTGCCAATGAGCTGGTCGCGATCAACCAATACTTCCTGCATGCGCGCATGTACGAGGATTGGGGCCTGAACAAGCTGGGCAAGCACGAGTACCACGAGTCCATCGACGAGATGAAACACGCGGACAAACTGATCAAGCGCATCCTGTTTCTCGAAGGCCTGCCGAACGTCCAGGACCTGGGCAAGCTGCACATCGGCGAACACACCCGGGAAATGCTCGAGTGCGACCTGCGCATCGAGCGCACCGGCCACGCTGACCTGAAGGCCGCCATTGCCCATTGCGAAAGCGTTGGCGACTTCGGTAGCCGTGAACTGCTGGAAGACATCCTCGAATCCGAGGAAGAGCACATCGACTGGCTGGAAACCCAACTGGGCCTGATCGACAAAGTCGGTCTTGAGAACTACCTGCAATCGCAGATGGGCGAAGAGTAAACTTCCCCGGCAGCAGGCCACTAAAAAGCCCCGCCCTCTTTCGAGAGGCGGGGCTTTTTATTGCCTGGATTCCAAGGACAACTGAAATCCACTGTGGGAGCGAGCCTGCTCGCGATAGCGGTGCATCAATCACAACTGTATTGACTGACACTCCCTCATCGCGAGCAGGCTCGCTCCCACATTTGTCAGGGGTGGATCAGGCTTCGGTCTTGTTCGCCGTCGCTTTTTCTACCGCTGCCTTGATCGTGGCCTGCAAGGAACCGTCGGCGGCCATCTCGGTCATGATGTCGCTACCACCGATCAGCTCACCGCCCACCCACAACTGCGGGAAGGTTGGCCAGTTGGCGTACTTGGGCAGGTTGGCGCGGATTTCCGGGTTCTGCAGGATGTCCACGTAGGCAAACTTCTCGCCACACGCCATCACCGCCTGAGCAGCCTTGGCCGAGAAGCCGCACTGTGGCGCGTTCGGCGAGCCTTTCATGTAAAGCAGGATGGTGTTGTTGGCAATCTGGTCTTTAATGGTTTCGATGATATCCACGGAGCACCTCGGCTTAAACTTTGCGACGTCAGTTGTCGACACGGTGGCGCATTGTAACGGAAAGCAGAACGTGCTGCTCAGAGACAATTCTACGCAGCCGCCACCTTCACCGGTACACCGTTGAGCGCCGCGTTGCCGGACAACTCATCGAGCTGGCAATCATCGGTCAGGTCATTGGCGCTGGAGCCCGGCTGTCCACTGGCAATGGTCATCTGCACGCCCGGCCGGGCATGACCCCAGCCGTGGGGCAGGCTGACCACGCCTTTCATCATGTCCAGGCTGCCCAGGACCTCGACTTCGATGGCCCCCACCCGCGAACTGACCGTCACACGCTGCCCGTCGGCAAGGCCGCGCGAGGCGAGGTCATCCGGGTGCATCAGCAATTGATGACGCGGCTTGCCCTTCACCAGTCGATGGAAGTTATGCATCCAGGAGTTGTTGCTGCGCACATGGCGGCGGCCAATCATCAGCAACTCGTCCGGTTCTGGCGCCTGCAACGCGGCAAAGCGCGCAAGGTCGGCGAGAATCACCGCCGGCGCGGCCTGCACCCGTTGGTTTTCGGTTTTCAAGCGCGGGGCCAGGTTGGGCTTGAGTGCGCCGAGGTCGATGCCATGGGGATGGTCGAACAAGGTCGCCAGGGACAGCTTGTGTGGCGAGGCGTCGCCATACGCCCCGCTGCGCAGGCCAAGATCGATCATCTGCGCCGGCGGCATGGTCGGCTTGAGTTCCTTGCCGGTCCGGGCAGCGAAGGCCTTGGCCAGGCCGACAAAGATTTCCCAGTCGTGCAGCGCCCCCTCGGGCTTGGGCAGGATCGCCCGGTTGAAACGGGTCACGTTGCGCACCGCGAACAGGTTGAAGGTGGTGTCGTAATGATCGTTTTCCAGGGCCGAGGTCGAGGGCAGGATCAGGTCGGCGTAACGGGTGGTTTCGTTGATGTACAGATCGACGCTGACCATGAACTCCAACCCATCCAGGGCCTGCTCCAACTGCCGCCCGTTGGGTGTAGACAACACCGGGTTGCCGGCCACGGTGACCAGCGCCCGAATCTGGCCTTCGCCTTCGGTCAGCATCTCCTCGGCCAGGGCCGACACTGGCAGCTCGCCTGCGTATTCGGGACGCCCGGACACCCGGCTCTGCCAACGATTGAAATGCCCGCCCGAGGTGGTCGCCACCAGGTCCACCGCCGGCTCGGTACACAGCGCACCGCCCACCCGATCCAGATTGCCGGTCACCAGGTTGATCACCTGGATCAGCCAGTGACACAGCGTACCAAACGCCTGGGTCGACACCCCCATCCGCCCGTAGCACACCGCTGACGGGGCGGCGGCGAAGTCCCGGGCCAATTGCCGGATCTGCGCTGCCGGCACCGCACAGAGCGGGCTCATCGCTTCAGCCGTGAAAGCAGCAACGGCCGCGCGCACCTCGTCCAGGCCGTCCACCGGCAGGTGGCTGTCACGGGTCAGGCCTTCGCTGAACAGGGTATTGAGCAAGCCAAACAGCAGCGCGGCATCGCCCCCGGGACGCACGAAGACATGCTGGTCGGCAATGGCCGCCGTTTCGCTGCGGCGCGGATCGACCACCACCACTTTGCCGCCACGGGCCTGGATCGCCTTGAGGCGCTTCTCCACGTCCGGCACGGTCATGATGCTGCCGTTGGAGGCCAGTGGGTTGCCGCCCAGGATCAGCATGAAATCGGTGTGATCGATGTCCGGAATCGGCAGTAGCAAGCCGTGGCCGTACATCAGGTGGCTGGTCAGGTGATGGGGCAGTTGGTCCACCGAGGTTGCCGAGAAACGGCTGCGGGTCTTCAACAGGCCCAGGAAATAGTTGCTGTGGGTCATCAGCCCATAGTTATGCACGCTGGGGTTGCCCTGGTAGACCGCCACCGCATTCTGGCCATGGCGCGCCTGGATATCCGCCAGGCGCGCGGCCACCAACGCGAAGGCATCGTCCCAGGCGATGGGGTGCCATTCGTTGCCGATGCGTTGCACGGGTTGGCGCAGGCGGTCCGGATCGTTCTGGATATCTTGCAGGGCCACTGCCTTGGGGCAGATGTGACCGCGACTGAAGGTGTCCAGCGCATCGCCCTTGATCGAGGTGATCGCCAGGCCCTGGCCGTCGGTTTCGGTGGTTTCGAGGGTCAAGCCGCAGATGGCCTCACACAGATGGCACGCACGGTGGTGGAGAGTCTTGGTCATGGCCAGTCTCTGTTTTATTCGTGGCGGGCACTTTCGGCCGCGGGAACAAAACTATGGCGCGTGATGCCCGGCAGCGCCAGCGACGTTCGTCCTGTGAATTGCCGGCCATCAGGCGCGCCGATGAAGTGCCATCAAGGGCCCTCGGGGGGCGCCAGGAGCTGGATTTCCTCGACGGTTTCCACTTCCTCCTGGGCGATGGGCACGCCGGTCAGTTCGCCAATCAATCGCCAATGCTCGTCAAGACCGCTGCTGATCGTGGCCATGCGATCGATCATCCGGCGGCCGGCGGCCTTGGTCACTTCATCATCGCTGCGCAGCAATTCGAATGACATGGACGTCACCGATGCCGTCAGGTGGGTCAGCGAGCGTGCGGTCAGCCCCAGCAATTCCATCAATTGTCGCTCTTTCGAATCCATTTCGGGCTCCTGTGCCGCTGAGGCTCATTTATAACCCAGGCCTTTGCATTAGGAAATGTTTCACAGCCACCAGCAGACAGGCGCAGAGTCGGAGGACGTGGCACAAACCGCCCTCCATCCATGGCGCGCCCGCCGCGCTTGATTGCCAAGCCGAGCAGCGCCAGTGTACAAATGGGTCGCTGCAGTCAGGAAACCGGCCTCAAATACGCCATCGCATTCGCGTGATGGCTTCGCTGAAATCCCCAAAAACCGTAGCCCTATTGGTAAGACGCGACATTTAATTATAAGATCGCGCCTTCCCCTATTTCGTCGCCCCGTGCGGCTTTTGCCGCAGGTCTCGCCCGTTTTTTCATTAAACAAGGCTTTGAGCATCTGCGGTCAGTTACAAAAAGGTAGTCAATCATGAGCGCAAGGCACTTTCTCTCCCTGATGGATTTCACGCCCGATGAGTTGCTCGGCGTGATCCGTCGAGGCGTGGAGCTCAAGGACCTGCGTAATCGCGGCGTACTGTTCGAGCCCTTGAAAAACCGTGTGCTGGGGATGATCTTCGAGAAGTCATCGACCCGCACCCGCATCTCTTTCGAAGCCGGCATGATCCAACTGGGCGGCCAGGCGATTTTCCTGTCGCCCCGCGACACCCAACTGGGCCGTGGCGAACCCATCGGCGATTGCGCCATCGTCATGTCGAGCATGCTGGACGCGGTGATGATCCGTACCTTTGCCCACAGCACCCTGACCGAATTCGCGGCCCATTCCCGCGTACCGGTGATCAACGGCCTGTCCGACGACCTGCACCCCTGCCAGTTGCTGGCCGACATGCAGACCTTCCTCGAGCACCGTGGCTCGATCCAGGGCAAGACCGTGGCCTGGATCGGCGATGGCAACAACATGTGCAACAGCTATATAGAAGCGGCGATGCAATTCGACTTCCAATTGCGCATCGCCTGCCCCGAAGGTTTTGACCCCAATGCCGAGTTGCTGGCCAAGGCCGGGGAGCGGGTGTCCATCGTCCGTGACCCGAAACAGGCCGTGGCCGGTGCGCACCTGGTGAGCACCGACGTCTGGACCTCCATGGGCCAGGAGGAAGAAACCGCCAGGCGCCTGGAATTGTTCGCGCCACTGCAGGTCAACCGGGCCCTGCTCGACCTGGCGGATACCGACGTGTTGTTCATGCACTGCCTGCCGGCCCACCGTGGCGAGGAGATCAGCATGGACCTGCTGGATGACCCGCGTTCGGTAGCCTGGGACCAGGCCGAGAATCGCCTGCATGCGCAGAAGGCCTTGCTCGAGTTCCTGGTCGAGCCGGCGTATCACCACGCATGAGCCACGCCCTGCTGCTGAACTTGCACAACCTGGCCTGCGGTTATCAGGACCAGCGGGTCGTGCAGAACCTCAACCTGCACCTCAATGCCGGTGATATCGGTTGCCTGCTCGGTTCGTCCGGGTGCGGCAAGACCACGACCTTGCGCGCCATTGCCGGCTTCGAACCGGTGCACGAGGGTGAAATCCAGTTGGCCGGGGACACCATCTCCCGCGCCGGCTTCACCCTCGCCCCGGAAAAACGCCGCATCGGCATGGTGTTCCAGGACTACGCCCTGTTTCCCCACCTGAGCGTGGCCCAGAACATTGCCTTTGGCATTCGCAAGCATCCGAACAAGGACCGCGTCGTCGAAGAATTGCTGGAACTGGTCAACCTGAAACACCTGGGCAGCCGTTTTCCCCATGAACTGTCCGGCGGACAACAGCAGCGCGTGGCCCTGGCCCGTGCGCTGGCGCCGGAACCGCAGCTGCTGTTGCTCGATGAACCGTTCTCCAACCTCGATGGCGAGCTGCGCCGCAAGCTCAGCCATGAAGTGCGGGACATTCTCAAGGCCCGCGGCACTAGCGCGATCCTGGTCACCCACGACCAGGAAGAAGCCTTCGCCGTGAGTGACCATGTCGGCGTATTCAGGGAAGGTCGCCTGGAACAGTGGGACACGCCCTACAACCTGTATCACGAACCACTGACGCCATTCGTCGCCAGTTTCGTCGGCCAAGGCTACTTCATACGCGGCCAGCTCGACAG
Organism: Pseudomonas sp. NFACC13-1; assembly: GCF_900104425.1. Classification (NCBI taxonomy): domain Bacteria; kingdom Pseudomonadati; phylum Pseudomonadota; class Gammaproteobacteria; order Pseudomonadales; family Pseudomonadaceae; genus Pseudomonas; species Pseudomonas sp. NFACC13-1. The sequence continues at coordinate 454,759 of NZ_FMXV01000001.1, read as the reverse complement.
CCCGGAATCGGTGCTGACCGAGCTGGGCCTGCTGCGCGGCAACCGGGCCTACACCTGGCCCATCGGCGGCGCGGTGGACGTGCTGCTGCGGCCAGACGATATCGTCTACGCCCCGGACAGCCCGCTTACTGCCAGAATCGTTGGCAAGACCTTCCTGGGAGCTTCAACCTTGTACCGCCTGCAGTTACCCACAGGTGCGCAACTGGAATCGATCTTCCCCAGCCATGCCGACCATCAGGTCGGCGCCGCTGTCGGCATCCGCGTGGCGGCTGAACACCTGGTGCTGTTCCAGGCCTCAGGCAGCACCGCGGCGCATATCCCACCCGTGGACAGCGGAGTGCGACGCTACAGCGCGGCCCGCTAATCATTGTGGGAGTGAACACGTTCAGCATCGATGCAGGCTGAACCACCGCCATCGCGAGCAACCTCCCACATGGGAATTTGCCGCAGGCGCAAAATCGACTGGCATCCACAAATCCTGTGGGAGCGAGCTTGCTCGCGATGACATAGCCACATTCAGCATCAGTGCAGGCTGAACCACCGCTATCGCGAGCAACCTCCCACATTTGATGTCATTGGCTTGAGTGCAGCATCAACGTCCCGCTGGCCACCAACGTCGCGTTCCCGCCGATCTTCACCCGCTCACCCTCCAACCGGCAAAACAACGCCCCGCCCCTGGCCGAACACTGATAAGCCGTCAGCCCGTGCTTGCCCAGGCGCTTGGACCAATAAGGAATCAGGCTGCAATGGGTCGAGCCGGTCACCGGGTCTTCGTTGATGCCGATCGCCGGGGCAAAATAGCGCGAGACAAAATCATGCTTGCTCCCCGGCGCGGTGACGATAGCGCCGGGCCAGGGCAGTTTCGCCAGGGCCACCATGTCCGGCTTGCAATCGAGCACCGCTTGCTCCGACTCCAGCACCACGAACAACTCGTTGGAACTCAGCACATCCACCGCTTCGACGCCCAAGGCACTCTGCACGGCCAGGGACACGCCCAGCTCGGCAGGCACGACGGCCGGAAAATCCAACCACAGCCGATCACCCTCGCGCGTCACGCTCAACGAACCGGACCGGCAGATGAAATCCAGGCGCTCGACGGTTTCGTGATAGACCTCGAACAGCACATAAGCGCTGGCCAACGTGGCGTGGCCACACAGCGGGACTTCGGTGGTGGGGGTGAACCAGCGGATATGCCAACGCTGACCTTCACGCACCAGGAACGCGGTTTCAGCCAGGTTATGCTCGGCGGCGATCTTCTGCATCAGCTCGTCGGCAAGCCAGCCGTCGAGCCGATAGACCATCGCCGGATTACCGCCGAACGGCCGGTCACTGAACGCATCGACCTGATGAAACGCAAGCTGCATGGCACTTCTCCTTATTTTTCTGATGCCCAGCATGGGGTGTAGCGGTACGGATTATCCAGTGACAGATCAGCAGAATTTTTACCCTACAGGCTGCGCAGCGGCCGCCCTGCTCTATCAGGCACGCCCGATATCAGCAAACACTGCCCCGGTGTGCTCCTTCAATACCGAAGGCGCCAACTCGACTTCCAACCCACGCCGCCCCGCACTGACGAACATGCTGGCGAGTGGCTGTGCGGAATTGTCGATAAACGTGCGCAAACGCTTCTTCTGCCCCAGCGGGCTGATACCGCCGAGCAAATAACCGGTCGAACGCTGCGCGGCGGCCGGGTCGGCCATCTCCACCTTCTTCACACCGGCGGCGTGGGCCAAGCCTTTCAAATCCAGGCTCCCGGCCACGGGCACTACCGCCACCAACAGCTCACCTTTTTCACTGGCCGCCAACAACGTCTTGAACACCTGCGCCGGATCCAGCCCGAGCTTTTCCGCCGCCTCCAAGCCATAGGAGGCTGCCTTGGGATCGTGTTCATAACTGTGGATGCGATGTTCGGCGCGCACTTTCTTAAGCAGATCCAACGCAGGTGTCATGACCGCTCCTGATAAGGAAATAAAAAAAGAGTGAGCGGATTCTAAGCCATCGCCTCTGAAAAGGCTTTGCGGCTGCGCTGCCTCTATCGGTGACGCATCGCCAACGGGAGAGTCATTCACAGCACGAATAGTTTAAATGTGACCAGCGGTTCACTTTCGACCTTTGACACCAGCGTTTCTTGTCTATATTTTTTCGAAACTGAAAGCCATATTACATGTCTCAAACAGCAACCCGAGTTCAGGATGGGGATCCTGCCTCGGTGGAAATCGCGTAATCGTGCTGTACTGAACGCGCTGCAAAACAACAAAAAACCGAGGTTTGAATGACAACTGCTTTACAACAGCCGTCCCTGTCCAGCCAATGCCTGGCGGAATTCCTGGGAACTGGCCTGCTGATTTTTTTCGGCACTGGTTGCGTCGCGGCGCTCAAGGTCGCGGGTGCGAGCTTCGGTTTGTGGGAAATCAGCCTCATCTGGGGCGTCGGCGTCAGCATGGCGATCTATCTGAGCGCAGGCATTTCCGGCGCCCACCTCAACCCCGCCGTCAGCATCGCCCTGTGCATGTTCACCGACTTCGAAAAGCGCAAGCTGCCTTTCTATATGGCGTCCCAAGTGACCGGCGCTTTCTGCGGCGCTCTTCTGGTCTACACGCTGTACAGCAATCTATTCTTCGATTTCGAACAGTCCCGGCACATGGTTCGCGGCACCGAAATGAGCCTCGAACTGGCTTCGGTGTTCTCCACCTACCCGCACGCGGCACTCTCCACTGGCCAAGCCTTCCTCGTGGAAGCGATCATCACCGCCATCCTGATGGGGGTGATCATGTCCTTGACCGATGACAACAACGGTTTGCCCCGTGGCCCACTGGCGCCGTTGCTGATCGGCCTGCTGATTGCCGTGATCGGCAGCTCCATGGGGCCGCTGACAGGCTTTGCGATGAACCCGGCGCGGGACTTCGGTCCTAAACTGATGACTTTCTTCGCAGGCTGGGGTGAAATTTCCCTCACGGGTGGACGCGACATCCCGTACTTCCTGGTTCCGATTTTTGCGCCGATCGTGGGTGCGTGCCTCGGTGCCGCGGCCTATCGCGGGTTGATTGCCCGCCACCTGCCCAGCGCCATGACAGCGACAAAGGATGCAGAACCGGCCATTGACGGCAAGCCCAGAACATCTTGAAACAGTCGGCGCAGGCCCTGCCATTCGAAGCCTGCGCCGTGGCTTCTTTTTACGTCTCCCTTTATGAAAGACCCGAGGCAATCGACATGACCGATATCCAGAACAAGAACTACATCATTGCCCTCGACCAGGGTACGACCAGCTCGCGCGCGATCATCTTCGACCGTGATGCCAATGTGGTCTGCACCGCCCAACGCGAATTCGCCCAGCACTACCCGCAGGCCGGCTGGGTCGAACACGACCCGATGGAAATCTTCGCCACCCAGAGCGCGGTCATGGTCGAAGCCCTGGCCCAGGCCGGCCTGCACCATGACCAGGTGGCCGCCATCGGCATCACCAACCAGCGGGAGACCACCGTGGTCTGGGACAAGACCACCGGCCGGCCGATCTACAACGCCATCGTCTGGCAGTGCCGCCGCAGCACAGAGATCTGCCAACAGCTCAAGCGCGACGGCCACGAGCAATACATCAGCCAGACCACCGGCCTGGTCACCGACCCGTACTTCTCCGGCACCAAGCTCAAGTGGATCCTGGACAACGTCGAAGGCAGCCGCGAGCGTGCGCGTAACGGTGAGCTGCTGTTCGGCACGGTCGATAGCTGGCTGATCTGGAAATTCACCGGTGGCAAGGTCCACGTCACCGACTACACCAACGCCTCGCGCACCCTGCTCTTCAACATTCACTCGTTGGAATGGGACGCGAAGATGCTGGAGATCCTCGACATCCCCCGGGAAATGCTCCCGGAAGTGAAGTCGTCCTCGGAAATCTATGGCCGCACCAAAAGCGGTATCGCCATCGGCGGCATCGCTGGCGACCAGCAGGCAGCTCTGTTCGGGCAGATGTGCGTGGAGCCGGGGCAGGCGAAAAACACCTACGGCACCGGCTGCTTCCTGCTGATGAACACCGGGAAAAAGGCCGTGAAATCCAATCACGGCATGCTCACCACCATCGCCTGCGGCCCCCGTGGCGAAGTGGCCTACGCCCTGGAAGGCGCTGTATTCAACGGCGGCTCCACCGTCCAGTGGCTGCGCGATGAACTGAAGATCATCAACGACGCCCTGGATACCGAATACTTTGCCAACAAGGTCAAGGACAGCAACGGTGTGTACCTGGTGCCCGCCTTCACCGGCCTGGGCGCGCCGTATTGGGACCCCTATGCCCGTGGTGCGCTGTTTGGCCTGACCCGCGGCGTACGGGTCGATCACATCATTCGCGCAGCACTGGAGTCGATTGCCTACCAGACCCGCGACGTGCTCGACGCCATGCAACAGGATTCGGGTGAACGCCTCAGGGCCCTGCGCGTCGACGGCGGCGCGGTGGCGAACAACTTCCTGATGCAGTTCCAGGCCGACATCCTCGGCACCCAGGTCGAGCGGCCGAAAATGCGTGAAACCACGGCCCTGGGTGCGGCGTACCTGGCCGGCCTGGCGTGCGGCTTCTGGGGCAGCCTGGAAGAACTGCGCGGCAAAGCGGTGATCGAGCGCGAATTCGAACCGCAACTGGACGAGGCGGCGAAAGAAAAACTCTATGCCGGCTGGCAGAAAGCGGTCAGCCGCACCCGCGATTGGGAACCCCACGAAGACGCTGAATAAGCCTGATAAGGTTCTGAAACTGGTCGGGATCGGATTCCTGCGGCATCATGGGCAAATTTTGTACGGCAGCCCAAAGGAAGCCCCATGAATCTGCCTCCCCGCCAGCAGCAAATCCTCGAACTGGTCCGCGAACGCGGCTATGTCAGCATCGAGGAAATGGCGCAGTTATTCGTCGTCACCCCGCAAACCATTCGCCGCGACATCAACCAACTGGCGGAAGTGAACCTGCTGCGCCGCTACCACGGCGGCGCCGCCTACGATTCAAGCGTGGAAAACACTGCCTATGCCATGCGCGCCGACCAGATGCGCGACGAAAAGCAACGCATCGCCGAAGCCATCGCCGCCCAGATCCCCGATCACGCCTCGCTGTTCATCAACATCGGCACCACCACCGAATCCATCGCCCGGGCCCTGCTCAATCACAACCACTTGAAGGTCATCACCAACAACCTGCACGTGGCTTCGATCCTCAGCGCCAAGGACGACTTCGAAGTCCTGATCGCCGGCGGCAACGTACGGCGTGACGGCGGCGTGGTGGGCCAGGCCAGCGTCGACTTCATCAACCAGTTCAAGGTCGACTTCGCCCTGGTGGGCATCAGCGGGATCGACGAAGACGGCAGCCTGTTGGACTTCGACTACCAGGAAGTGCGGGTTTCCCAAGCCATCATCGCCAACGCCCGGCAAGTGCTGTTGGCGGCGGACTCCAGCAAGTTCGGACGCAATGCCATGGTCCGCCTGGGCCCCATCAGTCTGATCGATTGCCTGGTGACCGACCAGCAACCGGTGCCGACCCTGGCGCAGCTGTTGAGCCAGCACAAGATTCGGCTGGAGGTGGTCTGACGCCCTTCCGGTCCTCTGTGGCGAGGGGATTTATCCCCTCGCCACAGATGCCTTCCTATCTGCCTCAAGCTGTCTTCGTGTTCGAAAATTTTCCTTTCAGCTTCTTTTGATCAGTATTTTCAATCAAAAACGGCTGGCTGTTGCTGTCTTTATGGGCTAGTATTTTCGCAAATGAACATTTATGTTCGAATTCAAATATTGCGAAAAGAACCCGAGGCCAGCCGATGCCCACTTCTACCTTGCCTACGCCCCCTCTCGCCGAGATCTATGACGTCGCCGTCATTGGTGGCGGTATCAATGGCGTGGGGATTGCCGCGGACGCTGCCGGTCGCGGTCTTTCGGTGTTCCTTTGCGAAAAGGACGACCTGGCCAGCCATACCTCGTCGGCCAGCAGCAAGCTGATCCACGGTGGCCTGCGCTACCTTGAACATTATGAATTCCGCCTGGTGCGCGAAGCTCTGGCCGAACGCGAAGTGCTGCTGACCAAGGCCCCGCACATCGTCAAGCAAATGCGCTTCGTGCTGCCCCACCGCCCGCACCTGCGTCCGGCCTGGATGATTCGCGCCGGCCTGTTCCTCTACGATCACCTGGGCAAACGTGAACAGCTCGCCGGCTCCAAAAGTTTGAAGTTCGGTGCCGACAGCGCGCTGAAAAGTGAGATAACCAAGGGCTTCGAATACTCCGACTGCTGGGTCGATGACGCGCGCCTGGTGGTGCTCAACGCCATGGCCGCCCGGGAAAAAGGCGCTCACGTCCATACCCGCACCCGCTGTGTGAACGCCCGCCGCAGCAAAGGCCTGTGGCACTTGCATCTGGAACGGGCCGACGGCAGCCTGTTTTCGATCCGCGCCAAGGCGCTGGTCAATGCCGCCGGCCCATGGGTCGCCAAATTCATTCGCGATGACCTGAAGCTGGAATCGCCCTACGGCATTCGCCTGATCCAGGGCAGCCACCTGATCGTGCCGAAACTCTACGAAGGCGAGCATGCGCACATTCTGCAAAACGAAGATCAGCGCATTGTGTTCACCATTCCGTACCTGAACCAGTTCACCCTGATCGGTACGACGGATCGCGAATACAGCGGCGATCCGGCCAACGTGGCGATTACCGAAGGCGAGACCGATTACCTGCTGAAGGTGGTCAACGCCCACTTCAAGAAGCAGATCAACCGCGACGATATCCTGCACAGCTATTCCGGCGTACGTCCGCTGTGCAATGACGAATCCGACAACCCGTCGGCCGTCACCCGGGACTACACCCTGGCGCTTTCCGGTGGTGGCGAAGAAGCGCCCTTGCTGTCGGTGTTCGGTGGCAAGCTGACCACTTATCGCAAACTGGCCGAATCGGCCATGGCGCAACTGGCGCCCTACTTCACGCAGATGCGCGGAAGCTGGACCGCCGTAGAGGCCCTTCCCGGCGGCGAAAACATGACCACCCCGCAAGCGCTGTGCTCGGCGTTACGTGACAAGTTCGACTGGCTGCCGACCGACATCGCCCGCCGCTGGGCCACCACTTATGGCAGCCGTACCTGGCGCATGCTCGAAGGCGTGCATGACCTGAGCGACCTGGGCGAACACCTTGGCGCCGGCCTCTATACCCGCGAAGTCGATTATCTGTGCAGCGACGAATGGGCCGTCGATGCCCAGGACGTCTTGTGGCGCCGCAGCAAGCTGGGCTTGTTCACCACCCCGGCCGAGCAGGAGAAGCTGCGGCAGTACCTGGATAAAGTCGAGCACAACCGTCGCAAGATCGAAGCGGCCTGACCAATACCCCGCAACCCCCAAAGCCCCTGAATCCAGCGATTCAGGGGCTTTTTGCTATCTGGCGTCCACCGCTGCCCCCTGTGGGAGCGAGCTTGCTCGCGATGAGGCCAGCACATTCAGTCTCTATGGAACTGACACACCGCTATCGCGAGCAAGCTCGCTCCCACAATGGATTGGGGACAGCTCAAAGCCATTCGGTTTTCCGAACACGACCCGCCAGTCAGTTCGGCTAACCGGATAAAGCAGCCGGCATAAAACCTGACACAACACATCAATAACCATTTAAAACAACAAGTTAAACAGGCTGGCCTGGCCTGGCACGAGTCATGCTCTACACTTCTGGAGACGAATGCCTGCACGCCAACACACCAGGAGCTGCCAGGCATCTCGAAGTACTCAGGGCCGACGAACCGGCCGAAATAAAAAAAACAATGTCGAGGAAACATCGATGCGTATCGTTCCCCATCTCCTGGGCGCAGCCATTGCTGCCGCTCTGATCAGCACTCCGGTTTTCGCAGCCGAACTGACCGGCACACTGAAAAAGATCAAAGAGTCCGGCGTCATTACGCTTGGGCATCGCGACGCTTCCATTCCGTTCTCCTACATCGCGGACGCTTCCGGCAAGCCGGTCGGCTACTCCCACGACATCCAGCTGAAAGTCGTCGAAGCGATCAAGAAAGACCTGGACCTGCCCGACCTGCAGGTCAAGTACAACCTGGTCACCTCGCAAACCCGTATCCCGCTGGTGCAGAACGGCACCGTGGACCTGGAATGCGGCTCCACCACCAACAACGTCGAGCGTCAGCAGCAGGTTGACTTCTCCGTTGGCATCTTCGAAATCGGCACTCGGCTGCTGACCAAGAAAGATTCCAAGTACAAGGATTTCGACGACCTCAAGGGCAAGAACGTCGTGACCACCGCCGGCACCACATCCGAGCGCCTCCTCAAGTCCATGAACGCCGACAAGCAAATGGGCATGAACGTCATCTCCGCCAAGGACCATGGCGAGTCCTTCCAGATGCTCGAAGGCGGCCGTGCCGTCGCTTTCATGATGGACGATGCACTGCTGGCCGGCGAAGCCGCCAAGGCCAAGAAAGCCGACGACTGGGCCGTGACCGGTACACCACAGTCCTACGAAATCTACGGCTGCATGATGCGCAAGGGCGACGAGCCGTTCAAAAAGGCTGTGGATGATGCCATCAAGGCCACCTACGCTTCGGGCGAGATCAACAAGATCTACGAAAAATGGTTCATGCAGCCTATCCCGCCAAAAGGCCTGAACCTGAACTTCCCGATGAGCGACGAGCTCAAGGCACTGATCGCCAATCCGACCGATAAAGCGGCTGACGACAAGAAATCCTGATTTCTGACTAACCTTATCTCCTGAAGGGGCCCGGCCCTTTCAGGGGATGGTCACTCCCTGCTGGCAAATTTGGAAAACACTCGAACCGGCGGCTATCGAGCCGATCTTGTGTGCCTGGCTACCCAGCCAGGCGGGAACGGAGCTTCCCCAGGCGGGCACTTGTATCTCGAACGATCTGAGGGGAGACCCTAATGAATTACAACTGGGACTGGGGCGTGTTCTTCAAGTCCACCGGCGTGGGCAGCGAGATTTATCTCGACTGGTACCTGGCCGGCCTGGGCTGGACCATCGCCATCGCCGTCGTGGCCTGGATCATCGCCCTGCTGCTGGGCTCGGTACTCGGCGTGATGCGCACCGTACCGAACCGGCTGGTGTCGGGGATCGCCACCTGCTACGTGGAACTCTTCCGTAATGTGCCACTGCTGGTTCAACTGTTCATCTGGTACTTCCTCGTGCCGGACCTGCTGCCCGCCGATATGCAGGAGTGGTACAAGCAGGACCTGAACCCGACCACCTCGGCCTACCTGAGCGTCGTCGTGTGCCTGGGCCTGTTCACCGCCGCCCGGGTCTGCGAACAGGTTCGCACCGGCATCCAGGCACTGCCGCGTGGCCAGGAGTCCGCTGCCCGGGCCATGGGCTTCAAGCTGCCGCAGATCTACTGGAACGTGCTGCTGCCCCAGGCCTACCGGATCATCATTCCGCCGCTTACTTCGGAATTTCTCAACGTCTTCAAGAACTCCTCCGTGGCGTCGCTGATCGGGCTGATGGAGCTGCTCGCGCAGACCAAGCAGACCGCCGAGTTCTCCGCCAACCTGTTCGAAGCCTTCACCCTGGCGACGCTGATCTACTTCACCCTGAACATGAGCCTGATGCTGCTCATGCGCATGGTCGAGAAGAGAGTCGCGGTGCCCGGCCTGATCTCCGTGGGGGGTAAATGATGGAATTCGATTTCACTGGCGTCATACCGGCCATTCCCGGCTTGTGGAACGGCATGGTCATGACCCTCAAGCTGATGGCCATGGGCGTGGTTGGCGGGATCATCCTGGGGACGATCCTGGCGCTGATGCGCCTGTCCCATAACAAGCTGATCTCCAACATAGCCGGCGCCTACGTCAACTATTTCCGCTCAATTCCGCTGCTGCTGGTCATCACCTGGTTCTACCTGGCGGTGCCGTTCGTGCTGCGCTGGATCACCGGCGAAGACACGCCGATCGGTGCGTTCGGCTCCTGCGTCGTGGCGTTCATGATGTTCGAGGCGGCGTACTTCTGCGAAATCGTGCGGGCCGGCGTGCAGTCGATCCCCAAGGGCCAGATGGGCGCGGCACAGGCGCTGGGCATGAACTATGGCCAGACCATGCGCCTGATCATCCTGCCCCAGGCGTTTCGCAAGATGACCCCGCTGCTGCTGCAACAGAGCATCATCCTGTTTCAGGACACCTCGCTGGTCTACACGGTCGGCCTGGTGGACTTCCTCAATGCTTCGCGGGCCAATGGCGACATCATCGGCCGCTCCAATGAGTTCCTGATCGTCGCAGGTCTCGTGTACTTCACAATCAGCTTTGCCGCCTCGCTGCTGGTCAAGCGTCTGCAAAAAAGGTTCGCCGTATGATCTCTATCAAGAACATCAACAAGTGGTATGGGGACTTCCAGGTACTGACCAATTGCAGCACCGAGGTCAGCAAGGGTGAGGTCGTGGTGGTGTGCGGGCCATCGGGTTCGGGCAAATCCACGCTGATCAAATGCGTGAACGCCCTGGAGCCGTTCCAGAAAGGCGACATCGTGGTCGATGGCACCTCCATCGCCGACCCGAAGACCAACCTGCCGCAACTGCGTTCGCGGGTGGGCATGGTGTTCCAGCATTTCGAACTGTTCCCGCACCTGACCATCACCGAAAACCTGACCATCGCGCAGATCAAGGTGCTGGGCCGCAGCAAGGAAGAAGCCACCAAGAAAGGCCTGCAACTGCTCGAGCGGGTCGGCCTCTCGGCCCACGCCCACAAGCACCCGGGCCAGCTCTCCGGCGGCCAGCAGCAACGCGTGGCGATTGCCCGTGCCCTGGCGATGGACCCGGTGGTGATGCTGTTCGACGAACCGACCTCGGCCCTTGACCCGGAAATGGTCAACGAGGTGCTCGACGTGATGGTGCAACTGGCCCATGAAGGCATGACCATGATGTGCGTGACCCACGAAATGGGCTTCGCCCGCAAAGTGGCGAACCGGGTGATTTTCATGGACCAGGGCCAGATCATCGAAGACTGCAAGAAAGAAGAGTTCTTCGGCGACATCAGTGCCCGCTCCGAACGTGCGCAGCATTTCCTCGAGAAAATCCTGCAGCACTAAAAGAACATTTGCTGAAGCTGCCACGAATCCCTGTGGGAGCGAGCCTGCTCGCGATGAGGCCAGAACAATCAACCTCGATGTTGAATGTCAGTCCGCTATCGCGAGCAGGCTCGCTCCCACCAGGGAACTACGGTGGTCCTTGAGCAAGTGTTGTGGTTGACCCAAGGCTTCTGTGATGAAATGCGACCCCACCCTTTATCGCGCCGCGCCGCCATCACTCGCCGTGAAACCCCGCCTGATCCGCCATCTGTTCCTGCCGCCGCTGGTCATTGCGCTGATGATCGGCCTGGGTTACCTCGGTTTCTGGATCAGCGAGCACTATGGCGTACGTGGCCTCGCCGAGAATGGCGAGCGCCAGTTGGAGCTGCACGCCCGCGCGGTCGAGAGCGAGATCAGCAAGTACACCTACCTGCCCAGCCTGCTGGAGCTTGAATCGAGTGTCTCGCAACTGCTCGACGACCCCACGCCCGAGCATCGCAAGACCGTCAACGAATACCTCGAAGGCCTGAACCGCCGCAGCCGCAGCCGGGCCATCTACGTGATGGACACCACCGGTCGGGTGCTGGCCACCAGCAACTGGCGCGATGTCGACAGTTACCTGGGCGAAGACCTGTCCTTCCGCGCCTATTTCCAGAACGCCGTACGCGGCCAGCCAGGACGGTTCTACGGCATCGGCAGCACCAATGGCGAACCCGGCTACTACCTGGCCCATGGCCTGGAGCAACAGGGCAAGATCATTGGCGTGGCGGTGGTCAAGGTGCGCCTCGAAGCCATGGAAGAGCGCTGGCAGCGAGCGCGGCTGGAGGCGTTCGTCAGTGACGAGAACGGCATCATCATCCTGTCCAGCGACCCGGCGCGACGGCTCAAGTCGGTGCGCCCCCTGAGCGACGAGACCAAGGAGCGCCTGGCCCGCAGCCTGCAATATTATTGGTTCCCGCTCAATGAACTGGTGCCCCTGGCCCGGGAACGCCTGGCCGAAGGCATGGAGAAGCTGACCTTCCCGGCCAACACCGAACTGGTATCCGACGAACGCGCCATCAGCTACCTGTCGCAGACCCGGCCCTTGAGCGACACCCCGTGGAATTTCACCCTGCTGACGCCCCTTGAAGACCTGCGTCGCCAGGCGATCAACCAAGGCATCCTGGTGGCCGTGGCCTTCGCCCTGGTGGCGTTCCTGCTGATCGCCTGGAACGAACGACGCAAGGTCATCGCCACCCGCCTTGCCGCCCGGGAAGCCTTGCAGGAAGCCAACAACCAGCTCGAGCGTCGGATTACCGAACGCACCACCGACCTGCGCGCCAGCAACGAACGACTCAAGGGCCAGATCCGCGAGCGGCGCCAGGCCGAAGAGACCTTGCGCCGGGCCCAGGACGAACTGGTCCAGGCCGGTAAACTGGCGGCCATCGGCCAGATGTCCACCAGCATCGCCCATGAGCTCAACCAGCCGCTGGCGGCACTGCGCACCTTGTCCGGCAATACCGTGCGCTTCCTGGAGCGCGGCCAGCTGGACATCGCCAGCACCAACCTCAAGACCATCAACGAATTGATCGACCGCATGGGCCGGATCACCGCCAGCCTGCGCGCCTTCGCCCGGCGCGGCGACGACCAGGGCCGGGCGAGCCTGGGCAAGGCCGTCGAGGCCGCATTGCAATTGCTGGGCGGGCGCCTGGAAAACCTGGACATCCAGATCCACAGCGGTTTCGATGACGTCCAATTGCAAATCGACCAGACCCGCCTCGAACAGATCCTGGTGAACCTGATCGGCAACGCCCTGGACGCCATGCAAACGCAACCCGAGCCGAAACTGTGGCTCGACGGCCAGGCCGCCGATGGCAAATATCGCCTTCGGGTGCGGGACAATGGTCACGGCATCGATCCTGAAGCCCGCAAGCATTTGTTCGAACCGTTCTTCACCACCAAACCTGGCGAACAGGGCCTGGGCCTGGGCCTGACGCTCTCGGCGAGCCTGGCCGCCGCCGCGGGTGGGCACCTGGGCGTCGAGTACCCGCTCGAGCGTGGCACTACGTTTGTCCTCAATCTACCGTTGGTCAGCCTTTCACCTGCCGAGCCGCTATGAACCACGACCTGAGCGTACTGATCGTCGAAGACGACCCCCACGTCCTGCTGGGCTGCCAGCAGGCCCTGAGCCTGGAAGACATTCCCTGCATCGGCGTGGGCAGTGCCGAAGAGGCCCTGGAGCGAGTCGACGATGACTTTGCCGGCATCGTCATCAGCGATATTCGGCTGCCGGGCATCGACGGCCTGGAACTGCTGACGCGTCTCAAGGCGCGGGACCGCAGCCTGCCGGTGGTGCTGATCACCGGCCACGGTGACATTTCCATGGCCGTCGGGGCCATGCAAAAAGGCGCCTATGACTTCATGGAGAAACCCTTCTCCCCTGAGCGCCTGGTGGACGTCGCCCGTCGCGCCCTGGAACAGCGCAGCCTGGCCCGGGAAGTGTCATCGCTGCGTCGGCAACTGGCCGAGCGCGACTCCCTGGAAGGCCGGATCATTGGCCGCTCGCCGGCCATGCAGCATCTGCGCGCGCTGATCGCCAACGTCGCCGACACCTCGGCCAACGTCCTGATCGAAGGCGAAACCGGCACCGGCAAGGAACTGGTCGCCCGCTGCCTGCATGATTTCAGCCGGCGCCACGACAAGCAGTTCGTCGCGCTGAACTGCGGCGGCCTGCCGGAGAACCTGTTCGAAAGCGAGATTTTCGGCCACGAGGCCAACGCCTTCACCGGGGCCGGCAAACGCCGGATCGGCAAGATCGAGCATGCCGATGGCGGCACGCTGTTTCTCGATGAAGTGGAAAGCATGCCCCTGCCCTTGCAGATCAAGTTGCTGCGCGTGCTGCAGGAACGCACCCTCGAACGCCTGGGCTCGAACCAGAGCGTGGCGGTGGATTGCCGGGTGATCGCCGCCACCAAGTCCGACCTGGACGAAATGGGCCGGTCCGGGCAATTCCGCAGCGACCTGTATTACCGCCTCAACGTGGTGACCCTGGAACTGCCGCCCCTGCGCGAGCGGCGCGAAGACATCCTGCAATTGTTCGAGCACTTTCTCCAACAGTCGTCCCTGCGCTTCGACCGCACGGTGCCGGAGCTGGACAACCAGACCCTGTCGAACCTGATGAGCCACGACTGGCCGGGCAATGTGCGCGAACTGCGCAACGTCGCCGAGCGCTACGCCCTCGGCCTGCCGGCATTCAAGCGGTCTGGCGCCAGCAGCGGCAGCCAGGGCCTGGCCTTCGCCGAAGCGGTGGAAGCGTTCGAACGCAACCTGCTGGTGGACGCCCTGCAACGCAGCGGCGGCAACCTGACCCAGGCCAGCCAGGAGCTGGGCATGGCCAAGACCACGCTGTTCGACAAAGTCAAAAAATATGGCCTGAGCCACTAACCGAAGGGTGAACGTGTGGACCTGATTTTCAAGGCGGCGCTGGGTGCAGCCGTGGTGGTCATCCTGGCGATGCTGGCCAAGACCAAGAATTACTACATCGCCGGGCTGGTGCCGCTGTTCCCCACCTTCGCCCTGATCGCCCACTACATCGTTGGCAAAGGCCGCTCGGTGGACGATCTGAAGACCACCATCGTGTTTGGCATGTGGTCGATCATTCCGTACTTCGTCTATCTCGCAACGCTGTACGTCATGGTCGACCGCCTGCGCCTCGAAGCCTCATTGGCCGTGGCAGCCGTCGCCTGGCTGATGGCAGCGACGGTGCTGGTCACCGTCTGGGTGCGGGTGCACGGCTGATCCCTGTAGGAGCTGTCGAGCGAAGCGAGGCTGCGATCTCTTGATCGTTCGCTAGAGACTCAAGTGTCCAAGGAAAGATCGCAGCCTCGCGCTGCTCGACAGCTCCTACAAAACCTACGGCTCAATAACCGACGGTAAACCGCGTCCGCGAAAACTGCGGCGCTTCCACTTCATCGATCATCGCAATGGCGTAGTCGGCGAAGCTGATCCAGCTACGCCCATCGGCGTCGAACAGCAGATGATCCTTGCCGACACGGAACTGGCCCGTGCGCTCGGTTTCCACGAACTCCGCCGAAGGCGAGAGGAAGGTCCAGTCCAGGTCCTGTTCCTTGCGCAGCACATCCAGGAACAATGCACCGGCGCTGGCTTCGGCCAGGTATTCCTCCGGGAAGCCGTCGCTGTCGATCACCCGGCTGTTATCCGGCAGCAGCAACGAACCGGCCCCGCCGACCACCAGCAAGCGCTTGACCCCGGCAGCCTTCACCGGTGCGATGACCTTGTCGGCCGGCACGCTGGCAAAGTGCGTGGCACTGATCACCACGTCATGCCCGGCGATGGCGGCGATCAGCGCCTCGCTGTCCAATACGTCCAACTGCTTGCTGACCACCCCGGCCCTTTCGCCGATTTTCGCGGTGTTGCGGGCAATGGCCGTCACGCTGTGACCACGGCGCAGGGCCTCTTCCAACAGCTGGCTACCCGCACGCCCGGTGGCGCCGATGATTGCAATTTTGCTCATGGTGTTCTCCAGTGATTAGCGATGTTGAAATACATGCTCTTGTGGCGAGGGGATTTATCCCCGCTGGACTGCGAAGCAGTCCCCTAAATGCACCACATGCCACAGGCCTGATGTAACTTGGTCAGCCTTCTTAGGACCGCTTCGCGGCCCAGCGGGGATAAATCCCCTCGCCACAACGGTGCTCCGATCACAGATCGGGATTCACCACTTCATCTCGCCTTTGGCCACCTTGGCACTGAGCTCCAGGGAGCTGTCTTCACCCAGGTCCGGATAGCGTAGTTTCATGGCACGGATCAGCGCGGCGGAATCCTTGGCCTTGGCGGTTTCTTCGTCGAAAGCCTTGATGTAATCGGCGGTGAAACGCACCGAGGCCAGGGAACGGGCGCTTTCGCCCAGGTAATGGCCGGGGATGACAGTGGCCGGTTGCAGCTTTTCGATAGTGTCCAGCGTCGCCAGCCAATCCTTGTGAGACTGCGGCGTCTGGGTATCGGCCATCCACACATGAAGGTTCTCGGCCACCACGACACCGCCCACCACCGCCTTGATCGATGGAATCCACACGAAACTGCGATCCGGCTGCGGACCATCGAGGCCGACGACCTGCAAGCGCTGGCCTTCCAGGGTCAGGCTGTCGCCCTTGAGCACCTGGGGCACGATGGCTCTGGCCGGCGCATCGGTCTTCAGGATCGGCCCCCAGTATTTCAGTTTGCCGTCCATGGTCTGCTTGATGTGCTCGACGGTCGGCGCCGACGCCAGCACCTTGGCCTCAGGGAACGCGGCGGTGAGGGTCTCCAGACCAAAATAGTAGTCTGGGTCGCCATGGCTGATGTAGATCGTGGTCAATCGCTTGCCACTGGCGCGGATTTTTTCCACCACCTCGGCGGCCTGGGATTTGCCAAACTGGGCGTCCACCAGAATCGCCTCTTTTTCACCGCTGACCAACACCGAAGTCACCGGGAAAACCGCCGCCGCGCCAGGGTTGTAGACGTCGAGCGTCAAGCCGGCGGCCCAGCTCTGGGCAGTGAAAGCCAGGGCGGCAGTTGCCAGCAGCAGGCGCTTGAGTGGGATAAAGCCGGTCATGTGTGCTCCGTTGTCGAAAAACCCGCCAGGGGAATGAGACGGAGCTTAGTTACCTGACTCGTTACAAAAAATGCGATGCTGGAACATAGTTTGTTTCTGAAATCGGGCAAATCATGGATCGTCTACAAGCAATGCGGGTGTTCGTCACGGTGGTCGACCTGGGCAGCCAGTCGGCGGCGGCCGAGCATCTGGACCTGTCGCGGCCAGTGGTATCGCGCTACCTGGCGGAGCTGGAAGATTGGGTCGGTGCCCGGCTGATGCACCGCACCACCCGCAAGCTGAGCCTGACGGCCGCAGGTTCCGAGATCCTGCCGCGCTGCCGGCAGATGCTGGAGCTGTCCGGCGACATGCAAGCCGCCGTCGGCACCCCGGACGACGCGCCACGGGGTCTGTTGCGCATCAGCGCCAGCACCTCGTTCGGCCAGGCCCAACTGGCGAGCGCCATGGCCGACTACGTCAAGCGCTACCCAGGGGTGAGCGTCGACCTGCAGATGCTCGACCGCACCGTGAACCTGGTGGACGAGCGCATCGACCTGGCGATCCGTATGAGCAACGACCTGGACCCGAACCTGATCGCCCGCCGCCTGACGGTCTGCCGTTCGGTGATCTGCGCTTCGCCGCGGTATCTGCGTGAGCATTCGACACCGCTGCGCGTGGAAGACCTGAGCCGGCACAACTGCCTCACCCACTCCTACGTCGGCAAGAGCCTGTGGCATTTCGAGCAGGACAGCGAACAGGTCTCGGTGCCGGTACAAGGCAACATCAGCGCCAACGAAGCCAGCACATTGCTTCAAGCCACGATAGCCGGCGCAGGCGTGGCGATGCTGCCCAGCTACCAGGCCGGTGCCCACCTCAAGAACGGCGAACTGATCCGCCTGCTGCCCCATGCCGAACCGCGCCGGATGAACATGTACGCGGTGTATGCCTCACGCAAGCACATGCCCTCGGCGCTGCGCAGCCTGCTGGATTTTCTGGTGCTGAAGTTTCCCGAGACGCCGGAGTGGGATATGGGGTTGTAGAAAATACTCGCCTCACCACTGTCCCCCTGTGGGAGCGAGCTTGCTCGCGATAGCGGTGTGACAGCCAGCAAAGATGTTGACTGACATTCAGCTATCGCGAGCAAGCTCGCTCCCACAAGGGCCAAGGTAGTTTTCTCAAGTACCGTCCCAGGATTTCACCAACAGCCCGCCCCAAGGCATACTGGCCACCCTCCGCAACCCAGAACCCAAAACCGCCCCATGCGTATCCACGTCAGTTTCATCGACCGCGTCGGCATCACCCAGGAAGTCCTGGCCTTGCTCGGTGGGCGCAATCTCAATCTGGATGCGGTGGAGATGGTGCCACCCAACGTCTACATCGATGCCCCGACCCTCAGCCCGCAAGTGCTCGACGAGCTGCGCGAGGCGCTGTTCAGCGTGCGCGGCGTGCAGGCGGTCACCGTGGTGGACATCTTGCCGGGCCAGCGTCGGCACTTGCAGCTCGATGCCTTGCTCGCCGCCATGACCGACCCCGTGCTGGCCTTGGACAGCGTCGGCAAGGTGTTGCTGGCCAACCCGGCGTTGATCGCCCTGTATGGTCGTGAACCGGCCGGGGAAAGCGTGGCCGAGCTGTTCAGTGACGAGGCATTGCTCGGCGCCCTGCTGGAAAACGGTTTCCGCCTGCCGCTGCGGGAGGTCACCCTCAATGGCCAGACCTTGCTGCTGGACGCCACGCCCATCACCGACGCCGGCGCGCTGCTGACGCTCTATCAGCCCAATCGCATCGGCGAGCGTCTGTCCGCCCTGCACCACGACCACGCCGAAGGTTTCGACGCGCTGCTGGGCGAATCCCCGGCGATCCGCACCCTCAAGGCCCGGGCCCAGCGGGTCGCGGCCCTGGATGCACCGCTGCTGATCCAGGGCGAAACCGGCACTGGCAAGGAACTGGTGGCCCGGGCCTGTCACGCCATCAGCGCCCGTCACAGTGCGCCGTTCCTGGCCCTGAACTGCGCCGCGCTGCCGGAGAACCTGGCGGAAAGCGAGCTGTTCGGCTACGCCCCCGGCGCCTTCACCGGGGCGCAACGGGGCGGCAAGCCAGGACTGATGGAGTTGGCGAACCAGGGCACGGTATTCCTCGATGAAATCGGCGAGATGTCACCGTACCTGCAAGCCAAGCTCCTGCGTTTCCTGAACGATGGCAGCTTCCGCCGGGTGGGCGGCGACCGGGAAGTCAAGGTCAACGTGCGGATCCTCAGCGCCACCCACCGCAACCTGGAGAAAATGGTCAGCGAAGGCTCGTTCCGCGAGGACCTGTTCTATCGCCTGAACGTGCTCAACGTCGAAGTCCCGCCGTTGCGTGAACGCGGCCAGGACATCCTGCTGCTGGCGCGCTACTTCATGCAGCAGGCCTGCGCGCAGATCCAGCGCCCGGTCTGCCGCCTGGCTCCCGGTACGTATCCGGCGCTACTGGGCAACCGCTGGCCGGGCAACGTGCGGCAATTGCAGAATGTGATCTTCCGCGCCGCCGCCATCTGCGAAAGCAGCCTGGTGGACATCGGCGACCTGGACATCGCCGGCACCTCCGTAGCGCGCCAGAGCGATGTGGAAGTCGAAAGCCTGGAACAGGCCGTGGAAACCTTCGAGAAGCACCTGCTCGAAAGCCTCTACGTCAACTACCCCTCCACCCGCCAGCTCGCCAGCCGCTTGCAGACCTCCCATACCGCGATTGCCCATCGGTTGCGCAAATACGGGATTTCCGGGAAGCCGTAGGCCCCTTGTGGGAGCGAGCTTGCTCGCGATAGCGGTGGTTCAGTTTGCACTGAGGTGACTGGCAGTCCCCGATCGCGAGCAAGCTCGCTCCCACATGGGGCCGGCGTTGCGTTCAGAATCAAGCCAAAAACGACCTCCACCTGTACTGAAAGCGCTACAGCGGAACGATATCGATACACCTACCGCTAACCAGCACTGTACAAGGCTTTGATCCCACAACGATTTTATCCAGGCGTACGACTGTAGCGATTTCGCTACAGTCGAATTGATTCGAGTCTCGATAAAAGCATTCAACCCGTTGATTTATAAGCACTTATAAACATTGGCCGTATTCTTGCTATGGATATAACCATTCGGCCGGGCCAAGCCCCGCGCCTTTCTTCGCGTCCACCAGACGAATCTGGCCCCAGGAGTTTCCATGAGCGAGTTGCGTTTCACTGAAGATCACGAATGGCTGCGCACCGAAGCCGACGGCAGCGTCACCGTAGGCATTACCGCTTTCGCGCAGAACGCATTGGGCGACGTGGTTTTTGTGCAACTGCCTGAATTGCAGGCCTATGACAAAGGCGCCGAGGCCTCTACCGTGGAATCGGTCAAGGCCGCCAGCGGTGTGTACATGCCCCTGGACGGTGAAGTGCTCGAAGTGAACGACAAACTCGACGCCAGCCCGGAACTGGTCAACGAAGATCCGATGGGCGAAGGCTGGTTCTTCCGCTTTAAACCGACCGACGCCGACGCAGTGGCTAAGCTGTTGGATCAAGACGCCTACGATCGCCTGATCAAAGCCAACGCCGAAGCCTGAGGAGCGCACCATGACCGTTAATCTCGGCACCGCCAACGAATTCATCGCCCGCCACATCGGCCCGCGCTCCAGCGACGAGCAAGCCATGCTCGAGCGCCTGGGCTACGACTCCCTGGAAGCGTTGAGCGCCAGCGTCATCCCGGAAAGCATCAAGGGCACCAGCGTGCTGGACATGGGCGACGGCCAGAGCGAAGCCGACGCACTGGCCTCGATCAAGGCCATCGCCAGCAAGAACCAACTGTTCAAGACCTACATCGGCCAGGGCTACTACAACTGCCACACGCCGGCACCGATCCTGCGCAACCTGCTGGAAAACCCGGCCTGGTACACCGCCTACACCCCGTATCAGCCAGAAATTTCCCAGGGCCGTCTCGAAGCGCTGTTGAACTTCCAGACCCTGATCAGCGACCTCACCGGCCTGCCGATCGCCAACGCCTCGTTGCTCGACGAAGCCACCGCCGCCGCCGAAGCCATGACCTTCTGCAAGCGCCTGAGCAAGAACAAGGGCAGCAAGGCCTTCTTCGCCTCCGTGCACAGCCACCCGCAAACCCTCGACGTGCTGCGCACCCGTGCCGAGCCCCTGGGCATCGACGTGGTGGTGGGCGATGAGCGCGAACTGAGCGACGTCAGCGGCTTCTTCGGCGCGCTGCTGCAGTACCCGGCCAGCAACGGCGACCTGTTCGACTACCGCGAACTGACCGAACGCTTCCACGCCGCCAACGCCCTGGTGGCCGTGGCCGCGGACCTGCTGGCCCTGACCCTGTTGACCCCACCGGGTGAATTCGGTGCCGACGTCGCCATCGGCAGCGCCCAACGCTTCGGCGTGCCGCTGGGTTTCGGCGGCCCACACGCGGCGTACTTCTCCACCAAGGACGCGTTCAAGCGCGACATGCCGGGCCGCCTGGTCGGTGTTTCCGTGGACCGTTTCGGCAAGCCGGCCCTGCGCCTGGCGATGCAGACCCGCGAGCAACACATCCGCCGCGAGAAAGCCACGAGCAACATCTGCACCGCCCAGGTGCTGCTGGCCAACATCGCCAGCATGTACGCCGTGTACCACGGCCCCAAGGGCCTGGTGCAAATTGCCAATCGCATCCATCACCTGACCGCGATCCTCGCCAAGGGCCTGGGCGAGCTGGGCCTGAGCGTCGAGCAAGAGAGCTTCTTCGACACCCTGACCCTGCGCACCGGTGCACACACCGCCGCCCTGCACGACAAGGCCCGCGCCCAACGCATCAACCTGCGTGTGGTGGACACGGAACGCCTGGGCCTGTCCCTGGACGAGACCACCAGCCAAGCTGACGTCGAAGCACTGTGGGGCCTGTTGGCCGACGGCAAGGCCCTGCCGGACTTCGCGGCACTGGCCGCCACCGTGCAAAGCCGCATCCCGGCCGAGCTGGTGCGCCAATCGGCGATCCTCAGCCACCCGGTGTTCAACCGCTACCACTCCGAAACCGAGCTGATGCGCTACCTGCGCAAGCTCGCCGACAAGGACCTGGCCCTGGATCGCACCATGATCCCGCTGGGCTCCTGCACCATGAAACTCAACGCCGCCAGCGAAATGATCCCGGTGACCTGGGCCGAGTTCGGCGCCCTGCACCCGTTCGCCCCGGCCGAGCAAAGCGCTGGCTACCAGCAACTGACCGACGAGCTGGAGGCCATGCTCTGCGCCGCCACCGGCTATGACGCGGTGTCGCTGCAACCCAACGCCGGTTCCCAGGGCGAATACGCCGGCCTGCTGGCGATCCGCGCCTATCACCAGAGCCGTGGCGAAGACCGTCGCGACATCTGCCTGATTCCGTCCTCGGCCCACGGCACCAACCCGGCCACCGCCAACATGGCCGGCATGCGCGTGGTCGTGACCGCCTGCGATGCCCGTGGCAACGTCGACATCGAAGACCTGCGGGCCAAGGCCATCGAGCACCGCGAACACCTCGCGGCGCTGATGATCACCTACCCGTCCACCCACGGCGTATTCGAAGAAGGCATCCGCGAAATCTGCGGCATCATTCATGACAACGGCGGCCAGGTGTACATCGACGGCGCCAACATGAACGCCATGGTCGGCCTCTGCGCCCCGGGCAAGTTCGGCGGCGACGTGTCGCACCTGAACCTGCACAAGACCTTCTGCATCCCCCACGGCGGTGGCGGCCCGGGCGTCGGCCCGATTGGCGTCAAGTCGCACCTGGCGCCGTTCCTCCCAGGCCACGCCAACATGGCGCGCAAGGAAGGCGCGGTGTGCGCGGCGCCGTTCGGCAGCGCGAGCATCCTGCCGATCACCTGGATGTACATCCGCATGATGGGCGGCGCGGGCCTCAAGCGCGCCTCGCAACTGGCGATCCTCAATGCCAACTACATCGCCCGTCGCCTGGAAGAGCACTACCCGGTGCTCTACTCCGGCAGCAACGGCCTGGTGGCCCACGAGTGCATTCTCGATTTGCGTCCGCTCAAGGACAGCAGTGGCATCAGTGTCGATGACGTGGCCAAGCGCCTGATCGACTTCGGTTTCCACGCGCCGACCATGTCGTTCCCGGTGGCCGGCACGTTGATGATCGAACCGACCGAAAGCGAATCCAAGGAAGAACTGGACCGCTTCTGCGACGCCATGATCTGCATCCGCGAAGAAATTCGTGCGGTGGAAAACGGCAGCCTGGACAAAGACGACAACCCGCTGAAGAACGCCCCGCACACCGCGGCGGAGCTCGTCGGCGAGTGGACCCACCCCTACAGCCGCGAACAGGCGGTGTACCCGGTGGCGTCGTTGATCGATGGCAAGTACTGGCCGCCGGTGGGCCGGGTCGACAACGTGTTCGGCGACCGCAACCTGGTCTGCGCCTGCCCGTCGATCGAAAGCTACGCTTGACCTGTGGAGGGGCGGGCTTGCTCGCCACCTCTCAACAACACCGCGAACCTTGTGGAAGGTCACTTTCTCAAGGAAACCACATCTCCCTGTGGGAGCGAGCTTGCTCGCGATAGCGGTGTGACAGCTGACAGAAATGTTGACTGACACTCCGCTATCGCGAGCAAGCTCGCTCCCACAAAGGAGCCTGTGCCCCATTTCATAACCGTCGATCCCATAAAAAGAAACCGGAGAAACACCATGTCGTTAAGCGTGTTCGACCTGTTCAAGATCGGTATCGGTCCTTCCAGTTCCCATACCGTCGGCCCGATGCGTGCCGCTGCCCGTTTCGCCGAGGGGCTGCGCCGTGACGACCTGCTTGAAAGCATTACCAGCGTCAAGGTCGAGCTCTACGGCTCCCTGGGTGCCACCGGCAAGGGCCACGGCAGTGACAAGGCCGTGCTGCTGGGCCTGGAGGGCGAGCATCCCGACACCGTGGACACCGAAACGGTGAACGCCCGGCTCCAGGAGATCCGCAGCAACGGTCGCCTGAACCTGCTCGGCGAACATGCCATCGAATTCAACGAAAAACTGCACTTGGCGATGATCCGCAAGCCGCTGGCCTTTCACCCCAACGGCATGATCTTCCGCGCCTTCGATGCCGCCGGGCTGCAAGTGCGCAGCCGCGAGTACTACTCGGTCGGTGGCGGCTTTGTCGTGGATGAAGACGCCGCCGGCGCCGACCGCATCGTCGAAGACGCCACGCCCCTGACCTTCCCGTTCAAGAGCGCCAAGGACCTGCTGGGTCATTGCAGCACCTATGGCCTGTCCATCAGCCAGGTGATGCTGACCAACGAAAGCGCCTGGCGCCCCGAAGCCGAGACCCGCGCCGGCCTGCTGAAAATCTGGCAGGTGATGCAGGATTGCGTGGCGGCCGGCTGTCGCAACGAAGGGATTCTGCCGGGCGGGCTGAAGGTCAAGCGCCGGGCCGCAGCGTTGCATCGCCAGTTGTGCAAGAACCCCGAAGCCGCCCTGCGCGACCCGCTGTCGGTGCTGGATTGGGTCAACCTGTACGCCTTGGCCGTCAACGAAGAAAACGCCTACGGCGGGCGCGTCGTCACCGCCCCGACCAACGGGGCGGCGGGCATCGTCCCGGCTGTGCTGCATTACTACATGCGCTTCATCCCCGGGGCCAGCGAGGATGGCGTGGTGCGGTTCCTGCTGACCGCCGCCGCCATCGGCATCCTGTACAAGGAAAACGCCTCCATCTCCGGCGCCGAAGTCGGTTGCCAGGGTGAAGTCGGCGTGGCCTGTTCCATGGCCGCCGGCGCCTTGTGCGAAGTGCTCGGCGGCACCGTGCAGCAAGTGGAAAACGCCGCCGAGATCGGCATGGAACACAACCTCGGCCTGACCTGCGACCCGATCGGCGGGCTGGTGCAGGTGCCGTGCATCGAACGCAACGCCATGGGCTCGGTGAAGGCCATCAACGCGGTGCGCATGGCCATGCGCGGCGATGGGCATCACTTCGTCTCCCTCGACAAAGTCATCCGCACCATGCGCCAGACCGGCGCCGACATGAAAAGCAAATACAAGGAGACCGCCCGCGGCGGTCTGGCGGTCAACATCATCGAATGCTGACGCGCGCCATTCTCATTTTCCAGGAGCTGATATGTCCACCGAACAACTGTTGAAAACCCCGCTGCACGCCCTGCACCTCGAACTCGGCGCCCGCATGGTGCCGTTCGCCGGCTACGACATGCCGGTGCAGTACCCACTGGGCGTGATGAAGGAACACCAGCACACCCGCGATCAGGCCGGGCTGTTCGACGTGTCCCACATGGGCCAGATCCGCCTGAGCGGCGCAGGCGCCGCCAAGGCCCTGGAAACCCTGGTGCCGGTGGACATCATCGACCTGCCGATAGGCATGCAGCGCTACGCCATGTTCACCAACGACAACGGCGGCATCCTCGACGACCTGATGGTTGCCAACCTGGGCAATGACGAACTGTTCCTGGTGGTCAACGCCGCCTGCAAGGAACAGGACCTGGCCCACCTGCGTGCGCACATTGGCGATCAGTGCACGATCGAGCCGCTGTTCGAGGCCCGCGCCCTGCTCGCCCTGCAAGGCCCGGCCGCCGTCACCGTGCTCGCCCGCCTGGCGCCGGACGTGGCGAAGATGACCTTCATGCAGTTCCAGCGCGTCACGCTGCTGGGCGTGGATTGCTTTGTCAGCCGTTCGGGCTACACCGGTGAAGACGGTTTCGAAATCTCCGTACCCGCCGCCGACGCGGAAAAACTCGCCCGTGCCTTGCTGGCCGAGCCGGAAGTCGCGGCCATCGGCCTCGGCGCCCGTGACTCCCTGCGCCTGGAAGCCGGCCTGTGCCTGTATGGCCACGACATGAACACCGAGACGACGCCGATCGAAGCCAGCCTGTTGTGGGCCATTTCCAAAGTGCGCCGTGCCGATGGCGCCCGCGCCGGTGGTTTCCCCGGCGCCGAGAGCGTGTTCGCCCAACAACAGGGCGGCGTGAAGCGCAAACGCGTCGGCCTGCTGCCCCAGGAACGCACACCCGTGCGTGAAGGCGCGGAGATCGTCAACGAAGCCGGCGAGACCATCGGCTCTGTGTGCAGCGGCGGTTTCGGCCCGACCTTGGGCGCTCCGTTGGCGATGGGTTACCTGGACAGCGCCTATGTAGCGCTGGATACGCCGGTCTGGGCCATCGTGCGTGGGAAAAAGGTGCCTTTGCTTGTAAGCAAAATGCCATTCGTTCCACAGCGCTACTACCGCGGCTGATTGGTTGTTTCTATAAGTAACGCGGTTGCGTTATACGTGCACTAATGTGTCACGCAACCGCCATAAAAAGGTGCATATCTTAGACATTCAACCGACCTTATAACGGTCGTAAACAATTGAACTAGCCTATCGAATAAGCCCTGCTCCGCAAGCGGCGTAAATGCGGGCAAGCTGAGCAAATACGGGGCCTTCCGAGGGGGTTGTTTTTTTATTCGAAGTTGGCGTAGAGTTTGGTCACTGTGTTTGCATGGGTCGCTTGGAATCGTGACCTGGGCAGTAGCTTATGAAGTTCGCTACATCCCGTTCGACGTCTCTTACTTTCCTGCAACCCAGCCCAGTACTCTTTCATGCGAAAGAGGCTGTCATCAATTTTAGCGTCAAAGGAAATAAGAAAATGTCTCAACGTCAGAGCGGTACCGTCAAGTGGTTCAACGACGAAAAGGGTTTTGGTTTTATCACGCCTGAAAGCGGTCCGGACCTGTTCGTGCATTTCCGCGCCATCCAGGGCAACGGCTTCAAGAGCCTGAAAGAAGGCCAGAAAGTCACTTTCGTTGCCGTGCAAGGCCAGAAAGGCATGCAGGCTGACGAGGTTCAAGCCGAAGCCTGAGGCTTTCGCACACTAAAAAGCCCCTGATTGATATCAGGGGCTTTTTTATGGGCGTAAATCCGTAAAATGGCTTCTTTTTTCAGCCGAGGCCGTCATGCCGAAACACCTGCTCACGCCCCAGGGCGACTTCCCCCCCGCCGGCCTGGGCCGTCGCCTGGCGGCGATGTTTTATGACTTTTTGCTGTGCACAGCGCTGCTGATCGTCACCAGCGGCGCCTACAAGATGATCCAGATGGCGATCATCGGCGAAGAAAAGATGCGCGCCCTGACCGAAGCCGGTGCGCTGGACGGCGACCCATTGCTGTCCACCGTGCTGCTGTTCGTGCTGTTCGGCTTCTTCGCCAAGTTCTGGACCCACAACGGCCAGACCCTGGGCATGCAGGTGTGGTGCATCCGCGTACAGAACGCCGATGGCACGGCCATCAGCCTGTGGCAGGCGCTGCTGCGGTTCGTGGTGTCGATCGCGTCACTGCTGCTGGTGGGGTTGGGTTTCATCTGGGCGCTGTTCGACAAGCGCCAGCGCAGCTGGCATGACATCTACTCGGAAACGCAGCTGGTGCGGATTCCCAAGAAGAGCAAGTAATTCCCGACTGCAAGACAGCCTTGTGGCGAGGGAGCTTGCTCCCGCTCGGCTGGTGTAGGAGCTGCCGAAGGCTGCGATCTTTTGATCTTTCGCTTGAGACTCAAGTGTCTGGGACAAGATCGCAGCCTCGTTGCACTCGACAGCTCCTACACCGCAGTCCCGCGGGAGCAAGCTCCCTCGCCACAAAAAGCTTTAAGGCCTCAAGCCCCTAACGCTCAAAGACCATCAGCCTCCCAACGATCAGGCATTCCCCGCCAGCTTCATCCGCGCCGCCTGGGTGAAGTCCAGCATGCGCTTGAGCGGGCGAATCGCCTGGGGGATCAGCGCCGGGTCGACGAAGATCTCGTTGGCACCTTCCTGCAAGCTCTTGAGCGTGCGCTCCAGGGTGTTCATGGCCATCCATGGGCAATGTGCGCAACTGCGGCACGCCGCGCCGTTACCGGCGGTAGGGGCCTCGATGAAGACCTTGTCCGGGCACAGCTGCTGCATCTTGTAGAAAATGCCCCGGTCGGTGGCGACGATCAGCGTCTTGTTCGGCAGGGTCTGGGCCGCGGCGATCAACTGGCTGGTGGAGCCCACGGCGTCCGCCAGCTCGATCACCGATGTCGGCGACTCCGGGTGCACCAGGATCGCGGCGTCCGGGTATAGCGCCTTCATGTCCTCCAACTGCTTGGACTTGAACTCTTCGTGGACGATGCAGGCACCGTCCCAGAGCAACATGTCGGCGCCGGTCTTGCGCTGGATGTAAGTGCCCAGGTGCTTGTCCGGCCCCCAGATGATCGTCTCGCCGTTGTCCATCAGGCTCTCGACGATTTCCAGTGCGCAACTGGATGTCACCACCCAGTCGGCCCGGGCCTTGACCGCCGCCGAGGTGTTGGCATAAACCACCACGGTGCGCTCCGGATGCTGGTCGCAGAACGCCGAGAACTCATCCACCGGGCAACCCAGGTCCAGGGAGCAGGTGGCCTCCAGGGTGGGCATCAACACGCGTTTTTCGGGGTTGAGAATCTTGGCCGTCTCGCCCATGAACTTGACCCCGGCCACCACCACGGTCTTGGCCGGGTGGGCATTGCCGAAGCGGGCCATTTCCAAGGAATCGGACACGCAACCACCGGTCTCTTCGGCCAGGGCCTGGATGATCGGGTCGCAGTAGAAATGCGCGACCAGCACCGCGTCCTGAGCCTTGAGCTCGGCGGCGATGGCGGCGCGGTACCAGGCTTCTTGCTCGGCGGTCAGCGGCTTGGGCTGCTTGGCGTCGAGGTGGGCCTGGACCAGAAGGCGTTCGGAAATTTGCGTCATGTTCGCAAGACCTGCAAGCGCGTTTAGCGCGAAAGTCGAGTATACACCCGGCTCCGGACCACTCGGGTACCGCCGGGAAAGTGGGTATCAATCAGGCACGGGACAGCGTGAAGCCGGCAAGGCTACAGAATATCCCGCCGATGCAAAAGATCATTCTGACCTGTGCCCCGCCAGGCGACATCGCGCCCGGCCAAGCTGACTGAAATGTAATCACTCGCCTGATCCGCCTGTGTCATCTTTCGCTCAAATCTGCACAGGGAGACCACCTCCCATGCACGCAGCGAATCGACTGACGGACTCTCATCGCATGCAAACAAAAACTTCCCGGCGAACCTTCGTAAAGGGCCTGACTGCCGGCGGCATCCTCAGCGGCCTGGGTCTGTGGCGCGCCCCCGTCTGGGCAGTCACCGGCCCGGGCCAGCCCAACGTACTGAGCGGCACCGAGTTCGACCTGTTCATCGGCGAAAGCCCGGTCAATTTCACCGGCACCCCCCGCACCGCCCAGACCATCAATGGCGGCATCCCCGGCCCGCTGCTGCGCTGGCGTGAAGGCGACACCGTGACCCTGCGAGTGCGCAATCGCTTGCAGGACACCACCTCCATCCACTGGCACGGGATCCTGCTGCCGGCCAACATGGACGGCGTTCCGGGATTGAGTTTCAAAGGCATCGAGCCTGGCGGTCTGTACGTTTATCAATTCAAGGTCCGGCAGAACGGCACCTACTGGTACCACAGCCACTCCGGTTTCCAGGAACAGTCCGGGGTCTATGGTCCGCTGGTGATTGACGCCAGGGAGCCCGAGCCCTTCCAGTACGAACGGGACTATGTGGTGATGCTCACCGACTGGACCGATGAGGATCCCGGCGACGTCCTGCGCAAGCTCAAGAAGCAATCGGACTACTACAACTACAACAAACGCACCGTCGGCGACTTCATCGACGACGTGGGCAAGAACGGCTGGGCCAATACCGTGGCCGACCGCAAGATGTGGGCCGAGATGAAGATGAACCCCACCGACCTGGCCGACGTCAGTGGTGCCACCTACACCTACCTCATGAACGGCCAGGCGCCGGACATGAACTGGACCGGCCTGTTCAAGCCCGGCGAGCGCCTTCGCCTGCGCTTTATCAACGGCTCGTCCATGAGCTATTTCGACGTGCGAATTCCCGGCTTGAAGATGACAGTGGTGGCGTCCGACGGCCAATACGTCAAACCGGTGAGCGTCGATGAGTTCCGGATCGCCGTGGCCGAAACCTATGACGTCATCGTCGAACCCACCCAAGAGGCCTACACCCTGTTCGCCCAGTCCATGGACCGCACCGGCTATGCCCGCGGCACCCTCGCGACCAGGGCCGGATTGTCGGCACCGGTGCCGCCCCTGGACCCTCGGCCCCTGGTGACCATGGACGACATGGGCATGGGTGGCATGGACCACGGCGACATGGGGCAAATGAACGGCATGGACCACGGCTCGATGCAGGGCATGGCGGGAATGGACGACAGCTCGATGCAAGGCATGGATCACAGCCAGATGCAGGGCATGGGCGACATGGCCGGTATGGATCACAGTGCCATGCAGGGCATGGACAGCATGCTCGCGCACCCCGACACCGAGAAAGACAATCCCCTGGTGGACATGCAGGCCATGAGCGTCAAGCCCAAGCTCGATGACCCGGGCATGGGGCTGCGGGACAACGGCCGCAAAGTGCTCACCTACGCCGACCTGCGCAGCACCTTTCCCGACCCCGACGGCCGCGAGCCGGGCCGCACGATCGAGCTGCACCTGACCGGGCACATGGAGAAATTCGTCTGGTCGTTCAACGGCGTGAAGTTCGCCGACGCCGCGCCGCTGCTGCTCAAGTACGGCGAGCGACTGCGCATCGTGCTGATCAACGACACCATGATGACCCACCCCATCCACCTGCACGGCATGTGGAGCGACCTGGAGGATGAGAACGGCCAGTTCATGGTCCGCAAGCACACCATCGACGTGCCACCGGGTGCCAGGCGCAGCTACCGGGTCACCGCCGATGCCCTCGGGCGCTGGGCGTATCACTGCCATCTGCTGTTTCACATGGAGATGGGCATGTTCCGTGAAGTTCGGGTGCAGGAATGAGGAGCCGACCATGACCACTGTTTTTCACTACTCCACGGCACTCATTGCCAGCCTGGCCCTCGGCACCATCACCCCGACCTGGGCGGCCAGCAACGACATGCCCGGCATGGATCACAGCCAGATGCCGGGAATGGACCACAGCCAGATGCAAGGTATGGATTCAATGCAGGGCATGGAACCCATGCAATCGGCGCCGACCAGCAGCCGCACGCCGATCCCGGCGCTGACCGCCGCCGACCGCGCCGCCGTCTACGAGGATCATGGCGGACACGCGGTGCATGACAGCGCCATCCATTCGTTTTTCCTCATCGACCAACTGGAATGGCAGGACGCCAATGACGGCAGCGCCCTGAGCTGGGATGCATCGGGCTGGATCGGCGGCGACATCGACCGCTTGTGGCTGCGCTCCGAAGGTGAACGCCTCAACGGCAAGACCGAAGAAGCCGAATTGCAGGCCCTGTGGGGCCACGCCGTCAGCCCCTGGTGGGACCTGGTGGCCGGCGTGCGCCAGGACTTCAAGCCAGGCGATTCGCAAACCTGGGCCGCCTTCGGTGTGCAAGGCATGGCGCTCTACAACTTCGAAGCCGAGGCCACCGCGTTCATCGGCGAAGGTGGCCAGAGCGCGGCGCGCCTGGAGGGCGACTATGACATCTTGCTGACCAACCGCCTGATCCTGCAGCCCACCGCCGAAGCCAACTTCTATGGCAAGAACGATCCCGCCCGTGGCGTCGGCTCGGGGCTGTCGGACACCGAGCTCGGCCTGCGGCTGCGCTACGAAATACGCCGCGAATTCGCGCCCTACATTGGCGTCACCTGGAATCGGGTCTACGGCAACACCGCCGACTACGCCCGGGAAGATGACGAAGACCGCAGCGAAGCGCGCCTGGTGCTCGGCCTGCGCCTGTGGTTCTGACCTGTTTCACTAAAACTAAAAACCGAGCTGTAGGAGTCCTTGCATGTCATTCATCAAAACCGCCGTCGCCTTGTCCGCCGGCCTGTTGCTCAGTGGCCTGGCCCAGGCCCACCCGAAACTGCTGTCCTCCTCCCCGGCCGAAGGCGCCGAAGGAGCGGCGCCGGCGAAGATCGAGCTGCACTTTTCCGAAAACCTGATGACCCAGTTTTCCGGCGCCAAGCTGATGATGACTGCGATGCCGGGCATGGCGGCGCATTCGCCGATGCCCATGCCGGCCAAGGTGTCCGGCAGCGATGATCCGAAAACCATGGTCATCACCCCGAATGCCCCGCTTACCACCGGCACTTACCAAGTCCAGTGGCGCGCGGTGTCGTCCGACACTCACCCGATCACCGGCAACGTCACATTCAAGGTGAAGTGAGTTGATGAGCGACTCGATCAACATCGCGCTGCGCTTTGCCTTGTACCTGGATTTGATGTTGCTGTTCGGCCTGGCCGCGTTTGGCCTCTATAGCCTGCGAGGCCAAGAGCGGGTCTCGGGGGTGCAGTTGCCTTTCGCGCCGCTGCTGTTGATCACGGCGGTGCTGGGAGGCTTGCTTTCCCTGGCGGCCATGGCGTGCATGGCCTGGGCCATGAGCGGTGTTTCGGCGTGGGCCGAACTGTGGCCGCACATTGAAATGATGGTCGTGCAAACCGATGTCGGCTTGAGTTGGACGCTGCGCATGGCGGCGCTGCTGCTGGCCGGTTTCGCCGTGCCGCTCAATCACCGTTGGCCGAGCGCCAGCCTCGGCCTGGTCACACTGGCCGGGGCCGTAGCGCTGGCGACACTGGCTTGGGCAGGTCACGGCGCCATGGACGAAGGCAGCCGTCGCAACTGGCACTTCATCACCGACTTCCTGCACCTGTGGGCGGCGGGTGGCTGGGTCGGTGCCTTGGCCGCGTTTGCCCTGCTGCTTCGCCAGGCCGAACCTGCGTTGGCGGTACTGGCCCGGACATTGACCGGGTTCGAAACCGTCGGTGCGGTGATCGTGCTGGTCATCGGCGTGACGGGGGTGGTGAACTATCTGTTTATCGTCGGCCCGAGTGTCGAAGGGCTGCTGGACAGCACCTATGGTCAGTTGCTGACGCTCAAACTCATCTTGTTCGCGGCCATGCTGGTGTTCGCCGCATTGAACCGTTTTCACCTGAGCCCGCTGCTGGAACAAGCCCGACAGAGCGGCGAGCACGGGGTTGCGGTGAAGGCCCTGCGGCGCAGCATGGTGCTGGAGTTCGCCGTGGCGGTGGTCATCCTGGGGTTGGTCGCGTGGTTGGGCACGCTGAGCCCGGCGATGGAATAAGGGGTAGTGAACTACATTGTGGCGAGGGGATTTATCCCCGCTGGGTTGCAAAGCAACCCCCAAGCCTGAGCGCTCGGTGTGTCAGGCAAGTGCGTCCATACTTTTCAGGTCTGCTTCGCAGCCCAGCGGGGATAAATCCCCTCGCCACAAAAACTCTGATCCCTTCACTGATTACCATTACCTGCAGCATTTAATTTTTCAATACCCCCCGCCAGTTTTCAGTTTGCCCATAACAGGCCATCCCAGCCTAAATGATGCTTTGTTTTAACCAAGGCTCTGTTATGGAAAACGTTCGAACCTCAAGCACCCACGCCGTCTGGCTGATGGTCAGCATCGTCTTGGTGGCGCTGAACCTGCGGCCCTCGATGGCCGCGGTCGGGCCGTTGCTGTCAGCCATTCGCGGCGAGGTCCCCCTGAGCTTCAGCACGGCCTCGCTGCTGACCATGTTGCCGGTCATGGCCATGGGCCTGGCGATGTTCCTGGGCATGCGCATCGCCCTGCGCATCGGTGAGCACCGCACCATTGTCCTGTCGCTGTTGATCATCGGTATCGCCACCGCATCGCGTTTGTACCTGGACAGCGCCGCCGAGCTGATCGTCAGCGCGGTGCTGGCCGGACTCGGCATCGCGCTGATCCAGGCGGTGATGCCAGCGTTGATCAAGTCGCGCTACGCCGACAACGTCTCGCTGTTCATGGGCCTGTATGTCACGTCGATCATGGGCGGCGCGGCGCTTGCCGCGTCGTTTTCGCCGTTTGTCCTGGCGCAGACCGGCAGCTGGCGCATCGGCCTGGCGATCTGGGCGCTGTTGGCGTTGGTCGCCCTGGGTTGCTGGTACGCCCAGCGTTCAGCCGTGACCCCGTTACCCGAAGCCCCTGTCCGGCAGCGAGAATCATTCTTCAGCAATTCCCGGGCTTGGCTGCTGGCGATTTTCTTCGGCCTGGGCACCGCCTCCTACACCTGTGTACTGGCCTGGCTGGCCCCGTACTACGTGGAAAAGGGCTGGAGTGAACAACACGCAGGCCTGCTGCTGGGGTTCCTCACGGCCATGGAAGTGCTGTCCGGCCTCGTCACTCCGGCGATCGCCAACCGCAGCCAGGATAAACGCGTGGTCCTCGCCGTGTTACTGGTGCTGATCATGGGCGGCTTCTGCGGCCTGATCCTCAGCCCGGAACGCTTCAGCCTGTTGTGGCCTTGCCTGCTGGGCCTGGGCATCGGCGGCCTGTTCCCGATGAGCCTGATCGTGTCCCTAGACCACTTGGACAACCCGCGACGGGCCGGTGGCCTGACCGCGTTCGTGCAAGGCATCGGCTACCTGATCGCGGGGCTCTCGCCATTGATTGCCGGGATGATCCGCGATCAGTTGGGCAGCTTCGAATGGGCCTGGTGGTCGCTCACCGCCGTCATGGCGTTGATGCTCCTGATGGTGCTGCGCTTCAATCCCAAGCAGTACGCGCGGCATATCAGCTAGTCAACGAAGACAGGCCGCTCGCGCCCGGGGCTGCATTCGATGCAGCCTCGGTTTTGACAGTTCACCCATGACGGCAGACCGTTTTGTCCATCATGACGTTCCGATCCGCAACACAGGAATAAGACCTTGATGAAAAACGTCGGTTTTGCCGCCGCTCACTGGGGCATGCTCATTTGGGCAATGCTGATCGCCTCGTCGTTCTTTGCCGCGGCCCAGGTCAGCCAGACGATCGACCCGATCCTGCTCACGGGCCTGCGCCTGCTGTTTTCCGCGCTGATGTTCCTGCCGCCGCTGCTCCTGAAAAACACCTCGCCCATTTCCATCAGGGGCCTGCTGGCCCACGCTGTGCTCGGCCTGCTGTTGGCGACTTATTTTGGTTCGTTGTTCGAAGCGCTGCGCTACACCTCGGCGGTCAACACCGCGACGCTGTACACGCTGGTACCCTTGATGACCTTGTTTTTCGAGGTATTCCTGCTGCCCAGTCCCAGCCTCAAGACCCGTCTGCTGCCCATGTTGGTGGCGGCAGTCGGCGCCGTGTTGCTGACGCTCAAGGGCTCGGCCCCGGGGCAAATGCCGGCGCTCTATCCGGTGCTGGTGTTCGGTGCCGGTTGCCTGGCGATGGCGTTGTATTCGCCGCTGAGCCAACGCTTCAAGGCAACAGCGTTGCAGGGCCGCGATCCGGTGGCGATGACGTTCTGGAACATGCTGTTCGGTTCGCTGTTCCTGCTGGTGTTCTGCCTGGCCAGCGGCGGGTGGCGCAGCGGCCTGCAGTTGTCGACGCTGGACATCGGCTGGCTGGTGTACCTGGCCTTGTTCGGCACCCTCGCCACGTTCTGGCTGCTGCACCGGGCAATCGGGGTGATCTCACCCTCCACGGTGATTTCCTACGTTTACCTCAACACCCTGTTCGTCACCCTGCTGAATTGGTTCTGGCTCAGGCAGCAACCGATGATGATCGAGATCATCGGCGCCGCGCTGGTGGGAGGCGGCATGCTGGCACTGGTGGTCAGCAGCCGTAACGCCAGAACCGTTACGGCTTGAGCCCCCTCAGTACGTCGATACCGGGCGAGGCGAAACCGGGCTCCAGCGCTCCAGTTCCCGCTCAAGGAAAGCGGCCACCGCCAACAACCGTTCCTCTTGCCAGTGAGGCCCGACAATCTGAATGCCGATGGGCATCCCGGTGGCCGGGTCGACGCCGGCGCGGATCACCACCGCGGGTGAGCCGCTGAGACTGAACGGGAACACGAAGGCATACTGATCGCGGTCCTCCAGGGACGCACCATGGCGGAACGCGACATCCGGGAAGACCGGACAGATGAACAGATCGTGCTGCTTGAAGAACTTCGCCAACTGATAGCGGAACGTATCGATCATGATCCAGTCGCGCTTGACTTCATCCACGCTCAATTCCACGGCCTCGCTCATGTCCAGCAACTGAGCGATCGCCGGGGTAAAACTGCGCTTGTTCATGGACTCGAACAAACGCCGCCAGCCGCGTCCGGCATCGGCGCCCGTGATGAACACCCGCCACAGGACATCGCAGGCTTCGTCGAGCATCGGCGGCGCGACCTCGCTGACCTGCTTCACCACGGGGCTCAAGCACCGCTCGACCTGCTGCAACACCTGGCTCACCGCCGCGCTGACGGGGGTTCGGCTCGACGCCGAGAACAGCGCGATACGCAGGTCGGCCAGGGGCTCGCTGGCGGCGAACGGCACATCGACGGTGTCTGGATCATGGCCGTCGGCACCGCTGATCAGCGGACCGAGCAGCGCCAGGTCATCGACATAGCGCCCCATCACGCCAAAGGCCGAGGTCAGGTGAAACAGCCCGGAACGGTCATTGGGAAACTGGCCGGTCAACGGCACCCGTCCCTGGGTCAGTTTCAGGCCGCAGATGCCATTGAAGTGCGCCGGGATCCGCACACTGCCGCAGGCATCGGACGCCAGCCCCGCGGGTGAACACCCGGCGGCGATGGCGGCCGCTTCACCGCCACTGCTGCCGCCCGCCGAGCGGAGCAGATCGTGGGGGTTGAGGGTGCGCCCGTAGATCAGGTTCTCGGTCTCGAAGGCCATGCACAGTTCCGGCACATTGCTGATGCCCAGAATGATCGCGCCGGCCTGCCGAAGTCGGGCGACAGCCGTCGCGTCCTCCTGGCTGACATCCCCCATCAGCTCCCCCACGCCGCGGGACATCTTGAATCCGCGAACATGGAGGACGTCTTTGACCGTGATGGGAATGCCATGCAGCGGACCGCTGATCTGGCCGATGCGCGCCATCTCGTCCGCCTCACGGGCCTGGCGCCGCAGGTCCTCGACCGGCGCCAGTTGGATCAACGCATTGATCTGCCGGTTACGCTCAGCGATGCGCTGCAAGTAGAACTCCAGCAACGTCACGCTGGTCAGCACGCCACGGCGCAGCAGGCCGGCCATTTCCCGCAACGTCAGCGTGTCGGGGTTGAACATACTCACGACGCCTCCTTGCTGCGCAACCACTTGTTGGGCAACTGATACATATTGCGCACCACCAGGGAAAACGCTTTCACCGCCAGGGCCGGACGTTGGTCGATGGCCTCCAGGGCCTCTTCGATCATCGCCAGCACATGCCGCAACGCTTCGGGTTCGATATTCAACGGCGGATAGAAGCGCAGCACCGGGCGTTCGGCCTTCTCGTTCATCGAATGCCCGGCATGCACGCCACGCTTGCCCAACTCCATGCTCATCAAGGCTTCATAGACCGAGCCACGCAGGCGCAGGCCTGTCATCAAGCCGACGCCCGGCACGTCTTCGACAATGTGCGGATAGCGCAGGGCCAACCGTTGCAGGCCGTGGCGCAACACACCGCCGTTGATCCGGGACAGCTCCACCAGGTTGTTTTGCTCGATGTAATCGATGGCTGCGAGCGCCGACGCGCATGCGACCGGATGTCCGCCGTTGGTGCGCGTGTCCGGCTCGATATCACTGAGCGGGTACTGGGTGGCCAGGCGCTGGCTGTACATGGCACAGGCAAACGAGGTGTAGCCGCCGGTCAAGCCCTTGGAGAGGATCATGATGTCGGGTACCACGTCATCGTATTGCACGGCGAACCATTTGCCGCAGCGACCGAAACCGGTCTGGATTTCGTCGGCCACCAACAGGGTGCCAGTGGCGTCGCACAGGGCCCGGATGTTGGCCATGTAGCCCACCGGCGGCACCTGCAAATGAGCCCCGCCCAGAATCGGCTCGACGTACACCGCGCACACGCCCTCGCCCACGGCCTTCTGCAACGCGGCGAAATCACCGTAGGGCACGCAGGTCACTTCGGGAGGATCGATACCATAGCTGCCATGGTTCTGCTGCTGGCCCAGAATGCTCATCGCCGCCAGGGTCTTGCCGTGGTAGGAGCCGCTCATCACCACGATGCCACGCCGTTGAGGCTGGATCCGCAGCACATAGCGCAGGCTCTGCTCGACGGCCTCGGCGCCCGAGACCATGAATTGCACGTCGCCCCACTCCCCCGGCACCAACTGGCACAGTCGCTCGGACAAGGTGTCCTGCAGCGGATGGCGCCGGCCTTCCGGCACCCAGGCCAGTTGATTCAATTGCGCCTGCACCCGCTCACGCACCATCGGGTTGCGATGCCCGACGATAAACACCCCGTAGCTGCACGCGCAGTCGATGAAGCGCTTGCCGGTGTGGTCGGTGACGTGGATGCCATCGGTCTGCTGTTCGACAGTGGTCTTGCCAAGGCGATACAGCTTGGCCGCCGACGCACTCCAGTGGCGCTGGCAATCGTCCAGCAATTGTTCATGCGGCCTGAGTAAGGACATGGCTTAACGTCTCCTTGATGATGAGTGCGGCACGTTGGATCTGCTCGGGGCGTGCAGTGATCGGGCAGCGCAAAATCACTTCGCGGCCACGGGGCGTACTGACATAGACCCCCCGCTGATAAAGCGCCTCGCATAGAACGGCCGGTTGCAGGTCGTCGGCCAGCGGCAAGCTGACCCAGGCGCCGACGGCCACAGCCCCCAATGACGCCAGGGCTTGTGCCAGGTACTGGCCGTTTTCCTGGCAATGCCGGGGCGAGTCGTGGGCCTGCACGTAATCCAGCGCGGCCAGGGCTGCCACGCAGGCCATGGGATTACCGGCAGTGGTGCTGCCGTGTTTGGCCGGGCTGCTGCGCCCATAGACCTGCCAGGCCATCTGTTCGCTGCAGGTGTAGGTGCCGATGGGAATCGCATTGCCGCCCAGGGGCCCGCCGAGTACAACGATGTCCGGAATCGGACGATA
Source organism: Pseudomonas sp. NFACC13-1 (assembly GCF_900104425.1). Taxonomy (NCBI): domain Bacteria; kingdom Pseudomonadati; phylum Pseudomonadota; class Gammaproteobacteria; order Pseudomonadales; family Pseudomonadaceae; genus Pseudomonas; species Pseudomonas sp. NFACC13-1. Next base: position 416,396 of record NZ_FMXV01000001.1, on the reverse strand, counting down.
ACGCTGGAAGCCGAACAGCGAACCCAGGCTGCCAAGGCAACTGTGGGTATCGACCGCGATGACCGGGGCCGACGCCTTTGCCGCGCGAGCATGCAATTGCTCGATCAAATCGGCATCGATCAACTGCAACCGGCCGTTTGCATCCGTGCGGGTATTGCTGTGGCACACCGCGAAACAATCATTCCAGTCCACCGTGTCCAGGTCAGCCAGGTGACGGATCGCCACTCGCTTGAACCCCAGGAACGCCTGGACACCCAGGTCACCTTGCGCGGCATTGAGGCAGCGCCCGTACGTCAGCGAGCCGTAGTCGCCGCCCTGGATGAACACGATGGTGTTGCCCTTGGGCTTGAGCCCTTTGCACAACTTCAAGGCGCCCTCGAACGCTTCGTCGCCGGAGCTGCACACATAGGAGCTGGCCAGCGGGGCGGGCAGCAGCTCGGCCAGGCGTCGGCACAAGGCAATCAGCGGTTCGGACATCAGCACCCGATTGGACAGGCCCATGATCTCTGCCTGGCGGGTGACCGCCTCGATCACGGGCGGCACCTGGAAGCCAAACCCGCCGGTCAGGTCAATGATCTGCCGACCCTCGCCGTCGAGGTAGGTCTCGTACTGCCCGCCGATAATCTGTTTGTTGTTTTTCATGAATGCTCTCAGCGATAGCTCAAGGCGTTGAAAATGCGCCGACGCTCGTCGACGATGGTTTCCCGACCGTGCATGACCCGACGGTTATCGATCATCACCATGTCGTGGTCACGCCAGCCAACCGGGTAGGTGTATTGGGCGGAAACCTCAGCGATTTCAGCCAGGAACCCGGCAGGGATCGGCTGCCCGGCCACCGTGTCGATGACCGGCGCCTCGTAATTGAAGGAAGGCCCCAGAATGCTGTTGGCAAAGGCCGGACGCCGGCTGAAGGGGGACGTCAGGATCGCCGACGTGCTGAAGGCGTAATGGATCGAGTCATCGGCCGGGTTGAAGGAAATCAGGGTTTGCGGGTCGTCACCGATGATCTGCAACAGATCCTCGATCGCGACGGCCGCCGGATCCGACAACGTCGGCGAGTAATGACAGACCAGCCGGCGCCATTTCTCCCCCGCCACGGTGCGGCTGTAGCGAATCGGGTTTTCTTCAAAGAACGTGCGGCAGCCCGGTGACAGTTTCTCCAGCACCCGTTCGCCGTCACACAGGGTGGTTTGCGAGCCCTTGCGCGGCGCTTCCTGGCAATAGAACCAGGTCATGTCCGGCCAGAACGGCGAGTTGCCATTTTCGCAGTGCAGGCCAACCGCCTGGCGCCCGGCGTCCACCAATTGCGCCGCGCCACCGACCATGACCCGGGCTGGGTCCAGGCTCAACCGCGAACTGTTTTGCTTCACGTAGGCACTGAAATCCTCGGCGTTGTGAATACAGTTGCGAAACAGTACGACACCGTAATGCCCCAGCAGCTCATACAACTCAGCCTTGCCCAGGCTGGCGAAGTGGCGCGACTCAACGATGGAGACGTCCGGGTTCTCAAAGTGAAAGGCAGGTGTGCTCATTGGATGCATTCCTTTGCAGCGTGGAAAAAGTCGTAGCGATATCGGCGCGTTTCGGCCGTCCCGTAACGGTGTAGAGTTGCTCGAGCAACGGATCGTCCTGGGTCAACAACCAGAGCCGGTTCGGGCGCTCGATGTCGGAAAAGCGCCCCGCCGACCAGGCGAGCAGTTCATCGCGCGCCGGTGTCGACTCGACGCACAGCAACGCCACCAGACCGTGCTGCTCATCGAAGAACACCGCTGCGTCGCTCACGCCGGGGTATTTGCGATACTCCAGTTCAACCTGCTCGGGGCTGACGTTGCGGCCATTGGGCAGGCAGATCACATTCTTCTTGCGCCCGTGCACATAGAGGTAGCCATCGGCATCCAGCGCGCCCAGGTCACCGGTGTCCATCCAGCCGTCGTCCGACATGGAGCAGGCACTCGGGTCCGTGCCTGAGTAACCGCTGAACAGCGAGCTGCTCTTGACCTCGATGGTCTGGTCGGCGCCGATGCGCACCTGGACATGGGGCAACGGCTTGCCAACGCTGCCGAGACGCTGCTGTTCGAAGGTGTTCACACTGACCACCGACGCGTTCTCCGAAAGCCCGTAGCCCTGATACACCTCGATGCCTTGCTCAGCCAGGCCGCGCAGGGCATCGATACTCACCGCCGCGCCGCCGCAGGTGATATGCGCGCCCGATTGCAGGTAACGCGCCAACCGCTCGCCCTGCTCGCCCCCTTCGTTCAATTGCTCCAGGAAACGGTTGATCATGACCGGCGGCACCGTCAGGGCCGTTGGCTGGACTCGCAGGATCCAGTCGACCAGCCGCTGTGCCGACGCCCCTGGCTCGCCGAGCAACGGTTCGTCCGGCGGCAGGAAATGCACGGTACCGCCCGCCAGCAGTGGCAGGTATGCGGCGGTGACTTGCTCAAGCAGCAGACTCAGGGGCACCAGCGACAGGTAACGGCGATGAGCACCGACCGGCATGCTCTGGCGCAGCGAGGCGAGCACCGTGCCAACCGCCTGGCTGCTCAGGCGCACACCCTTTGGCCGACTGGTGGTGCCCGAGGTGTGAATGATCTTGCAGATCCAGTCACCCTCGCCGTCCGGCATCCGCAGCAAAGGCTGTTCGATCACCGGCTCGTTGAGGCGGCGCAGGCGACTGTCGGCAAAATTCAGCTTCCAGCGCTGCGCCAGCGTTCGCTGCCCTGCCGCATCCACCAGAAATCCATCGCAACGTGATGCCAGGTGTTCGGCCTGGGATTGGCTGAACGCCAGCGGCAGCGGCAGCGCGGTGATCCCGGCGAACAGACAGGCCAGGTCGGCGACCAGCCAATCGCTGCTGTTGCGCGTCGCGATCCCTAACACCACGCGATCGCCATAGGCCGGCTCAGGAAAACGTCGCTGCAGTTCGGCTGCCAGGTTCAGGGCTCGGTGCTCCAGCTCGCCGTAGGTCAGCGTCACCGATTCCTTGCCTGATTCCAACCAGTCCACCGCACAGACGGCCTGGCGATTGTCTTGCAACGCCTGTTGTAGCTGAGTGATAAACCCGCCGCTCATGGCTGCGCCCTCGCCATGACATCGCCGGGCAGTTGAGTGAATGAAGTATTGAGCGTCATGGCGGCGAAACGTGAACGTTGCGGGTCGACCCGGATGAAACCGGTGACGGGCAACTTGGCGTAATAGCTTCCCCAATTCTTGCCGCCGTCGTCGGCCAGGCGCGTTGGGTCTGCGGTCAGCAGGGGCTCGAAATCGATCTGGCAACTTTCCATCATTTGCCGTACGCGAGGTGTCACGGTGCACAACAGGTAATGCCCGCCCATGCACCAGGCCAACAACGGAATCATATTGACCAGAATCATTCCGGCCGTCAGGTGATGGGAGACCAGGTTGCCGATTTCGACAATGTTCGAGCGCTCGATGGTTTTCTCGAAACGCTGAGACAAAATCTCGTCGATGGGTTGCGTCAGGTATTGCTCGGAAAACAGTATCCGGTGATCGGCAAAAGTAATACCGGCGCAGGCAAGAATACGATCCGCCGGATCCTGAGTAACCGCAAAGTACTGCGGATTCGGTTCAACCGAGGCCGAATAAGAACTGCGAAATTTATCCCTTACAACTTCTGTGGCTTGCACCCATAAAGGCGTCTTAGTTTCTGCGACACGTATTTGCATATCGTCCTCCTCCGTCCATGTACAGGATTTCTACAAAAAGCGAGGCGAGCATATTGGGGAAATTTCCTACAGGCCATTTAAAAAATAAATTGCTTCCGCTAATATATAAATAAACGTTCCTGTCATAAAAGCCGGGGATGCTAGCCAACGGAATGCGCCAAAGAAGGATCTTATGCTCAATAGTAATATGCTTAGAAAGCTGGATATGCAGGACTTGATGGTGTTTGTCGCGGTGTACGAGCAGAGCAGCGTCACCGAGGTGTCCGAAGCCCTGTGTGTCAGCCAGTCAACCGTAAGCTATTGCCTGAAGAAGCTACGTACGAGCTTCGAAGATGAACTTTTTGTTAATACCCGTAGTGGCATGTTGCCGACAAGCAAAGCCACAGCCATGTACCCTCACATACTTAGTATCCTCAAGATAATAAACACATGTCACTCTGGTATTCCGGCATTCGATCCGACCCAGAAAGAGATAACCTTCAATGTCTGCGCACCGGAATACTTTGAACTCCTCATTCTGCCCAAACTGGTCAAGCGCTTTATTGGCAGCCGCTTCCCGGTCATCATTAATATCACCAAGTTCCACAGGGATATTCCGGCTGATGAGTTGATGGAGGGGCGCTTCGATCTGGTTATTTGTTTCGGCCCGAACTTCCATCGCGGCGTCAAGGGACTGCGCTCGCAAGTACTACTGGAAGATGAACTGGTTTGTGTAGTCGATAAGAACTTCACATTGCCGGAAGAGGCGTTCAGCCTGGAAACGTTCGTCGCCTGCCAGCATGTTTTTCCGACACCTTGGACATCCGACACCAACATGATCGATGGATGGCTCGCCCGGCAAGGCTATAACCGCCAGATTGTCGCTCGAGCCAACAGCTACGTAGCGGCATTGAACATGATCGCCGGCACCGACTTCATCCTGACCCTGCCTCGACGCATTCAAGCGCTGACCTGCGACGAGAACACGTTCAGCCATCGTCGCCCGCCGGCAGGTCTGCCGAACTTCACGCTGAACATGATGTGGAGCGAAAAACCGAGCCAGGACAGCGCCAACAGCTGGTTTCGCGAACAGATCATCAAGGTTTGTGCCGAGGACGGCCTGCTTTAATCCGCCGAGAACCGCTCGAATCGTCGAGCGGTTCAGGTTATGACTTTTCATCGGGCAAAAAAAAATCCGGAAATCCTCACTTTCGTGGGCCTTCCAGACTTTTAAAACAGCTAAAAATGGTGGGTCGTGTGGGATTCGAACCTACGACCAATTGGTTAAAAGCCAACTGCTCTACCAACTGAGCTAACGACCCGCTGTGTGGTGGCGCGTATAATACTGATTTCTAAGGACTATTCAACACTTAATTTGAAATAAATCAAAAATAACGGGTTGGATCGCTCACACCCGCTGCGGCGAAGCCTTCCGCACGCAGGCGGCAACTGTCGCATTTGCCGCAAGCGCGACCCTGATCGTCGGCCTGATAGCAGGAAACGGTGAGCCCGTAGTCCACGCCAAGCTTCACGCCTGCCTTGACGATGTCGGCCTTGCTGAGATTCTGCAGCGGCGCCTGGATGCGAAAACCCTGCCCTTCCACGCCGGCCTTGGTCGCCAGGTTGGCCATGCGCTCGAACGCTTCGACGAACTCCGGGCGGCAATCCGGGTAGCCGGAATAATCCACGGCATTGACGCCAATGAAAATGTCACGGGCGCCCAGCACTTCGGCCCACCCCAACGCCAGGGACAGGAACACCGTGTTACGCGCAGGCACATAGGTCACCGGAATGCCCTCGCTGGGCGCCTCGGGCACGTCGATGGAACTGTCGGTCAGGGCCGAGCCACCGATGCCGTTGAGGTTCAGGCCGATCACCTTGTGTTCCACCACGCCCAAGTCCCGGGCAACCCGTTCCGCGGCGTGCAACTCTGCGCGGTGGCGCTGGCCATAGTCGAAACTCATGGTGTAGCAGCGGTAGCCTTCGGCACGGGCCATGGCCACGACCGTGGCCGAATCCAGGCCCCCGGACAACAGGATGACCGCACGTTTTTCAGTCATGTTCGAATGTTCAGTCATCTCAGCGCCCCGGCTCGTCGTTCCAAAGATATTTATGCAGCTGCAGTTGCAGGCGCACCGGCAAGTTATCCGCCACCACCCAATCCGCCAGATCCCGCGCGCTCAAATCGTGATGACTCGGCGACAACAACACTTCGCCGGCTCGCTGTTCGAGCCCGTACTGGATCAACTTGGACACGGCCCAGTCGTAATCCTCCCGCGAACAGATCACGAACTTGACCTGATCGTTGGGCGTCAGCAGTTCGATATTCTCATAGCGGTTGCGGTGCGCTTCCTTGGAGCCTGGGGTTTTCAGGTCCACGACGCGGCTGACGCGCGGGTCGACGGCCGAGATATCCAAGGCGCCGCTGGTTTCCAGCGAAACCTCGTAACCGGCATCACACAACTGCTTGAGCAAGGGGATGGCGTTGGGTTGCGCCAAGGGCTCGCCGCCCGTGACACAGACATAACGCGGACGATAACTGGCCACTTGCTCCAGGATATCGTCGAGGGTTCGCACGGTGCCGCCACTGAAGGCGTAGGCGCTGTCACAGTATTGGCAACGCAACGGACAACCGGTGAGGCGCACGAATACCGTGGGCAGCCCAGCCGTTCGCGTTTCACCCTGCAACGAGTAAAAAACTTCGGTGATTCTCAATGTGTCTTGCATAGTCGCCACGGGCGTAACAGCTAAACAGGCTGTCCGCCTCCGTCAGGCACTTCAAGGAACCCCGCCAACGCGCAGATCCCAAAAAGCGTGTTTCATAAAAAGGGCGTGAATTCTAACGAAAAAACCCGCGACAGGCGCGGGTTTCTTCAAAACAGGTCAAACCGGCTTACATGCGTTGCAGATCACGCTGGGCCAACTGAGCCGCGGATGTACCCGGATATTGGGCCACCACCTGCTGCAGAATGCCTTTCACCTTGTCGGCGTGACCGAGACGGCGCTCCACGTCAGCCAGCTTGTACAGCGAATCCGGCACCTTGGCGTGCTTGGGATACAGTTGCGAAACCTTGGCGAACGCCTGGCCGGCACCTTGCAGGTCGCCCTTGGCCAGGTTCACTTCGCCCAGCCAGTATTGGGCATTGCCCGCGTACTGGCTGTTCGGGTATTTGCGCAGGAAAGCGGCAAAGGCCTGGCTGGCCTTGTCGAAATCCTTGGCCTTGATCAGGTCGAAGGCAGCATCGTAGTAGAGCTTTTCCTTCGCCGGATCAGCCGGCTCGCCGCCGGCGGCAGGCGCTGCTGGAGCCGCTGCCCCCGCGCCTGCGGCTGCACCGGGGGCATTCAAGTCGCCACCGGCTGGAGAATTCTCAGGAGTCGCGGCAGGTGCAACGCCGGATCCTATGCGCCGATCAAGATCCTGGTATCGCTCCAGGTTTTCCTGCTTCATGCGCGAAATATCATTTTGCAGTTCTTCGATCACACCCTGTTGGCGCGAGATCTGATCCTGCATTTGCTGCAGTTGGTTGAACAGCTGGCCCTGTGCCGAGACAGGGGCCGAAACCCCTCCCCCGGCATAGGCGCCGTTCGTACCGTAACCTGCAGGCGGATAACTGCTCCCGCTATTGTTATAGCCGGCATCGTTATCGACCACAGGAACCGCAGCCCACGCCGCAAGCGGCGCGAGGCTGAGAGCCAGAACAGTTACAGCACGACGGCACGTTCGCATGACGAATTACTTACGCAGTTCGACGCGACGGTTTTGAGCCCAGGACTGCTCGTCGTTGCCGGTGGCAACTGGACGCTCTTCGCCGTAGGAAACCAGTTCCAGCTGAGCTGGGGAAACACCTTGCAGTACCAGGTAGCGCTGAACGGCTTTCGCACGACGCTCGCCCAGTGCCATGTTGTACTCACGAGTACCACGTTCGTCGGTGTTGCCTTCCAGAACAACGCGAGCGCCGTTCGCTTTCAGGTCCTTGGCGTGAACGTCCAGAGCGCGCATGGCTTCTGGCTTCAGGTCCGAGCTGTCGTATTCGAAGTAGAAGGTGGTGATTGCGCGCAGAGCAGCTTCTTCGCTCAGGGAGCCGTCAACGGCACCAGTGTTAGCGCCGTAACCAGCGTTTGGATCAACAGCGCCTTCACCGGCATTGTCGCCGCCTTTGGACGAGCAACCTACAGCTACAGCCATGGCCAGAGCCAGCGCAGCAAATTTACCAAACTTCAGCATTTCCATCGTGAAACTCCTAATGAACCCCAGTGTGTTAAGTAAAACGTATTGCGCCGCGTCAGTTCAGGTAAGGGGACCAGGACGGTTCTCTGACTTCGCCTTGTGCGGTAGGAAGCGGGAGCCTCACGCGTCCATTAATGGACACGAGCATCAAGACTCCCCGGCCCTGCTGGCGGGTGGCGTAGATTACCATGGTGCCGTTGGGCGCAACAGTGGGTGACTCGTCCAGAGTGCTATCAGTGAGGATTTTTACACTTCCGCGCTGCAAATCCTGGGCCGCCACCTTGAAATTGGTGAAACCGTCCTGGCGATGGATCATCACCAGGGTCTTTTCGTCCGCCGACAGTTTAGGGTTGGCGTTGTAGTTACCGACGAAAGTCACGCGCTCGGCACCACCGCCACCGGCGCTGGTCTTGTAGATCTGAGGCTTGCCGCCACGGTCGGAGGTGAAGTAGATGGTCGAGCCATCCTTGCCCCAGAACGGTTCGGTGTTGATGCCCGGGCCGTTGGTGACGCGGGAGATCGAGCGCGAAGCCAGGTTCATCACATAGATGTCCGGGTTACCGTCCTTGGACAGCACGAACGCCAGGCGCGAACCGTCCGGCGACCAGGCTGGTGCGCCGTTCAGGCCTTCGAAGTTGGTGATCTGCTCACGACGACCGGTGTCGATGTGCTGCACGAAAATACGCGGACGCTTCTGCTCGAACGAGACATAGGCGATGCGCTTGCCATCGGGGGCGAAGCGCGGCGACAGGATCGGCTCGCGCGATTGCAGCAGGGTCACCGCACGCGCACCGTCATAGTCGGAACGCTGCAGGGTGTAGCGGGTGTTGTTCTCGGAGAAACGCTCGGCCGTCACGTAGAGCATGCGAGTGGAGAACGCGCCCTTGATGCCGGTGAGCTTCTCGAACGACTGGTCGGCGATGTAGTGCGACATGTCGCGCAGTTGATCGACGCCGCCCGACACGCTGCCGGTCAGCACTTGCTGCTCGGTGGCGACGTTGAACAGGGCGTACTGCACCTGCAGGCGACCGCCGGCCGGAACGATGCTGCCAACCATGATGTACTGGGCGCCCAGGGCCTTCCAGTCACGGTAGATGACTTCGCTGGCCTGGGTTGGCAGGCTGATCATGTTCTGCTTCGGAATCGGCGCGTAGTAACCCGAGTTGCGCAGGTCGTTGCCGATGATTTCCGCCATGTCGTCCGGCAGGACGTTACCGCCCTGCCAGCCGAACGGTACGACGGCGATCGGGGTGGCCCGGTCGCTGCCGCTGGTGACCAGAATGTTCTTTTCCTCTGCTACCGCTATCCCTGCCAGGCAGCAGATAACGACAAGCATTCCTCGAAGAAGGTTTCTCACAAGGCTAGATCCTCAGGTGTGAATGTCATCTTGAATGAACGATAGGGAGCAAAGTCGCTCGGTTTCATTCCTTGCATTTCCGTCAAACGCCCAATGTTCTTGACCGCTGCGACCGCCGAAGCGTCGAACGGGCCATCACCACTGGACTTGGCGACGCTGACCGAGGTAACCGTACCGTCGGGCAACATGCCGATTTGCAATACTACCGTCATGCCTTTGCGCGCCGAAGGTGGACGAGCCCAGCCTTCTGCCGCTCGGGCCCGAATCAGATCATCGTAGCTACCGGCAACTTCATCACCCTGCTCATCGGCCAAGGCCTGCTGGCGCTCCGGCGTGTCGGAAAGCAAATCTGCCAAGGCCTGGGCCTTCTTGTCTTCGGCGGACTTACGCGCTGCGTCCTGGGCCTTTTTCTTGGCGGCGTCGGCGGCGGCTTTCTTCTTCGCGTCTTCGGCGACTTTCTTTTTCGCCTCTTCAGCTTCAGCTTTTTTCTTGGCGTCTTCGGCCGCTTTCTTCTTGGCGTCCTCGACGATCTTTTTCTTCGCTTCTTCAGCGGCCGCTTTCTTGGCCTCTTCTTCAGCGGCTTTCTTGGCTTCTTCTTCGGCTTTCTTCTTGGCTATATCAGCCAATTGTTTCTCTTCTGCCTTTTTGGCCTCGGCGGTTTTCTTCGCTTCGTCGGCTTTCTTGGCTTCGTCAGCCTTTTTCGCCTCGTCCGCTTTCTTCGCCTCATCGGCCTTCTTGGCTTCCTCGGCTTTTTGAGCCGCTTCCTCTTTCTTTTGTTCCGCGGCCTTTATCGCTTCCTGCTCGACCTTCTTCTGTTCCATCTGCTCGACTTCAGTCTGGCGCGCGGCGGATTTCTTCGCCTCACCGGCAAGCTTCTGGTTCGTCTGGGTCGTAGCCTGGCTTTTCGACTTGAGCTGGTACAACGTCGCCTGCACGATCGGCTTGGCCGGCGGCAACTCCGGGGTCATGGCAAAACTGACGAACAGCATGCCGAACACCAGCACATGCAGGCCGATGGCCAGGACACTGGGCCAGAAGTAGCTTTCCGAGGCGGACGGCTCTCGCTGTTGCTGCATCAGGGGGCCTCGGTGATCAAGCCAACATTACCGACCCCGGCTTTCTGCAGGCCGCCCATGGCGCCCATCACGGCACCGTAGTCGACGGTCTTGTCGCCGCGAATGAAGACTTGCGTGCGCTTGCCGGCATCGTTGCCGACACGAATGATCTTGGTCACCGCATCGGTCATCTGCGGCAAGGTCATGGCCCGGTCCTGCTGTTTCTCGGTGTCCACTTCACTGCCAAGGTTCCAGTAGTAGGTCTTGTCAGCCTTGATCGAAATGGTCAGTACCTGGGTGTTGTTGTCCTGCGGCAAGGCTTCGCTGGAAACCTTGGGCAGATCGACCTTCACGCCCTGATTGAGCATGGGCGCGGTCACCATGAAGATGACCAGCAGCACCAACATCACGTCGATGTAGGGCACCACGTTCATCTCGGCGACCGGCTTGCGCTTTTTTCGGGCTCGAGCGATTAAAGCCATTGGGAAATACCTGCTTATTCTTCGCTGGTGTGCACTTTACGGTGCAGGATCGCCTGGAATTCATCGGCGAAGGTGTAGTAACGGCCAGTCAGCATTTCGCTGCGGGCAGCGAAGCGGTTGTAGGCGATCACGGCCGGAATGGCCGCGAACAGACCGATGGCGGTGGCGATCAGTGCCTCGGCGATGCCCGGGGCCACGGTGGCGAGGGTCGCTTGCTGGGCGGAAGCCAGGCCACGGAAGGAGTTCATGATCCCCCACACGGTACCGAACAGACCGATGTACGGGCTGACCGAACCAACGGTGGCCAGGAACGACAGGCCCTGTTCGAGCTTTTCTTCCTCGCGGGAAATGGCGACGCGCATGGCACGGGCCACACCTTCCATCACCGCCTCAGGGTCGACGCCCGGCTGCTGGCGCAGGCGAGAGAACTCCTTGAAGCCGGCACGGAAGATCTGCTCGACGCCCGAGTCCGGGTCCGGGTTGCTGCCGGCCTGGCGATAGAGCTTGGACAGGTCGATGCCGGACCAGAAGCGCTCTTCGAAGCTCTCCAGGGCACGACGACCGGCGCGCAGCATGTTGCTGCGCTGAAAGATCATGATCCATGAGGTCACCGATGCGGCTACCAGGGTCAGCATTACCAGTTGCACCACGACGCTGGCATTGCTGACCAGGCTCCACATGGAGGAATGGTCGACGACGTTAGCTTCCACGCTTTATCTCCTGCTCTGAGTGTGTACCCGCGCCGCTCACGCCGGCAAAGGCCGCACGTAGAGCTTCGGGAATGGCCCGGGGTTTCAAACTATGGGTGCGCACACAGGCCACCAAAAACTGCCCTTCGCAGAGCAGCACGTTATCCGTAGCCCGCCTGACCTGCTGCTTGAAGCGCAGGCTGACACGGTTCAATTCGATGACATCGGCACTTACCACCAGTTCGTCGTCCAGTCGCGCCGGCGCGTGGTAACGCGCTTCGCTGGAATGCACGACGAATAACAGGTCCTCCCCTGCCAGCGCGGATTGGGCAAAACCCAGTTCCCGCAGCCGTTCGGTTCGAGCCCGTTCCATAAACTTGAGGTAATTGACGTAGTAGACGATGCCGCCGGCATCGGTGTCCTCGTAATAAACGCGACAGCGATGTGCGAACGACTCCAGCCCGTTTTGCGCGCGCATACTCTAGTGCTTACTCCTCAGGTTGCCAATCGGCCAGGCAACTGTTTTTTCATTCTCGAACGCATTGACGCTCCGGGCTTCGTCTGGGACAGCACGAACCGGAAAAAAGTCGGCGTACAGAGCTCGTTCAATCGTCCACGGCATCGAGGAATTCGTCTACCACCGGCATCTCGCCCATTCGTGTCGGGATGTTTAAGCCAAAGTGCAGGTAAGCATGGCGGGTCACCACGCGCCCGCGAGGCGTGCGCATGATATAGCCCTGCTGGATCAGGTACGGTTCCAGCACATCTTCAATGGTGTGGCGCTCTTCGCTGATGGCCGCCGCCAGGCTGTCCACGCCCACCGGGCCACCGTCGAACTTCTCGATCATGGTCAACAGCAGGCGCCGGTCCTGGTGGTCGAAACCACGCTCGTCGATGTCCAGCAGGTTCAGCGCCAGGTCGGCAATCGGCTTGGTGATGTGGCCCTTGGCCCGGACTTCGGCAAAATCCCGGACCCGGCGCAGCAAGCGGTTGGCGATCCGCGGCGTCCCCCGGGCACGCCGGGCGATCTCATAAGCACCGTCCGGGTCCAGTGGCAAGCCGAGGATGCCCGCCGAGCGGCTGACAATCGTCGCCAGGTCGGCGTTGTTGTAGAACTCCAGGCGCTGGACGATACCGAAACGGTCCCGCAACGGGTTGGTCAGCATGCCGGCGCGGGTGGTGGCGCCCACCAGGGTGAAGGGCGGCAGGTCCAGCTTGATGGAGCGCGCCGCCGGCCCTTCGCCAATCATGATGTCGAGCTGGAAATCTTCCATGGCCGGGTACAGCACTTCCTCGACGATCGGCGACAACCGATGGATTTCGTCGATGAAGAGTACGTCATGGGGCTCAAGGTTGGTCAGCAACGCCGCCAGGTCGCCCGGCCGTTCAAGCACCGGCCCCGACGTGCTCTTGATCGAGACGCCCATTTCCTGGGCAATGATGTTGGCCAGGGTGGTCTTGCCCAGGCCCGGCGGGCCGAAGATCAAGGTGTGGTCCAAAGACTCGCTGCGCCCACGGGCCGCCTGGATGAACAGCTCCATCTGCTCGCGCACGGTCGGTTGGCCGATGTAGTCGGCCAGGCTGACAGGACGAATCGCGCGGTCCTGGATTTCCTCGCGGTCACGGGGTGCGCCCGTGGCGGCGATCAGACGGTCAGCTTCAATCACTTAAATCATTCCCTTCAGGGCACGGCGAATCATGTCTTCGGTGCTCAGGCCTTTTTCCTTGATGGCGGAAATCGCCTTGCTGGCCTCCTGCGGCTTGTAGCCCAGGGAGATCAACGCGGTGACCGCATCGTTTTCGGCGCTGACCGCCGGCACCGGCGCGTCCGGCTGGTTCGGCACCAGGGCGAACATCGCTGGCACCGCCTCCCAGGCCTTGAAGCGGTCCTTGAGTTCGACCAGCAGGCGCTCGGCGGTTTTCTTGCCCACCCCCGGCACCTTGGTCAGCGCCGAGGTGTCCTGGGACTGCACGCAGCGCACCAGTTCGTCGACTTCCAGGCTCGACATCAAGGCCAGGGCCAGTTTCGGGCCGACGCCATTGAGACGGATCAACTCGCGGAAGAAATCCCGCTCGCGCTTGCCGACGAAACCATAGAGTAACTGCGCATCCTCGCGCACGACCAAATGGGTGTGCAGGGTCAGCGGCTCGCCGACCGACGGCAAGCGATACAGCGTGGTCATGGGCACTTCCAGCTCATAACCCAGGCCATTTACATCCAGAATCAGGTGCGGCGGCTGTTTTTCAGCCAGGGTGCCGCGCAAGCGTCCAATCACGTTTCAGGTCCTTGGGTGTTGGCCAGCCCGCGGGCTGGCGAATAACAGCCCGGGCAGGAAGGCCGACGACACAGGCGCAAGATGCTCGGGCTCACGAAGATTGCGCTGATGCTATCAGAGACGCAGGCGCCCGCCACGACTGCGTGCAGTCCCCAGGCCATGAGGCAACAGGCTGGAACGGGTATGGGCATGGCAAATGGCGATGGCCAGGGCGTCGGAGGCGTCGATTTGCGGCTTGCTGACCAGTTTCAACAGGTGCATCACCATCATTTGCACCTGCTCCTTGTTCGCCGCCCCTGTGCCGACGACCGCCTGCTTGACCTGGGTCGCGGTGTACTCGGCGATCTCCAGGTTTTCCTCGGCACCAGCCACAATGGCCGCGCCCCGGGCCTGCCCCAGCTTCAGGGCCGAATCGGCGTTGCGCGCCATGAAGACCCGTTCGATGCCCATGGTCACCGGGCCGTAGGTCTGGATGACTTCGCGCACGCCGCGATAAACGATCTGCAAGCGCTCGTGCAACTCACCCGCACCGGTGCGGATGCAACCGGAGGCGACGTACACGCAGCCGCGCCCGGTATCGCGAACCACACCGTAGCCGGTGATGCGCGAACCAGGGTCGATACCAAGGATTAAAGTCATAACGCCTGCGGTTTGAAGAGGATTTGACCAGACCTGTGGGAGCGAGCTTGCTCGCGATGGCGTCGGGTCAGCAAGCACAGTGTTGACTGAAGTATCGCTATCGCGAGCAAGCTCGCTCCCACATTGGCATTCGTGCAGTTAAGTGGACGTCATCAGCCCAGTTGTTCAGCCACCGACTCCGGAATATCGGCGTTGGAATAAACGTTCTGCACGTCATCCAGGTCTTCCAGCATGTCGATCAGCTTGAGCACCTTCTCGGCGCCTTCCAGGTCCAGTTCGGCACTGGTGGTCGGCTGCATGACGATTTCCGCGTCGGCGGGCTTGAAGCCGGCCGCCTCCAGGGCATTGCGCACGGCATAGAAGCTGGCGAACGAGGTGAACACGTCGAACGAACCGTCTTCATGGCTGACCACGTCATCGGCGTCGGCCTCCAGGGCCGCTTCCGTCAGGGCATCTTCATCGAGGCCCGGGGCGAAACTGATTTGCCCCTTGCGCTCGAACAGATAGGCCACCGAGCCGTCGGTGCCCAGGTTGCCACCGCACTTGCTGAACGCGTGACGCACGGCGGCAGCGGTACGGTTGCGGTTGTCGGTCATGCATTCGACCATCACGGCCACACCGCCCGGGCCATACCCTTCGTAGGTCAGTTCCTCGACGTTGTCGGCCTCGGTCGCACCCGCGCCACGGGCGATGGCCCGGTCGATGATGTCGCGGCTCATGTTGGCACCCAAGGCCTTGTCCAGGGCCAGGCGCAGGCGCGGGTTGGAACCCGGATCGCCGCCGCCCTGGCGGGCCGCGACCGTCAGCTCACGGATCCACTTGGTGAAGATCTTGCCTCTCTTGGCATCCTGACGTTCTTTGCGGTGCTTGATGTTCGCCCACTTGGAATGACCTGCCATAACTCGCTCCGTTTCTCTTTGGAACATTGCCCGCCCTGCGCGTGGGCAGCGGCCGGCAATCAGAAATATCGACCCCAATGAAAAGGCGCATCCGAAGATGCGCCCTCTCAGGTGCCAGCCTTACTCAGCCTTTGGCTGTTCACGCAGACGGATGTGCAACTCGCGCAACGCCTTGGCGTCCACCACGCCCGGCGCCTGGGTCATGACATCGGCCGCGCTCTGGGTTTTCGGGAACGCGATCACTTCACGGATCGACTGGGCGCCGGTCATCAGCATCACCAGGCGGTCCAGGCCGAAGGCCAGGCCACCGTGGGGCGGCGCACCGTATTTCAGCGCGTCCAGCAGGAAGCCGAACTTCTCTTCCTGCTCGGCTTCGTCGATGCCCAGCAGGCGGAACACCGCCTGTTGCATTTCCTTGCGATGGATACGGATCGAACCGCCACCCAGCTCGGTACCGTTCAGGACCATGTCGTAGGCGCGGGACAGGGCGGTGGCCGGGTTGGCCTCCAACTCTTGCGGCGAGCACTTCGGCGCGGTGAACGGGTGGTGCAGCGCGGAGAAGCTGCCGTCGTCGTTTTCTTCGAACATCGGGAAGTCAACGACCCACATCGGTGCCCACTCGCAGGTCAGCAGATTCAGGTCGTGGCCCAGCTTGATACGCAGCGCGCCCAGGGCTTCGCTGACGATCTTGGCCTTGTCGGCACCGAAGAACACGATGTCGCCGTCAACCGCACCCACGCGATCGAGGATCACATTGAGGTTGGCTTCCGGAATGTTTTTCACGATGGGCGATTGCAGGCCGTCGACACCGGCGGCGCGCTCGTTGACCTTGATGTACGCCAGGCCCTTGGCACCGTAGATACCGACGAACTTGGTGTAGTCGTCGATCTGCTTGCGCGGCATGCTGGCGCCGCCTGGAACACGCAGGGCCGCGATACGGCATTTCGGGTCGTTGGCCGGGCCGCTGAACACCTTGAACTCGACGTCCTTGAGCTGATCGGCCACGTCCACCAGTTCCAGCGGGTTACGCAGGTCCGGCTTGTCGGAACCGTAGCGGCGCATGGCCTCTTCGAAGGTCATGTGCGGGAACTCGCCGAACTCCAGACCCAACACTTCCTTGAACAGGTTGCGGATCATGCCTTCGGTCAGGCCCATGATGTCTTTTTCGTCGAGGAAGCTGGTCTCGATGTCGATCTGAGTGAACTCAGGCTGACGGTCGGCACGCAGGTCTTCGTCGCGGAAGCACTTGGCGATCTGGTAGTAGCGATCGAACCCGGCCACCATCAGCAGTTGCTTGAACAGCTGTGGCGACTGCGGCAGGGCGAAGAAGCTGCCGGGGTGGGTACGGCTCGGCACCAGGTAGTCGCGGGCGCCTTCCGGCGTGGCACGGGTCAGGATCGGCGTCTCGACGTCGAGGAAGCCGTTTTCGTCCAGGTAACGACGGATGCTGGTGGTCATGCGCGAACGCAGGCGCAGCTTCTCGGCCATTTCCGGACGACGCAGGTCGATGAAGCGGTAGCGCAGGCGGGTTTCCTCGCCCACGTCGGAGTATTCGTTGAGTGGGAACGGCGGGGTTTCCGACTCGTTGAGCACTTCCAGCTCGTAGCCCAGCACTTCGATCATGCCCGACGCCATGTTGGCGTTGCCGGCACCGGCCGGGCGCAGGCGCACCTTGCCGGTGATCTTGACGACGTATTCGCTGCGCACGCGGTCGGCGGTGGCGAAGGTTTCAGCGCGGTCCGGATCGAACACCACCTGGGCCAGGCCTTCACGATCACGGATATCGAGGAAAATCACCCCGCCATGGTCACGGCGACGATGGACCCATCCGCAAAGAGTAACTTCCTGACCTTCCAGGCTTTCGTTCAGTTGGCCGCAATAATGGCTGCGCATCATGGTAGTGGTTTCACTTCTCGTAATTCGACATTCGGTTGGAGGCCCTGCCCGTGCAAGAACTCGCGCGTATTCAACTCAATCAGCTTTGTCGCCACCGGCCAGGTTTTTCTTGGCGCCGGTCTTGAAGTCGGTTTCATACCAGCCCGTGCCGCCGAGGCGGAAACCAGGCATGGAGAGCATCTTTTTCAGTTCCGGCGCCTGGCAGGCAGGGCAGTCGACCAGCGGTGCCGCGCTGATCTTTTGAATGGCTTCCATCTGATGACCACAGGAAGCACATTGATAGTCGTACATCGGCATGGGGTTGTCTCGGCGATCAGGTTACACGCGCAAAGGCGGGGCTTTGCGGCAAAGAGCGGGATTATATCCATTAAATGCGGCCTGTGCAGCCGTAAGACCGCACAGCCATTGCCGAGTGAACACCATGTAGGAGCTGACGAGTGCAACGAGGCTGCGATCTTGCCCCAGACACTTGAGTCCCAAGCGCAAGATCAAGATCAAGATCAAGATCAAAAGATCGCAGCCCCCGGCAGCGCCTACGCCGCACCATGATCCATCCCGGTCTCCTTCAAACTGTGCACCACGCAGACCACCCGCACCAACCCGCTGAAATTGCGCACCCCGCCATGGCGCAGGTGCACTTCCCTGTCCACATGGGACAGCAACGTGCTGATGGAGCAGCGGTTGAGCTCGGCCATGTCACCGAGGATATCCCAATAGACCTGTTCCAGCCGCAGACAGGTGGCGAACCCGTTCAGGCGAATGGATCGGGCCAAGGGCCGGGCCAGTTGCATATCGAACCCCCGGATGAACGGGTCGACGCTGATGGGCTGAAAACGCCCCAGCCGCCCTTCCCCGGGTTCTTTTCCTTGAATCATACCGTTGACACTCCTTTGCCATACGAGCCTCTGGGTTGGAACAACCCATCTGTGGCTCTATGGAAGCTCAACGGCATCGCCAGTTCCAGACGACTTTATGACCATGGGCGTAGGACAAGCCAACAGCAGGCCGGCGACGAATTACGCGGTCCTACACCCAGCGGGAGCAAGCGCCCTCGCCACGACGCCTTATTAGTTTTCCAACAGCGCCCGTAGCATCCACGCGGTCTTTTCGTGAACCTGCATGCGCTGGGTCAGCAGGTCGGCCGTGGGCTCGTCACTGACCTTGTCCAATAAAGGAAAGATGCCACGGGCCGTACGCGTCACCGCTTCCTGGCCCTCGACCAGTTGCCGGATCATGTCTTCGGCAGCCGGCACGCCTTCCTCTTCCTTGATAGAGGACAGGCGCGCATACACCGAGTAGGCACCCGGGGCCGGGAAGCCAAGGGCGCGGATTCGCTCGGCAATCAGGTCCACCGCCAGGGCCAGCTCGTTGTATTGCTCCTCGAACATCAGGTGCAGGGTCCGAAACATCGGCCCGGTGACGTTCCAGTGAAAATTGTGGGTCTTGAGGTACAGCACGTAGGTATCCGACAGCAGGCGCGAAAGCCCGTCGACGATGGACTTGCGGTCTTCTTCACTGATACCGATATCAATTGCCATGGGGTAGATCTCCTTAGGGTGATGAATTCGACAACGGCCCTACCACTCTAGTGGTTCTGGCCGCCTACGGCCTGCGACAGATTGCCAGCCCTCCAGAACCGACCAGCCAAGGCAGCCGACGGTTCCGACACCTGGGAAATTCAACGCCGCTTGCCTGGCGCGTTCAAGCAGCCGCGGGGCTTTTCTGGCCGACGAACAGCGCGGTCCGCGCCCGTAACGGGTTTGAGAAGGCCCGAGCTTTGCTGTTAAATAGGCAGTGTGTCGCTACGCCTAATTTTTCCGGGCGTAACGCATAGGCTGATTCGGGTACGTGTCCAACGCCTCTCATTGTTTCGAAGCGAACCGTGCCCGACCCGCTCTTCCTTGTGATCTGTCTTAACCGTGAGCCAATCAAAATGTTGAAAATCGTCCACTTGCTAATGGGCGCAGCTGCCCTGCTGCTGTCCTTCATCCCTAGCCTGGGTTCCGAAGCCACACCTTACCTGCAACACCCCGATGCACTGTACCTGGCCTTTTTCGGCCTGCTCAACCTGACCCTTGCCCCCGTCATCCCTTACTGGAACAAAGGTCCACGCCACCAACTGCAAAACCTTGTCAGCGCCTTGCTGGTGCTGGCCGTTGCCCTGCAAACCCTGGCCCTGCTGGCGCCCATGCCGGAAATTGGCGGTCAACCGGCCATTCTGTTCAGCCTGGGTGCGGCACTGCTCGCCGTAGCACTGCACCTGGCCGTCAGCTTCTACAAGAAGTCGTCGCCGACCGCCGCTGCGCAGAACTACGACATGTCCAACCGCGATACCGGCACGGTGAAGTGGTTCAACACGTCCAAAGGGTTCGGCTTCATTTCCCGCGACTCCGGCGATGACATCTTCGTCCATTTCCGGGCCATTCGTGGCGAAGGCCATCGCGTCCTGGTGGAAGGCCAGCGCGTGGAATTCTCCGTGATGAACCGCGACAAGGGCCTGCAGGCCGAAGACGTGATCGCTGCGCTGCCGCGCCGCTGATCCAAGCGTAAAAAAACCGCGATGCAGCCTCGCTGCTCGCGGTTTTTTATTGCCTGCCAATCGGCCAGGTCAGTAATGAGGAGGCGGGGCTTCTTCTTCGAAGGATTCGAACTGCCCGGCCATTTCTTCCTGGCGTTTGAGCAGCGCCGCCATTTGCAGCTGCAAACGTTCGACGATTCGTTGCTGCTCCACCAGTACGTCATTCAACGCCTGGATGGTGTCATCCTGAAAAGCCAAGCGGCTTTCCAGGTCGGTTACGCGTTCTTCAAGGTTCATGGTTCAGCCCTCCAGAAACTTGAAATCATCGGCCAGCGCCATGCGCAAGCGTTCGCGAATGGCCGTTACCTGTTCTTCATTATAAGGCTGGGCCGGGTGCTTGCCCCAGACCGGCGCCGGCCAGGCGGCATCATCACGCTTACGCACGATGACATGCATATGCAGTTGACTGACGACGTTACCCAAGGTTGCAACGTTGAGTTTATCGGCGTCGAACGAATCCTTGAGGGTTTCGGCCAGTGCGGTGGTTTCTTTCCACAGTTGCAATTGATCGATGTCATCCAATTGAAACAATTCACTGATATTTTCCCGCCGCGGTACGAGGATGAACCACGGGTAATTGGAATCGTTGGACAAGAGCAACCGGCACAGCGGGAAATCACCGATGGGCAATGTGTCTTGTTGCAGTCGTGGGTCTAAGGCAAACACCGCGCGTACTCCTCGCTAATGAATTCGCCCGGCGCAGCGGCCCGCAGGCCTGCATCGGGCACAGACCCGCAGCATACCCGCGAACGCAGGATCGATCACGGCGAACCGCCCCCGGCTCACCCCGACGGCTATTTTTTTCGACCCAACGGCCCGGCCTGGCATGAACAAGTGCAGCCCCACGCACCAACACGGCGCAACGATTAGGCAAAGCCCTGACATCGCCGCCCCAGAGGTCAGGCGATTCCCTAGGCGCTGTAAGATTTTCGTACAAGACACAAATTTTTTGCACCAAAACAGCACAGTGCGTCTACGCTCAGTGCACAAAGCATCCGGGATTTACTCACTGTGCAGGGTGAACCGGTAACGTTTTTGGTTGTCGCGGCATTTTTATCGTCGCCCAACACGGCGGCCGTACGCAGTCAACCCTATTTAAAACAAGGCCTTTGGAGCCCGGTTTCATGAGGTTTCACCGCGACAGACGCCAGGATGTGAAAAAAATGTAAACGAAATTCGGGTTTGTGCATGCTTGTTGCATTCATCCCCACATCGTCCACAGGGCCACGCCGGAAGCGAGTACCTGCGGACTACAAAATTAAAGTGGCAAGGCTGCCCCAAGGAGCTTCAAGCGCAGTAATGACGGACTCTTTACACCGATGCAGGAACAGAAAACACAACATTTAAGTTGTGAATCCGATTGCATTGGATCAGCCCAGATACGACATGGATCGAGCCATTGGCGACATGGTCGTAAAGAAGCTGAAAGGTTGAATGGGCAAGTATCGCCAAAGAATGTCGGCGTGATATAAGTTTGCGCCGACACAAAAAGAAAGAGCCGCCCAGATAATAAAACAGGTGGGACGGCAGTACTCTTAAAACCAAAGGAGCAAATCACGATGCGCGTGATGAAGTGGAGCATGATCGCACTGGCCGTTGCTGCAGCAGCCAGTACTCAAATGGCCTCGGCCGCACCTTTCGTAAGTGACCAGGCTGAAGCCAAAGGCTTTGTTGAAGATGCCAGCGCCAAACTGCTGCTGCGCAACTATTACTACAACCGTGACCGCAAAGACGGCTCTACCGACCAGAAAGACTGGACCCAGGGTATCTGGGGTAACTTCAACTCCGGTTACACCCAAGGCACCGTAGGCGTCGGTATCGATGCATTCGGTTACCTGGCGGTTAAACTGGATGGCGGCGATGGCACTGGCGGCACCGGCAACATGAGCCGCGATGCCGATGGCGACGTCAATGACAGCCAAGGCAAAGCCGGTGCAGCGGTCAAATTCCGCGTATCCAAGACCGAGCTGAAAATCGGTGACCAGCAGCCAAGCACTGCTCCAGTGTTCGCGGTTGGCGGCTCCCGTATCCTTCCTCAAACTGCCAGCGGTTTCCAACTGCAGAGCAGCGAAATCAAAGACCTTGACTTGGAAGCCGGTCACTTCTACTCGGCGACCAGCCAGGACAAAAATGCTCGTAACGGCGGCCTGTATGCGACTTATGCCGGTGTCGAAGCCAACACCATCGACTACGCTGGCGGCAAATATGCCTTCAGTGAAAACCTGTCCGCATCGTTGTATGGCGCCCGGTTGGAAGACATCTGGAACCAGTACTACGCGAACCTGAACTACACCATCCCAATGGGTGGCGATCAGTCGCTGAACCTGGACGGTAACATCTACCGCACCACCGACACCGGCAGCTCCAAGGCCGGTGACATCAGCAACACCGCGTACTCCCTGGCTGCAGCCTTCTCGTTCCTGAAAGCGCATACCATCACCGTTGCCTTCCAGAAAATCAACGGCGACACACCGTTCGACTACATCGGTGTAGGCGGTCACAGTGGCTCCGTTAACCGCGGCGGCGACTCGATCTTCCTCGCCAACTCCATCCAGTACTCTGACTTCAACGCCCCTGGCGAGAAGTCTGCCCAGATTCGTTACGACATCAAGATGGCTGAGTACGGCGTTCCTGGTCTGAGCTTCATGACCCGTTACGTTAAAGGTTGGGACATCGATGGGACCAACCTGTCCGCTAACAGCCAGTATCGTGATAGTTTGGGCAACCCGCTGTACGGAAGCAACGGCAAGCACAACGAAACCAACTTCGAAGCCAAGTACGTTGTCCAGTCTGGCCCGGCCAAAGATCTTTCCTTCCGTGTTCGTCAAGCCTGGCACTACGCTAACGCTGATGAAGGCGAAGGCGACATCAAAGAGTTCCGCCTGATCGTCGACTACCCGATTTCGGTTCTGTAATTGCCGAAAGTCTGTTTGCGGTAATCAAGAAAAGGCCCATCTTCGGATGGGCCTTTTTTATTGGATCAACTTTTTACGCAAGGCCTGACTTGAAGGTCAGACAACAATCGATCGAGCGTTACGCCGATGTCGATTCCTGAACGACCCGAATCACGCGTTGTGGAAACGGAATATCAATGCCCGCGTCCTTCAAGCGATCCCGCGCCTGTTCATTGAGCATGAACATCACGCTCCAATAGTCCGCGGTCTTCACCCAGATGCGCAGCGACACCGTGATGGAACTGTCGCCCAAGGTGGAAATCACCGCTTCAGGCGCCGGATCCGCCAGCACACGCTCATCCTTGGCCAGCTCCAGCAACACTTCCCGGGCCTTTTGCAGGTCAGCCTGGTAATCCACGCCGACATCAAACACGACCTTGCGGGTCGGCTGGCGGTTGGTGTTGGTAATGATGCCGTTGGAGAGATTGCCGTTGGGCACGATGACGGTCTTGTTGTCACCGGTGCGCAACACGGTGTGGAAGATCTGGATGCTATCGACCGTACCGGCCACACCCTGGGCTTCGATCCAGTCACCGATGCGGAACGGGCGGAACAGCAGGATCAGCACGCCACCGGCGAAGTTCGCCAGGCTGCCTTGCAGGGCCAGACCAATCGCCAGGCCGGCGGCACCGATGGCGGCGACGAACGAAGTGGTTTCCACGCCAATCATCGAAGCGACGCTGACGATCAACAATATCTTCAGAATGATGTTGGCCAGGGTACTGATGAACCCTTGCAGCGCCAGGTCGGCGTTACGCAGGGCCAGCAGCGCACCCAGTTTCTGCGTCACTTTGTTGATCAACCACCAGCCGATGGCCAGGGTGATGACCGCCAGCAGCACCCGGCTGCCATACTCCATGATCATGGGGATCCAGGTCTGGGAAGCCTTGACCAGGTTGTCCACTTCAGCATTCAAGTCCATCTCTCTCTCCTTATTCCTGTTGCACGCGGCATTGTGGCGAGGCCGCTTGCTCCCGCTGGCTGCGTAGCAGCCCCTTATAGGTGGGCGCTTCGCACCCAAGCGGGAGCAAGCTCCCTCGTCACAGGATCTTCATACAACTGAAGTATCAGTCGCGGAAGTTAGTGAATTGCAGGGGCATGCCGAATTCTTTGCCGCGCAATGCCGCAATGGCTTCCTGCAGGTCGTCACGCTTCTTGCCGGTAACCCGCACCTGCTCGCCTTGGATGGCGGCCTGCACCTTGAGCTTGGCGTCCTTGATATGAGCGACGATTTTCTTTGCCAGTTCCTTGTCGATGCCTTCCTTGAGCACGGCTTCCTGCTTCATCAGCTTGCCCGAGGCATAGGCGTCCTTGACCTCAAGGCACTGCACATCGATCTTGCGCTTGACCAGCGCCAGCTTGAGGATCTCGATCATCGCCTCGAGCTGGAACTCGGCCTCGGCGGTCAGGTTCACGGTCAGGTCTTTTTCCTTGAACTCGAAACTGCCCTTGCCCTTGAGGTCATAACGACGGTCGAGTTCCTTGACGGCATTTTCAACCGCGTTGGTGACCTCGTGTTTGTCCAGTTCGGATACCACGTCGAATGACGGCATGTAGTGTTCTCCAAATAAAAAGGCGCGCCAGTATCAACGGCGCGCGCTTGGCTTGTGGTTAAAATCGGGCTCATTATAACGGCTCTTTTCCTGCCGACACTGCGAGCCCTCTGATGCCTGCGCCAATCCGAGTAAAAAACTGATGCCCACCACCTGGCATGTCCTCGGGGCCGGCAGTCTCGGCATGTTGTGGGCCACGCGCCTGGCCCGGGCCGGGTTACCGGTGCGGCTGGTGCTGCGCAACGAAGCGCGCTTGCAGGCCTACCGCAGCGCCGCGGGCCTGACGCTGGTGGAACAAGCCCAGGCGCAGTGCTACCCGGTGCCGGGCGAAACGGCGGACAGCCCGGAGCCGATCAAGCGCCTGCTGCTGGCTTGCAAGGCTTACGACGCGCAAGCGGCGGTGACGTCGGTGGCCCATCGCCTGGACGCAGAATCGGAACTGATCTTGCTGCAGAACGGCCTCGGCAGCCAGGACGCAGTGGCCAATTGCGTGCCCCAGGCTCGTTGCATCAGCGCCTCCAGCACCGAAGGCGCGTTCCGCGACGGTGACTGGCGCGTGGTATTCGCCGGCCATGGCTACACCTGGTTGGGCGACCCGGCTCACCCGGTGGCGCCGTTCTGGCTGGACGACCTGGCCGCCGCCGGCATTCCCCACGAATGGAGCGCCGACATCCTCACCCGCCTCTGGCGCAAGCTGGCACTCAACTGTGCAATCAATCCACTGACCGTGCTGCATCACTGCAAGAACGGCGGCCTGCTGGAACATCACTGCGAAGTGGCGACCCTGTGCGCGGAGCTCACGGAGGTGCTCGAACGGTGCGGCCAGCCCGCGGCGGCCGAGGATTTGCAGCCGGAAGTCGAACGGGTGATCCAGGCCACGGCCGCCAATTACTCCTCGATGTACCAGGATGTGGCCAATCGGCGTCGTACCGAAATCAGCTATTTGCTCGGCTACGCCTGCAAGGTTGCCCAGCGCCACGGGCTGACCGTGCCGCACCTGGAACAACTGCGCCAGCGACTGATTGTCCACTTGGACAACCTCGGATTGCCCAGCGACTGAGCAGCGGCTACGCTGGCCCTCGTGTTCCTTTCTTAGCGACGAGTCTGATGCCATTGCGCCAGCGCCTTGAAAACCTTCCGGTCGGCCAGAAACTGCTGGCCGCCCTGTTGGTGTTATTGACCACTGTCCTGCTGGTAGCCAACCTGACCTTTATCAGCGCCGCCTACTACATTTCCCAGGAAAGCATGGCGCCCCAGGCCCTGCAGACCATTGGCCGACTGGTCGCCAACCCGAGCCTGATCTCTGACGCCCTGCAGTCGCCACAAAGTGCCCAGCGCCTGCTCGACGAGCTCAACAGCTACGCACCGCTGCGGGCGGCGGCGTTGTACGACGGCCAGGGCGACCGCCTGGCACAGCTGCAACAGGGCGAAAAGCTCAAGCTGCCGGACCATTTCCGCAACATACAAGCCTGGCAAGCGAGCGAGTTCCGCAGCAACCAGGTCATTACCCTGCCCCGCCCCGGCACGACGCCGGGGCACCTGTTGCTGGTGGCCAGCAGCGAATTGCCGACGGCGTTCTACACTGGCACCCTGACCGCAAGCCTCGGCATCCTGATTTTCAGCGTATTGCTCTGGCTGGTCATCGCCCAGCAAATCAAACGCCTGATCACCCAGCCGATCCATCAACTCGAAGAACTGTCGCGCCAGGTCACCCGCGAAGAGAACTACTCCCTGCGCGCCGCCCGCGGTAATCACGACGAGATCGGCAGCCTGGCCGAAGCGTTCAACACCATGCTGTCGCGGATCGAGGCCCGGGAGCAGCAACTCAAGCGCGCGCGGGACGACTCCCAGGCCGCCTACGACCAGGCCCAGGGCCTGGCGGAAGAGACCCGCCATACCAATCGCAAGCTGGAGCTGGAAGTCCAGGTGCGCAGCAAGATCGAGAAAAAACTCACGGGCTTCCAGAATTACCTCAACAGCATCATCGACTCCATGCCGTCGGCCCTGATCGCCCTCGACGAGCAACTCTACGTCACCCAATGGAACCAGGAAGCCAGCGCCCTCTCCGGCACGCGACTGGACGAGGCCCTGAACCAACCGATCTTCCTTGCCTTCGAACCGCTCAAGCCGTACCTGCCCCAGCTCAAGCAGACCGTCGAGCAACATACGGTGGCCAAGATCGAACGCGTCACCTGGACCAAGGACGACGAGGCCCGGCATTACGCCCTGACGTTCTATCCGCTGATGGGCGGCGCCGGGCGGGGCGTGGTGATCCGCATCGACGACATCACCCAGCGCCTGTCGCTGGAGGAAATGATGGTGCAATCGGAAAAAATGCTCTCGGTCGGCGGCCTCGCGGCGGGCATGGCCCATGAGATCAACAACCCCCTGGGCGCCATCCTGCACAATGTGCAGAACATCCGCCGACGCTTGTCGCCGGAATTGCCGAAGAACCTCGAACAGGCCGAGCAACTGGGAATCGAACTGCCGGTGGTCAACCGCTACCTGGAAAGCCGGGAAATCCCACAATTGCTCGACGGCATCCAGCAGGCCGGCGCCCGGGCGGCGAAAATCGTCACCCACATGCTCAGCTTCAGCCGGCGCAGCACGCGGCAGATGGCGCCCTGCGACCTGCCGGCGCTGATCGACCAGGCGGTGGAAATCGCCGGTAATGACTTCGACCTGACGATCGGCTTCGACTTCAAGGGCCAGGCGATCATCCGTCAGTTCGACCCGAACCTGGGCCCGGTGCCCGGCACGGCCAACGAACTGGAACAGGTGCTGCTCAACCTGCTGAAAAACGCCGCCCAAGCCATCCACCAACGCCAGGACGACAGCGAACCCGGGCGCATCATCCTGCGTACGCGGTTGAATCCGCCATGGGCGGAAATCCAGGTCGAGGACAATGGCATCGGCATGAGCGAGAACGTGCGCAAGCGCACCTTCGAACCCTTCTTCACCACCAAGGAGATCGGCCAGGGTACCGGCCTTGGGCTGTCGGTCTCGTATTTCATCATCACCAACAACCACAAGGGCCAGATGGAAGTGCAGTCGGCGCCGGGCCAAGGCACCTGCTTCACCTTGCGCCTGCCCCTGACGGGCCCCTCGATGGTGGCGCAGGAAAACAAACCACTGGAGCGTTGAGCATGGGTTTCCGCTTGTCGAAGATTTACACCCGCACCGGCGACAAAGGTGAAACCGGGTTGGGCGATGGTCGCCGCGTGGCGAAGGACCACCCACGGGTCGAGGCCATCGGCGAAGTGGACACACTGAACAGCCAGTTGGGCTTGCTGCTGGCCGGGCTCGCCGCCGAAACGGCCCGGTGCCCGGCGCTGAAGGAAGTCAGCGAGGTGCTGGGACCTTGTCAGCATCGATTGTTCGACCTGGGCGGCGAGCTGGCGATGCCGGCCTACCAAGCCTTGAACGTGGCGGAAATCGAGCGGCTGGAAGCGGCGATCGATGTGTGGAACGAGGAATTGGGGCCGCTGGAAAACTTCATCCTGCCCGGTGGCTCGACCCTGATCGCCCAGGCCCATGTCTGTCGCAGCCTGGCCCGCAGCGCCGAGCGGCGTTGCCAGCAATTGAACGCGGTGGAGCCGCTGACGGGGCCGGGGCTGGCCTATATCAATCGGTTGTCGGACCTGTTGTTCGTGGCGGCGCGGGTCATTGCCCGGCGACAAGGAGTGGCGGAGGTACTGTGGGAAGCGGCGGCCAAGCCTGGGGGCTGAATCGTTCTTGAGGCCGCCATCGCGAGCAAGCTCGCTCCCACACGGGATCTTCGTCGTTCACAGAATCCCTGTGGGAGCGAGCTTGCTCGCGATAGCGTCATCTGCTGCACCACATTCTCAAGCTGCTGGCCAAAACGCCCGAATTCCCGCCACACCCTGGGCCCCGGCTTCCCAGGCTTTTTGCCGCTCACCAGGCCCGACCCCACCCAACAGATAGACCGGCCGGTCAAAGCCATCGATCAACCGCGCCGCCTCTGCCCACCCCAACGGCTGTGCATCGGGATGGGTCTGGGTCGGCTGTACCGGCGAAAGCGTGACGAAGTCCACGTCCATTTGCTGCGCCAGGGACAGCTCCTCGGCGTTATGGCAGGAAGCCGCCAGCCAGCGGTCCTTGCCGAACGGTCGACCGGCCGCGGCATGCTTGCGCAGTTGCGCGGCGGTAATGTGCCAGCCAGCGGAAGGAAAATCCCCCAGCCATTCGAACGGCCCCTTGAGCATCAGTTGAGCCTTGCCGGCACACAACCCCGCCGCATCCACCGCCAGGTCGCGGTATTGCGGATCGTAGCCGTTGGGGGCGCGTAGCTGGACCAACTTGATCCCGCCGGCAATCGCCTTCTGCATGCCGCGCAGCAAGGCCGGCGTCTCAAGGCCTTCGGGAGTGATCAGGTATTCACCCGGCAAACGAGCCGCCGCGACGATCGGCTGATTGGCCGCCGGGAACTCATGGTTCGTCAGGTCGCGGGCCGTCACCCAGGCCAACGGTTGCCCTTCGGCGCCATGGGGCTCGCCGGTGAACGCCGAGACTTCCCAGACATCCAGCAACACCTGCTTGTCCGGGTAATCGTGACGCACCTTGATCAACGGCCGGGCGGCGTCGACGACAATGCCCAGCTCCTCGTGAAGTTCACGGGCCAGGGCGGTTTCGACGGATTCGTCGGCCTCGACCTTGCCGCCAGGAAATTCCCACAGGCCGCCCTGGTGCTGGATGTCTGCCCGTCGGGCGATCAGGATTTTACCGGCGGCATCGCGGATGACCGCTGCCGCCACATGGACTCGTTTCACCGCGCAGTGTCCTCCAGGCCAGCCTGTTGCCACACCTTGAACGCTGGCCATTGATATAGGGTTTCGACGTAGGCCTCATCGACCTCGGACAGTTTCACCTGATAAGTGCGCAAGCGCACGGCAACAGGGGCAAAAAACGCGTCGGCCAGGCTGACGCGGCCAAACAGGTAGGGACCGGCCTCGGTCGCCGCGGCACGGCATTCAGCCCACAGCGCCAGCATCCGCTCGATTTCCACTTGGACATCAGCCGGCATGGGCGACAGCGGTGCATCGCGCAGCAGGTCAAACGGCATATGGCTGCGGATGGCGAAAAAACCGCTGTGCATTTGCGCACAGGCCGAGCGTGCCTGGGCCCGGGCGGCCACATCCTTGGGCCAAAGACCGGCCTGCGGGAACTGTTCGGCCAGGTATTCGGCAATCGCCAGGGAATCAGCGATCACGCCGAATTCGGTCTTGAGCAACGGGACCTTGGCCGTGGCCGAATGCTTGAGCAGCTTTTCGCGGGTGTCGGGCTGGTCGAGCCTGACCAGCTCCTCGGTGTATTGCTCGCCGGTCAATGCCAGGGCCAGTGCGCCGCGCATGGACCAGGAAGAAATGCGTTGGTCGCCGATGATCAGGTGCAGGCTCATGCGTGGAGTCCTTTCTTAAGGTTTTGAGATGTCTGTACCGGCGCCATCGCGAGCAGGCTCGCTCCCACAGGAGAATGGTGGTGTGAATAGATTTTACCCCAGCAAATCCCTTGTGGGAGCGAGCCTGCTCGCGAAAGGAGCGACTCGATCCCAAACCTGTCAGGTCCGGTATTCAGCGTTGATCTTGACGTACTCGTGGGACAGGTCGGTGGTCCAGATGGTTTCGCTGCAATCCCCCCGTCCCAACTCGATACGGATGGTGATTTCTTCCTGCTGCATCACTGCCGCGCCCTGGGCTTCAGTGTAAGTGGCAGCACGAGCGCCTTGGCTGGCGATGCAGACGTCACCGAGGAACACGTCGATCTTGCTCACGTCCAGCTCAGGCACGCCGGCCCGGCCGACAGCGGCGAGGATGCGGCCCCAGTTCGGGTCGGAGGCAAACAGTGCGGTCTTGATCAGCGGCGAGTGCGCCACGGTATAGCCCACATCCAGGCATTCCTGGTGATTGCCTCCGCCATTGACCTGCACGGTCACGAACTTGGTCGCGCCTTCGCCGTCACGGACGATGGCCTGGGCCACGTCCATGCACACTTCGAACACGGCCTGCTTCAGGGCCTCGAACAGTGGGCCGCTGGCCTCGGTGATCTGCGGCAGCTCAGCCTGGCCGGTGGCGATCAGCATGCAGCAGTCGTTGGTGGAGGTGTCGCCGTCGATGGTGATGCGATTGAACGACTTGTTGGCACCGTCGAGCATCAGGTCTTGCAGCACCTGGCGCGAGACCTTGGCGTCGGTGGCGATGTAGCCAAGCATGGTCGCCATGTTCGGCCGGATCATGCCAGCGCCTTTGCTGATGCCGGTGACGGTGATGGTCACACCGTCATGCTCGAACTGACGGCTCGCACCCTTGGGCAGGGTGTCGGTGGTCATGATGCCGGTGGCGGCGGCGGCCCAGTTGTTTTCCGACAGGTCGTCGAGGGCGGCTTGCAGTGCGCCTTCGATCTTCTCGACCGGCAGCGGTTCGCCGATCACGCCGGTGGAATACGGCAGCACCTGGCTGGCGTCGACGCCGGTCAATTCCGCCAGCTTGGCGCAGGTGCGCTCGGCGGCGGCCAGGCCTGGTGCGCCGGTGCCGGCGTTGGCGTTACCGGTGTTGGTCAACAGGTAACGCACCGGCCCCTGCACGCGTTGCTTGGCCAGGATGACCGGCGCGGCGCAAAAGGCGTTGAGGGTGAACACACCCGCCACCGTCGAGCCTTCGGCGCAACGCATGACCACGACGTCCTTGCGCCCGGGGCGCTTGATGCCCGCCGAGGCAATACCGAGTTCAAAACCGGCAACCGGGTGCAACGTGGGCAACGGACCAAGACCAACAGCCATGAATGCGCTCCTAAATTAGATGTCTATCGACGCCGTCCTCATTGGGATGGCGAATCAAAATGGCAAAACGCCGCGACGGATAGCATCCGGTCGCGGCGCGGGTGGTTCAGCCTTGAAACGGGTTTATTGGATCTGCCCGTGGCAATGCTTGTATTTCTTGCCCGAACCGCAATAGCACAGTTCGTTACGGCCCAGCTTCTGCTCGTTGCGCACCGGTGCGGTCGCCAGGGCGACATCCACATCGACGCCCTCTTCGGCGACCACTTCCAGGCCAGGGGCTTCGGCGTGCTCGAACTGCATGCGCGCAGCCAGGGCTTCGGCTTCCTGGCGCAGGCGGGCTTCTTCCTCGGCCGGGTCTTCGCGGCGAACCTGTACGTGGGACAGCACACGGATCGAGTCGCGCTTGATCGAATCGAGCAACTCGGAGAACAGCGTGTAGGACTCGCGCTTGTACTCCTGCTTCGGGTTCTTCTGGGCGTAACCACGCAAATGGATACCGTGGCGCAGGTGGTCCATGGTCGACAGGTGGTCTTTCCACAAATCGTCCAGTACCCGCAGCACAATCTGCTTCTCGAAGGAACGCAGTGCCTCGGCGCCCGCCTGGTCTTCCTTCTCGTTGTAGGCAGCGATCAGTTCGGCCAGCAGTTTTTCACGCAGGGTTTCTTCGTACAGGTGATCGTCTTCGTCGAGCCATTGCTGGATCGGCAATGCCACGCCGAAATCGCTCTGCAAGGCGGCTTCCAGGCCGGCGACGTCCCACTGTTCCGGCAGTGACTGCGGCGGGATGTGGGCGCTGACGGTGGCGTTGAGCACGTCCTGGCGGAAATCGGCGATGGTTTCGCCAATGTTGTCGGCGGCCAACAAACTGTTACGCATGTGATAGATCACTTTACGCTGTTCGTTGTTGACGTCGTCGAACTCGAGCAATTGCTTGCGGATATCGAAGTTGCGGCCTTCGACCTTGCGCTGGGCCTTCTCGATGGCGTTGGTCACCATGCGGTGCTCGATCGCCTCGCCGGGCTGCATGCCCAGGGCCTTCATGAAGTTCTTCACCCGGTCAGAGGCGAAGATGCGCATCAGGCTGTCTTCCAGGGACAGGTAGAAACGGCTGGAGCCGGCATCGCCCTGGCGACCGGCACGGCCACGCAACTGGTTGTCGATACGACGGGATTCGTGACGCTCGGAGGCAATCACCTGCAAACCGCCGGACTCCAGCACCTGCTGGTGACGCTTCTGCCAGTCGGCCTTGATCTGCGCGATCTGCTCGGGGGTCGGGTCTTCCAGGCTGGCGACTTCCACTTCCCAGTTGCCGCCCAGCAGGATGTCGGTACCACGGCCGGCCATGTTGGTGGCGATGGTCAACGCACCCGGGCGACCGGCCTGGGCGATGATCTCGGCTTCCTTCTCGTGGAACTTGGCGTTGAGGACCTTGTGCTCGATGCCTTCCTTGTTGAGCAAGGCGGACATGTGCTCGGAGGTCTCGATGGTGGCGGTACCCACCAGGATCGGACGGCCCTGGGCCATGCCTTCCTTGATGTCGTTGATGATCGCCGCGTACTTCTCTTCGGCGGTCAGGAACACCAGGTCGTTGTAGTCCTTGCGGGCCAGTGGTTTGTTCGGCGGGATCACCACCACTTGCAGGCCGTAGATCTGGTGGAATTCGAACGCCTCGGTGTCGGCGGTACCGGTCATGCCGGACAACTTGCTGTACAGGCGGAAGTAGTTCTGGAAGGTAGTCGAGGCCAGGGTCTGGCTCTCGGCCTGGATGTTCAGGCCTTCCTTGGCTTCGATGGCCTGGTGCAGGCCTTCGGACAGGCGACGACCCGGCATGGTACGGCCGGTGTGTTCGTCCACCAGCACGACCTGGCCGTCCTGGACGATGTATTCGACGTTGCGATGGAACAGCTTGTGGGCACGCAGGCCGGCATAGACGTGGGTCAGCAGGCCCAGGTTATGGGCCGAGTAGAGGCTCTCGCCTTCGGCCAGCAAGCCGACGCGGGTGAGCATTTCCTCGATGAACTGGTGACCGGCTTCGTTGAGTTCGACCTGGCGGGTCTTCTCGTCGATGGTGTAGTGCCCGGGCTGGGTCACTTCGCCTTCGACTTCCTCGACATGCAACTTGAGCTGCGGGATCAGTTTGTTGATCTCGATGTACAGCTTGGAGCTGTCCTCGGCCTGGCCGGAAATGATCAGCGGGGTACGGGCTTCGTCGATGAGGATGGAGTCGACTTCGTCGATCACGGCAAAGTTGAGTTCACGCTGGAATTTTTCTTCCATGCTGAACGCCATGTTGTCGCGCAGGTAGTCGAACCCGAATTCGTTGTTGGTGCCGTAGGTGATGTCGGCGGCGTAGGCGGCACGCTTCTCTTCCGGTGGCTGGAACGGCGTGACGACGCCGACGGTCAGGCCGAGGAATTCGTAGAGCGGGCGCATCCAGTTGGCGTCGCGGCGGGCCAGGTAGTCGTTGACCGTCACCACGTGCACGCCCTTGCCGGACAGTGCGTTGAGGTACACGCCCAGGGTCGCCACGAGGGTCTTGCCCTCACCGGTACGCATTTCGGCGATCTTGCCTTCGTGCAAGGTCATGCCGCCGATCAACTGAACGTCGAAGTGGCGCATGCCCATGATCCGCTTGCCGGCTTCACGGGCGACCGCAAAGGCTTCGGGCAGGAGCTGGTCAAGGGTTTCCCCCTTGGCGATGCGGTCCTTGAATTCGGCAGTCTTGGCGCGTAACTGATCGTCCGAAAGGGCCACCATTTGCTCTTCGAAGGCATTGACAGTCTGTACCGTCTTGAGCATGCGCTTGACTTCACGCTCGTTCTTGCTTCCAAAAAGTTTCTTTAACAAAGGCGCAAACATATCGGCAGGATCTTCCACACTAAAGGGATGGAGGGCGGCCCCATGAGTCGCCCGTGCAGCCCTCATGGCCGCATGCGAACGAGCATTCTACCCGGAAACGATGGAGAGGAAAGTGGCGTTATTCCACGATGCTGGCACAGCGCTGTGACGGGGCCACCCTAAAATAAGGGCTTTTGCGCGAACTTCAACCCACAAAGCGCAGAAGTTACTCACTGATTGTGTAGCCAAAAGCCGCTGGGCGAGAGGGTCGAGGCGCGTCCGGCGCTTTCTGCTACCATGGCGCCTCTGTCACTTGCGGTATTCATTCATGGCCTTTCGCCCTCTTCCAGCCAAGGCGCCCGCCGTTCTGCTGCGCGAAGCCAAGCCGCTGAAAGCCATCTTCGGCCACGCCAAACGCCTGGGCCACTTGCAGCGCCTGCTGGACAGCCAGTTGCAACCGGCCGCCCGCGAGCATTGCCACGTGGCGTCCTGGCGCGAAGGCAGCCTGCTGTTGATCGTCACCGACGGCCACTGGGCCACGCGCCTGCGCTACCAGCAAAAACGCCTGCTGCGCCAACTCCAGGCGTTCGAAGAATTCGCCAACCTGACGCGGATCCTGTTCAAGGTGCAGCCACCCACCGTCCAGGTCGGCGCCAAAGGTCATACACTGGACCTATCCACCGACGCCGCGGCGACCATCCAGGCCACCGCCGACGGCATCACCGACCCCAACCTGCGGGCGGCGTTGGAGCGGTTGGCGGCGCATGCGCGGCCCAAGGCCTGAAATATTCATCGCCTGTAGAATCGCAATCGCGAGCAGGCTCGCTCCCACAGTAGGTCTTCTGCGGATACACATTTCGTGTACTGCACAGATTCCTGTGGGAGCGAGCCTGCTCGCGATTGCGGAAAGTCAGTCAACACAATCTTCGCAGGCTTGCTCGCGAAGGGGGCAACTCGGTCTCGACTACCGGCGCCGCTTGCTGCCCCCCAGCAACGACCCCATCAACCCGCGCACCAGCTGCCGGCCCAGTTGATTGGCCGCCTGGCGCATCGCCGACTTGAGCGCCTGGCCAGCCGCCGAGCCAAGGAACTCGCCGGCCTTTTCGGTGAAGCTCGGTTCTTCCGCCGCCGGTTTGCCCGGGGTCACTTCGGCCTGGGGCTCCAGCCCCTTGCGTCCCATCAGCACTTCGTAGGCCGATTCGCGATCAATGGGCTTGTCGTAGCGCCCTTGCAGTGACGAACTGGCGATCAACCCGGCGCGCTCGGCCTCGCTCAGCGGCCCGATGCGCGATTGCGGAGGTGCCACCAGCCCGCGCTGGACCATTTCCGGCGTGCCCTTTTCCTGCAAGGTGCCCACCAGGGCTTCACCGATGCCCAGCTCGGTCAGCACCGCCAGGGCATCGAACTGCGGGTTGGGCCGGAAACCGTCGGCCACCGCCCGCAGGGATTTCTGCTCCTTGGCCGTGAAGGCCCGCAAGCCGTGCTGGATGCGCAACCCTAACTGGGCGAGCACATCGTCCGGCAAATCGCCCGGCGACTGGGTCACGAAATACACCCCCACGCCCTTGGATCGGATCAGGCGCACCACTTGCTCCAGGCGCTCCTGCAAAGCCTTGGGCGTACCGGCAAAGAGCAAGTGCGCCTCATCGAAGAACAGCGCCAGCAGCGGCTTGTCCGCATCGCCGCGCTCGGGCAGCTGTTCGAACAGCTCGGCCAGCAGCCACAGCAGGAACGTCGCGTAGACCTTCGGCGCTTCGTGGACCAGGCGGCTGGCGTCGAGCAAGTGGATGCGGCCACGGCCATCGCTGGCCGGTTGCAGGATGTCTTCGAGCTGCAACGCCGGTTCGCCGAACAACGCGTCCGCGCCCTGCTGTTCCAAAGTGGACAGGCGCCGCAGCAGCGCCTGACTGGAGCCGGTGGTCATCAGCGCCGCGTCGTCCCCCAGCAGCTCGGGGTTGTCCTTGAGATGATTGAGCAGCGCCTTCAGGTCCTTGAGGTCCAGCAACAACAGGCCTTCACGGTCGGCCACCTTGAACGCGGCGTAGAGCGCCGACTGCTGGCTGTCCGTGAGTTCCAGCAGGCTGCCGATCAACAACGGGCCCATCTCACTCAGGGTGGTGCGCAGTGGATGCCCGGACTGGCCGTGGATATCCCACAAGGTCACCGGATAAGCCTGGGGCTTGTGGTTGAGCCAGGGCATGCCGGCGATGCGCTCGGCGATCTTGCCCTGGGGGTTGCCGGCAGCACCCAGGCCGCACAGGTCACCCTTGATATCCGCCGCGAACACCGCCACGCCGGCATCGCTGAACATTTCGGCCAGGCGCTGCAAGGTGACGGTCTTGCCGGTCCCGGTGGCGCCGGCCACCAGGCCATGACGGTTCGCCAGGCGCATGGCCTGGGCGATGGGCTGGCCGCTGAGGTCGGCACCGATAACGAGTTGCGATGAGTCAGGCATGTGGTCACCCGTGGTGTTTGCGATATGACGCCATTTTGCACGCTTATATAAAAGCATGCCTGGCGCATCAAGGCCCTGGCAGCAGGAATAATAGCTGCGAACCTGGGCCGGCCCTATCGCGAGCAAGCTCGCTCCCACAGAGATTTGGGGCGAGGCACAGATCCCATGTGGGAGCGAGCCTGCTCGCGATAGGGC
This sequence comes from Pseudomonas sp. NFACC13-1, assembly GCF_900104425.1. Classification (NCBI taxonomy): domain Bacteria; kingdom Pseudomonadati; phylum Pseudomonadota; class Gammaproteobacteria; order Pseudomonadales; family Pseudomonadaceae; genus Pseudomonas; species Pseudomonas sp. NFACC13-1. The sequence goes on along the minus strand of NZ_FMXV01000001.1, from coordinate 379,841 downwards.
CCTGTCAAACCCAGCAATACTCCACTGGCGGTGCACCCGCCCCACAACCCCAACCGAACATCTATTCTTCATAAAGGTCAACACAGGAGAACACAGACCGGAGGGACGTTCATCGTGCATATAGCGGACATAACCATGTTCTACGCCCCCGCCAGTGGAGGCGTGCGCACTTATCTGGATGCCAAGCACCGGCGCCTGGGCGATCGGCCCGGTATTCGCCACAGCCTGTTGATCCCCGGCGCGCATTTGAGCGAGCACGACGGAATCTACAAGGTGCCAGCCCCTGCGCTGCCGTTCGGCAAGGGCTATCGCTTCCCCCTTCGCCTGGCGCCCTGGCGCAATGTCCTGCGCGATCTGCAACCGGATCTGATCGAGGTCGGCGATCCGTACCTCACCGCCTGGGCCGCACTGGATGCCCGCCGTCAGCTCGACGTGCCCGTCATCGGCTTCTATCACTCCGACCTGCCGCTGTTGGTGAGCAACCGCATGGGCAACTGGTTCACCCCCAATATCGAAGCCTATGTCAGCAAGTTGTATGGCAATTTCGACCGGGTCCTGGCGCCGAGCCAGGTCATGGCCGACAAGCTGACCGGGCTGGGGGTCAAGAACGTCTATGTGCAACCCTTGGGCGTTGACCTGCAAACCTTCACCCCTGCCGCCCGCGACCCGGAACTGCGGGCCGAGCTGGGTATCGCCGAAGACGCGCGCCTGCTGATTTTCGCCGGTCGCGGCTCCAAGGAAAAAAACCTGCCGGTGCTGCTCAAGTGCATGAAACGCCTGGGCGAGCGCTATCACCTGCTGTTGGTGGGCTCATCGATGCCCGCCGTGGTGCCGGACAACGTCACGGTGGTCGACGAATTCTGCCCGGCGCCGCAAGTCGCCCGGCTCATGGCCAGCGCCGATGCCCTGGTGCACGCCGGCGACCAGGAGACCTTCGGCCTGGTGATCCTCGAAGCCATGGCCAGCGGTATTCCCGTGGTGGCGGTGGCAGCCGGGGCTTTCACCGAAATCGTCAACGAAGACTGCGGCCTGCTGTGCACACCCAACAATCCGCAGGCCATGGCCAATGCCGTGCGGCAACTTTTCAGCGAAGGCTGCCAACGCCGTGGCCTGCTGGCGCGCCGGCATGTGGAGCGTCATTACGCCTGGGACACCGTGGTCAACAGCTTGCTGGGGCACTACTACGCCGTACTCGGCGAACAAATGCCGTTGCTGGCCAATGGTTGAGGCGAGGAGCGTGTCGATGAGTTCTTCGCCCAGCGTGCTATTGGTGTTGCACGACGTGGCACCGCAAACCTGGCCTGACTACCAGCCCTTCGTCGAAGCCGTGGATGCCCTCGGCCAAGTGCCGATGACCTGGCTGGTGGTGCCGGACTTTCACCGTACCAATGCCCTGGAGGCTCACCCCGACTTTCGCCGCCTGCTCGACCGCCGGGTCGAGCGCGGCGACGAGTTGGTGCTGCATGGCTACTATCATTGCGACGACGGCCCTGTCGCCCGCCACCCCAAGGAGTGGTTCATGCGCCGGGTCTATACCCATGAGGGGGAGTTCTACAACCTGTCCGAGGCCGCCGCCCTGGCCCGCCTGCGCGCCGGGATCGACACCTTTGAGCGCTACCATTGGCCGCTGGAAGGTTTCGTCGCCCCGGCCTGGCTGATGAGCGAAGGCACGCGCCAGGCCTTGCGCCAGTTACCGCTGAGCTACACCAGTGACACCCAACACCTCTATCGCCTGCCCGACTTCAGCGCCATTGACGCGCCGGGCCTGGTCTGGAGTGCCCGCAGTGCCTGGCGCCGCGGCCTGTCGAAAGTCATCAGCGACCAGCGTGAACAGCGCTGGCGCCAGGCTCCGGTGATTCGTCTGGGCCTGCACCCGGTGGACATGCGCCACGGGTTTTCCCGGGACTATTGGCTGCGCACCCTCGAACGCCTGCTCAACGACGGTCGCGTGCCGATGACCAAGGTTGGCTGGCTGGCAACCCAGGGGCTGCGGGCCCGCAGCGCCGCATGAAACGGCTGATCTGGCTGGGCGCCGCCCTGCTCACGGCGCTGCTGGTGCCGCTGCTGGTCGGCGGCGGGGAAATGTGGTCGCGGGTGCAGCGCTTTCCCCTGTCCCTGCTGCTGACCATGCTCGGCATGATCGTGCTGTGCTGGGGCTTGAATTCCGTGCGCCTGCGCCTGTTGCTGGGTGAATACCGTGGGCGCATCGGCGGATGGAAAAGCATGGGCATGGTGATGTCCACCGAGTTCGCCATGTGCGCGACGCCTGGAGGCAGCGGCGGCCCACTGACGCTGATGGCCCTGCTGGCGCGCAACGGTGTACGCCCGGCCCATGGCAGCGCGGTGTTCGCCATGGATCAACTGAGCGACTTGCTGTTTTTCCTCTGCGCCCTGGTGGGCATTCTGTTCTACGCGCTGTTCCAGAACCTCAGCCAGCGCCTGGAATGGATGCTGGCGTTGAGCGCGATTTCGTTGTTTGGCGGGCTGTTCGGCTGCGTGCTGGTGGCCCGCTATCATCGTCAGCTGATTCTGCTGGGCGCTCGCGTGCTGCGGCACTTGCGGGTGAAGACCGCCACCCGCCGACGCTGGGGCCGCAAGATCCTGAACTTCCTCGCGGCCTTCACCGACACCTTGAAATTGCCACGACAGACGCTGTTCCAGGTCTTCGGCCTGACCTGCCTGCATTGGGCGCTGCGCTACAGCGTGTTGTACCTGGCATTGAAAGGGCTGGGCGCGGACCTGCAGTGGGCGTGGAGTTTCCTGATCCAGATGCTGTCCTTGAGCGCGGGGCAGTTCAGCCTGCTGCCGGGCGGTGCCGGGGCGGCCGAGCTGACGTCGGCGGCGCTGCTGGCCCCCATGGTGGGCAAGTCCACCGCAGCCGCGGCGATCCTGATCTGGCGGGCGGTGACCTATTACTTTTACCTGGTGGCCGGTGGGCCGGTGTTCTTCCTGATGGTCGGGCGGCCGTTGATCAAGAAGCTGATCAGGCTCAGGCAAGCCTGACCGGTCACGGCGTCTGTTCGGGCTCGTCCTGGGGATGCAATTGCTCCCACAATTGCGCGGCGTCGGGAAACTCGGTGCCATCCTCCGGGCTCAACGCGTCGGGGTCATAGCGGCTGAGGCAGCCCTCGCCCAGGGTGGCTGGCGCCTTGGAGGTGGCTTTGTCCAATGGATCGGTCATGGCGCGTGCTCTGGTAAGAAGGTTGCCCGAATCATTGTGCCCAGGGATTGCTCCCGCTCGGCTGCGCCTGTAGGAGCTGACGAGCGAAGCGAGGCTGCGATCTTTCCCCTACCGCTTGAGTCTCAAGCGAAAGAGAAAAATCAAAGGATCGCAGCCTTCGGCAGCTCCTACAAGCGCCCAAAACCCAGTCAGAAGACCACGGTCTTGTTGCCGTGCACCAGCACCCGGTCTTCCAGGTGATAACGCAGGCCCCGGGCCAATACCATCTTCTCTACGTCACGGCCGAAACGCACCATGTCTTCGATGCTGTCGCTGTGGCTGACGCGCACCACGTCCTGCTCGATGATCGGGCCGGCATCCAGCTCTTCAGTCACGTAGTGACAGGTGGCGCCAATCAGCTTCACACCGCGCATCGACGCCTGGTGATACGGCTTGGCCCCGACGAACGACGGCAGGAAACTGTGGTGGATGTTGATGACCTTGTGGGCGTATTCGCTGCACAAGGCCGGCGGCAGGATCTGCATGTAGCGAGCCAGCACCACCACCTCGGCGTCGTGCTGCTTGACCAGTCGCGAGACCTCGGCGAACGCCGGATGCTTGTCCTGCGGGTCGACCGGCACGTGGTAGTACGGGATGCCATGCCATTCCACCATGCTGCGCAAGTCATCATGGTTGGAAATCACACAGGCGATGTCGCAATCGAGCTCATCGCTGTGCCAGCGGTGCAGCAGGTCAGCCAGGCAATGAGACTCGCGGCTGGCCATCAGCACCACGCGTTTTTTCTGCGCGGTGTCGGTGATACGCCAGTCCATCGAGAACTCTTCGGCAATGGGGGCGAACGCTTCACGAAAGGCTTCAATGTCGAAGGGCAGCGAGTCGGCACGAATCTCGTGACGCATGAAAAACCAACCGCTTTGATTGTCCGAGTGATGGCTCGCTTCGGTGATCCAGCCGTTATGGGACGCCAGAAAGTTACTGACTTTAGCAACGATGCCGACGCGGTCCGGGCAAGCAATCACCAGACGAAAAGTGCGCATTAGGGAAACTCCAGAACTTCGCAAAGGCGGCCATTCTAGCCATTGCGCGGCAAAACTGCAGTATCGATGACACGCCGGATCCTGGGCGACAGCCCCAGGCCATGGCCGGCGAGGCCCGGGAAGGCAGATTATATGTGAACGGATGTGAAGACACTGTCGCGGTATTTAACTGCAACAGGCGTTTTTGTGGCGCGGCACTAATTAATTAAATAAAACACCGGTTAAATGTTTACTTGATGAAACTGTCTGATTACTATTGTCGCACTGTCTCCTTGTCACCCGCGTCCTACATAAGGTAGTCCACATGTCCTTGATCAATGAATACCGCGCCACAGAAGAAGCCATCAAAGAACTGCAAGCTCGCCTGAAAAACCTGTCGCAAGACGACAAACTGCAAACCGAGCTTGAATTCGAAGGCAAACTGCGCACGCTGATGGGCGAATACTCCAAGTCGCTGCGCGACATCATTGCCCTGCTGGATCCAGAAGCCAAGTCGAGCAAAGCCCCACGTGGCGCCGTGAAAACTACCGGCACCAAGCGCGCTCGCAAAGTTAAGCAATACAAGAACCCGCACAACGGTGAAGTCATCGAAACCAAAGGTGGCAACCACAAGACGCTGAAAGAGTGGAAAGCCAAGTGGGGCGGTGACGTGGTAGAAGGCTGGGCAACCCTGCTGGGCTAAGCCTCACCGCGGCGCAAGCTTCTTTGCGAACAAAAAAACGCCAGTGATTACTGGCGTTTTTTTATGCCTGTTATCTTTTCATTTCATTGCGATTCAAGGCTTAAACGTTTACGCAATTGCTGGCTGTAGCCCTGCCACTCCACGAGTACTTCTCGCTGCATCGGCGTAGACAGGGCCAGCCACTCTCCCATCGCCTCGTCAAAACTTTGCAAGGTATTAGGCGCTCCCCATTCCGGGGCGGACAGACGTTGTTGACAGAAAATTGTCCAGCGCTCCTGCTCTTCGGGACTCAAGGTGTCTGGAAAGTTGCGTGCACGATATCGGAACAAAAGTTCCGGTAGACGCTCATCATCGAAAGGCCATTGCGCTTGCGCCAATTGCGCCGGGTCCGCCATGCGCACTTGTTCACATAAACGCCGATCGCGATCGCCCAAGAAACCCGCGTATAACTGTTGCTCGGGATCCTCGCTGGCGGTGAAGTCCTCGCGGCCATAAATAGCCTGAAGTTTATCCTGCCAAACTTTCTGTGCGTCAGTTAGCCGCAATGCGCGCTGTCGATAGCCCTCCATGTCCAGCTCCAGCCGCTGCTGGTCCTCGACGCGCAGCACCGACAACGGCGCGACCACCGGGCATTTGTTGATATGGATAAGTTTGAGCGGCACCGGCAACTCGCCTTCGAGCAGTTCTTCGCGGCGGGTATACAAACGCTGGCGCAGGCTTTCGGCGTCATCGTCCAACAGGCCCTGGGGGTCCAGGTGCAGGTCGCAGACAATCAGGGCATTGCGGTTTTTCGGGTGCCAGGCCAACGGCAATACCACGCCGATGTAGTTGCGCGCCGCCGAGAAGCGACCGGAAATATGCACCATCGGCTGCAACAGGCGGATCTGGTCCATCACTTTCTGCTTGCTGCGCAACTGGAACAGCCAGTCGTAGAGCCGCGGCTGCCGCTGACGGACCAGGCGGGCCAGGGCGATGGTCGCGCGCACGTCCGACAACGCATCGTGAGCCTGGCCATGATCGATGCCATTGGCGGCGGTCAGGCGTTCGAGCTTGAGGCTGACGCGACCGTCCTCTTGCGGCCAGACAATGCCTTGCGGGCGTAGCGCATAGGCCGCGCGCACCAGGTCGATCAAGTCCCAGCGACTGTTGCCGCCCTGCCATTCCCGTGCGTACGGGTCGAAGAAATTCCGATAGAGGCTGTAGCGGGTCATTTCATCGTCGAAACGCAGGGTGTTGTAGCCGGCACCACAGGTACCGGGCGCGGCCAGTTGCCCGTGGACACGGGTCATGAAGTCGGCTTCGCTCAAGCCTTTTTCGGCCAGGCATGTCGGGGTGATGCCGGTAATCGCACAGGCCGCCGGATGCGGCAGGATGTCATCGCTGGGCCGGCAATAAAGATTCACCGGTTCGTCGATTTCATTGAGCTCGAAATCGGTACGGATACCCGCCACCTGCAAGGGCCGGTCGCAACGCGGGTTGATGCCGGTGGTTTCGTAGTCGTACCAGAAGATGGAAGTCACGGGCTGTTCCTGAACTGAAGACTGGCGAAGTCTAGGCGCTCGGGCCTGCCCTGGGCCAGCGGTGGTGTAACTTTTGAATTTCTTTACAAAATCCATGTACACCACAGACCTTATGTGGGAGCCGAGCTTGCTCGCGATGACGGCGGCACGTTCAACATCGATGCAACCAGACCCACCGCAATCGCGAGCAAGCTCGGCTCCCACAGGGATTTGGGTGAGCACACAAATCCATGAACATGGCTGATCCATCAAATGACCTGCACGGCCATATCGTTTGCCTACACAAAGGCTGCTAGCATCGCAGCCCATAGACCCTTCGAACCGGCCCCACCACTCAGGTTGCCCATGCTCGAGACACCAGCACTGCAAAGGAACGCGACGCTGCCCGCGCCCCTGGACACGCGTTATCAGGTGGAAACGCCGGAGGGCATCGACCTGCCACTGCGCCCGGCGGGGCTGATGCCGCGTGCGATCGCCTTCACCATCGATCTGGGTATACGCGGCTTGGTCCTGGGTGTTTTTTTCCTGGTCCTGGCGTTTTTCGGCGAGCTGGGGCTCGGCCTGGGGTCCATCCTGCTGTTTGTCGTCAGTTGGTGGTACATGGTGCTGTTCGAAGTACTCAACCAGGGGCGTTCTCCCGGCAAGCAGATCATGGGGCTGCGCGTGGTGCAGGACGATGGCCGGCCCATCGGCTGGTCGGCGTCGTTGATCCGTAACCTGCTGCGTTTCGTCGACATGCTGCCCTTCGGCTACACCTTCGGGGCCATCTGCTGCCTGCAGCATCCGGCGTTCAAGCGCCTGGGCGATCTCGCGGCCGGTACGCTGGTGGTCTATCGCGAACAACCGGTCAAACGCCCCGCATTGCCCATGGTCCCGCCGATACGCGCGCCTTTCACCCTGAACCTGCATGAGCAACGCGCCGTGCTGGGCTTCGCCGAACGCCAGGCCGAACTGTCCCAGGCGCGGGTCAACGAACTGGCCGCGATCCTGGCCGCGCCACTGAACGTCCAGGTGCCGAACGCCACCGCCGAGCTCAATGGCATCGCCCGCGGCCTGCTGGGGCCGACATGAAGCAGAGCCTGTTCGAAAGCCGCCACCAAGGAGAATGGGAGCACCTGGCCCAGCTACTCGATCAATTGGAGCGCAGCCGCAACGTGCCCCAGAGCGGTGACTTCCCTGCCGCCTACCGACGGCTTTGCCATCACCTGGCATTGGCCCAGGCCCGGGGCTACAGCAGCTTGCTGGTCGACACCCTGCAGCAACTGGCGCTGCGCGGTCACCAGCAACTCTACCGGGATCGCAGCCGACCATCGGCCAGCCTTTCGGCCTTTATCCTGGTCGGTTTCCCTCGACTGGTGCGTGAACAATGGCGCTTCGTGCTGGCCGCCGCCCTGATGTTCCTGGGCAGCCTGGTCGGCATCGGGCTGCTGGTCTATCTGTTTCCGGAACTGGTCTACAGCGTGCTGGGCGCCGACGAAATCAGCCAGATCCGCAGCATGTATGACCCGGCCTCCGGGCACCTGGGACGCTCGGTCGAACGGGCCGCCAGCGAAGACTGGGTCATGTTCGGCTACTACATCATGCACAACATCGGCATTGCTTTTCAGACGTTCGCCAGCGGCTTGATCTTTGGGCTGGGGAGCGCGTTCTTCCTGTTTTTCAATGGCCTGACCATTGGGGCGGTGGCCGGGCACCTGACCCAGATCGGTTCCGGTGGAACGTTCTGGTCGTTCGTGATCGGCCACGGCGCCTTCGAACTCACCGCCATCGCCCTGGCCGGTGCCGCGGGCCTGCAACTGGGCTGGGCGTTGATCGCCCCGGGACGCCTGACCCGTGGCGAGGCCTTGCGGCTCGCGGCGGGTAAAAGCGTGCTGATGGTCGGCGGCGTGATGCTGTTCCTGCTCATCGCCGCGTTCATCGAGGCCTACTGGTCTTCCAGCGCGGTAACGCCCGCCACCAAATACACCGTGGGCGGCTTGTTGTGGCTGTTGGTCATCAGCTATCTGTCGCTTGCCGGACGGGCCCGCCATGCGCCTGAGTGATGCCACCGTCGTCATCCGCCCACGCACCACCTGGGAAGCCATGGACCTTGGCGTGTTGATGAGCCAGCAGCATCGACGCTTGCTGATGACCAGCTGGGCGATCATCACGCTGCCGGTGTACCTGTTGCTGACCCTGCTGCTATGGGACTCACCGTCCCTGGTGGTGATGCTGTTCTGGTGGTTGAAACCGGCCTTCGACCGTCTGCCGCTGTACATCCTGTCCAAGGCGCTGTTTGGCGAAACCCCCACCTTGCGACAGGCCTTGCGCCAATGGCCGGCGCTGCTCAAGCCCCAGTTGCTGACCAGCCTGACCTGGCGCCGACTGAGCCTGAGCCGCAGCTTCCTGCTGCCGGTGGTGCAACTCGAAGGGCTAACCGGTGAAGCACGGGAGCAACGCAAACGGGTATTGCTGCAACGCAACCGCGGCGCGGCGCAATGGTTGACCATCATCGGCATACACCTGGAAACCGCCCTGTGGTTCGGCCTGATGGCCCTGTTCTATCTGTTCGTGCCGCAACAAGTCGAACTGCAATGGGACTGGGAGACCTTGGTGTCAGCAGCCGAGCACGACTGGTTGTGGTTCGAACACCTGGTCAACTTCCTCTACCCACTGCTGCTGATCTTGTGGGAGCCGGTGTACGTCGCCTGTGGCTTCAGCCTCTACCTTAACCGGCGCACGATCCTCGAAGCGTGGGACATCGAACTGGTGTTCCGGCGCCTGCGCCAGCGCCTGAGTGGCGTGGCCCCGGCATTGTTGCTGCTTGCCCTGGTGATGCTGCCGCTGGTGCCCCCGGCATGGGCCGACGAAGAGCCCAACACCCCCGACAGCCCGCGGCTGCTCAACCAGCCCCTGACCAGCGAAGCCTCCCGGGCCGGCATCAAGGCGATCCTCGAGGCCCCGCCATTCAAGAACCCGCAGACCGTCACCCGTTATCGTTTCGGCGAAGAAACCGCCGAACCCACCGACGAGACCGAGGCCAAACCGAGCTGGCTCAAGGCTCTGTTCAAATGGCTCGGCGGCCAACGCTTCGACATCGCCGCCGCGCTGATCCAGGTCGCGCTGTGGGCCTGCCTGGCAGGTGCGATCGCCTGGCTGGCCTGGCACTACCGGGAACGGCTCAAAGCCCTGGTCAATCGGCGACCGACGCAACGCCTGCCCGTGGAACGAGCGGCACCGGCACACATGTTCGGCCTGGATATTCGTGAAGAAAGCCTGCCGACCGACGTCGCCGCCAGCGTCGAACAGCTGTGGCCCACGCAACCCCGAGAAGCCTTGGGCCTGCTGTACCGGGCACTGCTCAGCCGGTTGCATCATGACTTCAAGATCCCTTTGAAACCGTCCGACACCGAAGGCCAGGTGCTGCAACGCGTCGAACGGCTCGAGCAGGACAACCTGCTGGGCTTCAGCAAAAGCCTGACCCTGCATTGGCAGAACATTGCCTATGGGCATCGCCCGCCGCCGCCCCACCTGCAACAGGAACTGTGTGACGGCTGGCGCGGGTTGTTCGGGCCGGGAGCGTCTCGATGAGCCGGCACACGGGGTGGCTGATCGGCGCCGTGCTGGCCGCCGTGGTGTGCGCATTCGGTTTTTACCTCTACGCCCAGGCCGTGCCCTATGAAGAGGTCGTCGAGCACGGCCCCTCCCCGGAAGTACAGGCCAACCCTTACCTGGCCGCCGAACTGTTCCTGCGCCAGCGGGGGATCAACGTCGAGCACGCCAACAGCCTGGAGGTGCTGCCCACCCTGGAGCCACGCCAGCACAGCCTGCTGTTGCTGGGCGAGCGCACGCACATGACGCCACGGGAAGTCGAACAGTTGATGAACTGGACCCGGGCCGGCGGACGCCTGGTCTTTGTGGCCGAAGCCTTGTGGGACAAGAGCACCGGCAGCAGCGGCGACCTGCTGCTCGACCGCGTGCGCCTGCGCCAACTCCTGAGCGAAGACCTCAAGGAGCCCGCGCCCGAACTGATCAAGGACCGTTACCCGGAACTGACCAAGCTCTACCTGGAAGACGAAGAGGCGCCGGCGTATGCCAGCTTCGACACCGACTTCCACCTCGAAGACCCGTACAACCTGGCCCAGGCCTGGGCCAACAGCGCGTTGTCGACCCACATGATGCAATTGAACCTCGGTCTCGGCTCGATCACGGTGATCACCGACGCCGAGCTGTGGAAGAACGACGCCATCGACCAGTACGACAACGCCTGGCTGCTCTGGTATTTGAGCGCCGACACGGACGTCACCCTGCTGTTCAACACCGACCACGACACCTTGCTGACCCTGTTGCTGCGCTATTTCCCCCAGGCGCTGGTGGCACTGCTGGCCTTGGTCGCCCTGTGGTTCTGGCATTCGGCGGTGCGCCACGGCCCGCTGCAACCACCGGCCTCCCAGGCCCGGCGCCAGCTGGAAGAACACGTACAGGCCAGCGCCGGTTTCCACCTGCGCCACAACGGCCAGCAGCACCTGTTGCATGCCTTGCAACAAGACGTGCTGCGCCGGGCCCGCCATCTTCACCCAGGCTTCGAACAACTGGCCGTCGCCGAACAATGGCAGGTCCTCGCCCGCCTGACCCGACAGCCCACGCGGGCCATCAGCCAGGCCTTGAGCCCACGGCCGAAACAGCGTATGTCCAGCGCAGAGTTCTGCCGCCAGGTCGCCCATTTGCAAACCCTCAGGAATGCCTTATGACTGAACAGAACGAACCTATCGACAGCCAGGCCCACGCCGCCCAACAGCGCCAGCGCGCCATTCAGTTGGCCCAGGCGATCCGCACCGAGCTGCGCAAGGCGGTGGTCGGCCAGGCCAGCGTGATCGACGATGTGCTCACGGCGCTGATCGCCGGCGGCCACGTGCTGCTCGAAGGCGTTCCCGGGCTGGGCAAGACGTTGCTGGTGCGCGCCTTGGCTCGCTGCTTCAACGGCGAGTTCGCGCGCATCCAGTTCACCCCCGACCTGATGCCCAGCGACGTCACCGGGCACGCGGTGTATGACTTGCAGACCGAGCAGTTCAAGCTGCGCAAGGGCCCGGTGTTCACCAACCTGTTGCTGGCCGACGAGATCAACCGCGCACCGGCCAAGACCCAGGCCGCGCTGCTCGAAGCCATGCAGGAACGCCAGGTCACCCTCGAAGGCCGCGCCCTGCCCATCAGCCAGCCGTTCATGGTACTCGCCACCCAGAACCCCATCGAACAGGAAGGCACCTACCCGCTGCCGGAAGCCGAGCTCGACCGCTTCATGCTCAAGGTGCGCATGGACTACCCGGACGCCGACCAGGAGCTGGACATGGTGCGCCAGGTCAGCCGCTCGACCCGTGCCGACATGCTCGACGTGCAACCGCTGCGCATGGTGCTGCAGGCCAAGGACGTGCAAGCGTTGCAACGCATCGCCAGCGACCTGCCGATGGACGACCAGGTGCTCGACTACGCCGTGCGCCTGGCCCGCACCACCCGCAGTTGGCCGGGTTTGACCCTCGGCGCCGGGCCCCGTGCGTCAATTGCGCTGGTGCGGTGCGCCCGGGCCCGGGCGTTGTTGCGCGGCGGCGAGTTCGTGGTGCCGGACGACATCAAGGGCTGCGCCCTGGCCGTACTGCGCCATCGGGTACGACTGGCGCCGGAACTGGACATCGAAGGGCTGTCGGTGGACCAGGTGCTGGGGCAGTTGCTCGATCAAGTGCCGGCGCCGCGGTTGTGAATACGCACTTCGTGATGGAGAGACTCATTGTGGCGAGGGGATTTATCCCTGCTGGGCTGCGAAGCGGCCCCCTGGTTTTGTCTGACACACTGCAAGGGGCCGCTGCGCGCCCCAGCGGGGATAAATCCCCTCGCCACAAAAGCGCGCTCTGCATGTCTCCAAGGGGAATGCACCCATGAAACCCTCGCGCCTGCTCTTGATCTGGCTCGCGCTGCTGCTGGCCCTCGGCATTGTGCTGGGCGCGCTACGGGCACTCGGCGTGACCGTGCCGGCGACGCTGCTGTCGATCAACTGGGGGTTGCTGTTGGCCGTACTAGCCCTGGCGCTGCTCGACGCGCTGCGCGTCCGGCGCCTGCCCTCGCCCCGGCTGCAACGGCAAATGCCCGGGAGCCTGGCCCTGGGTCGCTGGGGTGACGTGCGGTTGGACATCAGCCATGACTTTGCCCAGCCGCTGCACGTGCAGCTCTTCGATCACGTACCCGACGGCCTGGACTTCGAAAACCTGCCCCTGTCGGTCGAGCTGCAACCCGGCCAGCACAGCCAGGTCGGCTACCGCCTGCGCCCGCTCAAGCGCGGTCACTTCACCTTCGCCCAGTGCGAAACCAACCTGCCAAGCCCGCTGGGCCTGTGGACCGACAAACGCCTGCTGGAGGCCGTCGACCACACCCGTGTCTACCCGGACTTCGCCCGGCTCTACGACGGGCAACTGCTGGCGGTGGACAATTGGCTCAGCCAACTCGGCATCCGCCAGCGTCAACGTCGTGGCCAGGGGCAGGAATTCCATCAACTGCGGGAATTTCGCGAGGGCGACAGCCTGCGCCAGATCGACTGGAAAGCCACCGCCCGCCACCGCACGCCGATTGCCCGTGAATACGAAGACGAACGCGACCAACAGATCATCTTCATGCTCGACTGCGGCCGGCGCATGCGCAGCCAGGACGGCGAGCTGGCGCACTTCGACCACGCCCTCAACGCGTGCCTGCTGCTCAGCTACACCGCCCTGCGCCAGGGCGACGCCGTGGGCCTGAGCACGTTCGCCAGCGAACAAAGCCGCTACCTCGCCCCGGTCAAAGGCACCGGCCAGCTCAACGTGTTGCTCAACACCGTGTACGACCTCGACAGCAGCCAACGCCCCGCCGACTACCAGGCCGCCGTCACCGAACTGTTGGCCCGGCAAAAACGCCGGGCCCTGGTGGTGCTGGTGACCAACCTGCGGGATGAAGACGATGCGCAACTGCTGGCGGCCGTGAAACGGCTGGGCCAACAGCATCGGGTGCTGGTGGCCAGCCTGCGGGAAGAGGCCCTCGACCGCTTGCGCCAGGCACCGGTGCAAAGCCTGCCTGAAGCCTTGGCCTATTGCGGGACGGTGGATTATTTGAACGCCCGGGCCGAGCTGCATAAGCAGTTGGCCGCCCATGGTGTGCCAACCCTGGATTCGCGCCCCAGCGAGTTGGGGGCGGACCTGGTGACCCAATACCTGGCCTGGAAAAAGGCCGGGACCGCCTAGGTCCTACAGCGAGCCAGCAAAGTTCCAGCTGACTACAGTGCCTTGCGCAACGGACTACAGATCCGCCAGAATCCGCCGGCTTGTGCACCTTGGCCTTGCCCCGTAACTTGATTCGCGTCGCTGATATCCAGCGATCGGGTTTAGTCGCCCGGTGGTAAAAACGGTGTGCACAAGCGTCATCCAGTCGGGTTCCCCTATCCCCGCACTTGATGGTGGCTGTGCGCAGGGCGCCCTCGGGCGCGCCGGGCTTCGTTTTTCCACCGGTCGACTAACCTGCGTCCAGCCGCCACCCCTCGTTTAGTCGCGAACCGGGTGGCAGCACCAATCATGGAAAAACGAATATGATCAAGCCAACCCCCAATCCACCCCATACCGGCTCGCAGTCCCCCCACGAAACCTTCGATCCCGAAAAACTCGACGAAGCCGCCCAAAGAGCCCTGGACTACTACCTCAAGCCCAACAACGGCCAGCCCGACCAGAAAACCGCCAAACACCTGGACTACTTCATCGTCGCCCCCGAGGCCGACCCCGAAGGCATGCTCGCCCACACCTACGAAACCTTCTGCTCGGTGAGCACGCTGATCCTGGATTTATCCGAAGACCTGGAAGGCGCCCCGCGCAACCTGGCCCTGGCGATTCACCAGATGGGCGAGATGGGGGTGTTGTTGCTGGAAAGACTGCTGGATAACGAAGCGAGGGTTCAGCGCTGACAGGCACCCCGTAATCGCTGCGTAAGCGTGTAGGAGCTGTCGAGTGCAACGAGGCTGCGATCTTTCCCCAGACAATTGAGTCTCAAACGAAAGACCAGCAGATCAAGATCAAAAGATCGCAGCCTCGTTACACTCGGCAGCTCCTACAATCGAAGGCATCAAGCCGATTCCGGCAACGGATAGAAACTGAAATATTGCCGCAGCGCATTGATCAGTTGCCCGTACTCCGGCGGCGCCCACGTCAGGCTGAAGCCGGCGTCGAAATGCATTGGCGTCACGTCTTCCTGGCACCACAGGCACCTGGCTTTCAACTTGACGTTTTGCTGTGGTCCCTCATCAGCGGGAATTTTCAGGTGCAAGTCAAAATCCGCACCGATCATCAGCGGAAGATGGCTGATCAGCATCAGCCCATTTTCGGAAACATTGCCCAAAAAACCGATAGGCCTGTCGTTGATACCGTTAAACACTTTGAGGAAATACGGCAACTGATGCCGTTCGATTCGGCGTTCCTTGTACATGTCTTGTATCGCTTTCTTAGCGGCCACCATACCGGGCCTACCGATCACTTCGGAACGAACCCAAGCGAGCCCGCTCTCCCCGATCCCGGTGCCAGACGCTATCAATCGCCTTGGGCCTACTTCTGCCGGTCTCAGGTGCTTCTAAAAGTAGAGATCTAGCTCTAACTACGACTTGTACAAATATAGCCCAAGGTGGGGTGACAACCAGCCCCATGTATCAATTTTCATAAACACGATGGGCAGAGGCAGAGTGGCCAGGATTGCCCCTGGCCACGGGGGGAAGGGTCAAGAAGCTGGACGGATGGCCGAGGCGCTGCGGGTCGGGTAGTGGCCCAGGCTCTGCAGGGTTTCCAGACGGGCGCGAGCGCGGAACGCGTATTCACTGTTAGGGTATTGGGTGATGATGAACTGGTAGGTCTGTGCCGCATCGACAAACAGCTTCTGCCGCTCCAGGCACTGGCCGCGCAGCATCGAGACTTCCGGCTGCATGTAGCGGCGGGCACGGCTGGCGCGGTCGACCTGGGACAACTCGAGCATGACCTGCTCGCAATTGCCACGGTCATAGGCCTTGTAGGCCAGGTTCATGTGGTGGTTCATCGACCAACGGGTGCAGCCCGTGACGCTCAGGGCCAGGGCAACAAAAAGCACGAATCGCATGGGAGGTTCTCCTGTCTTGAGCCCTGTATCGACCTGGCTGGGAAAATCTGTAGGAGCTGCCGAAGGCTGCGATCTTTTGACCTTGACCCGATGTGCTGAGTTTTCGCTCAAGATTCAATTGTCTGGGGAAAGATCGCAGCCTCGTTGCACTCGGCAGCTCCTACGCAATGGTTTGCATTGCAATGGAGTAACGCGCAAAAATTTTCAAGAATGTTCATTTCGAAAAACAAACGAAAAAGTAGTGCATATGAACAATGACTACACCCAAAGAGCATAGTAGCCTTCGCTGGCGCTTGAACTTGAGGAGTCTTGCATGTCCGTCCGTCGCACCAAAATCGTCGCTACCCTTGGCCCGGCCAGTAATTCGCCGGAAGTTCTCGAACAGCTGATTCTGGCTGGCCTGGACGTTGCCCGTCTGAATTTCTCCCACGGCACGCCCGAAGAACACAAGGCACGTGCCAAGCTGGTGCGCGACCTCGCCGCCAAGCACGGCCGCTTCGTTGCCCTGCTGGGTGACCTGCAAGGCCCGAAGATCCGTATCGCCAAATTCGCCAACAAGCGCATCGAGCTGAAGATCGGTGACAAATTCACCTTCTCCACCAGCCATCCGCTGACCGAAGGCAACCAGCAGGTGGTGGGCATCGACTACCCGGACCTGGTCAAGGACTGCGGCGTGGGCGACGAACTGCTGCTCGACGACGGTCGCGTGGTGATGCGCGTCGAGACCGCCTCCGCCACCGAACTGAACTGCGTCGTGACCATCGGCGGTCCGCTGTCGGACCACAAAGGCATCAACCGTCGCGGCGGTGGCCTGACGGCGCCGGCCCTGACCGAAAAAGACAAGGCCGACATCAAGCTGGCCGCGGAAATGGAAGTCGACTACCTGGCCGTGTCCTTCCCCCGTGACGCCGCCGATATGGAATATGCCCGTCAACTGCGCGACGAAGCCGGCGGTACTGCCTGGCTGGTGGCCAAGATCGAACGCGCCGAAGCCGTGGCCGACGACGAAACCCTCGATGGCCTGATCAAGGCCTCCGACGCCGTGATGGTGGCCCGTGGCGACCTGGGTGTGGAAATCGGCGACGCCGAGCTGGTGGGCATCCAGAAGAAAATCATTCTGCACGCACGCCGCCACAACAAGGCCGTGATCGTCGCGACCCAGATGATGGAGTCGATGATCCAGAACCCGATGCCGACCCGCGCCGAAGTGTCCGACGTAGCCAACGCCGTGCTCGACTACACCGACGCCGTGATGCTCTCGGCCGAAAGCGCCGCTGGCCTCTACCCGCTCGAAGCGGTACAAGCCATGGCGCGTATCTGCATCGGCGCTGAAAAGCACCCGACCAGCAAGACCTCCAGCCACCGCATCGGCAAGACCTTCGAGCGCTGCGACGAAAGCATCGCCCTGGCGACGATGTACACCGCCAACCACTTCCCGGGCGTGAAGGCGATCATCGCCCTGACCGAAAGTGGCTACACGCCGCTGATCATGTCGCGCATCCGTTCCTCGGTGCCGATCTACGCGTTCTCCCCGCACCGCGAAACCCAGGCCCGCGCCGCCATGTTCCGTGGCGTCTACACCGTGCCGTTCGACCCGGCCGCCCTGCAACCGGGCGAAGTCAGCCAGGCGGCGGTGGATGAACTGGTCAAGCGGGGCGTCGTGCAGACCGGTGACTGGGTCATCCTGACCAAGGGCGACAGCTACCACACCATCGGCGGCACCAACGGGATGAAAATCCTGCATGTTGGCGACCCGATGGTCTGAGTGACCGAGCGCTGAAAAACAAAAGCCCTGCCATGTGAATGGTGGGGCTTTTTGGTTTTTACCTTGAAGTCTGTGCTGTCTGGTCTGCCGCCATCGCGAGCAAGCTCGCTCCCACAGGGTTTCATGGACACCGCAGACCTACTGTGGGAGCGAGCTTGCTCGCGATGGGGCCAGGCCAGGCGCTCCAGAATTCAATGCCTGTTGATAAAACCCGACAACGCCGCAACCGCCTCGGGCGAGCGCAGGCGTTGGGTGAACAGCTTGCCTTCTTCTTCAATCACCTTGCGCAACAGTTCCCGGTCCGGCGCCCTCATCAGTTGCTTGCTGATGCGCACCGCGTCAGGCGGCAGCGACTCGAAACCCAGCGCCACCTCCCGCGCCTTGGCCAGTGCCGCTTCACCGCTGTCCAGCGCCTCGGTGGCAATGCCCCACGCCACCGCTTGTTCGCCACTGAAGCCCTCACCCAACAGCAACAATTGCGCAGCCCTGGCCTGGCCCAGCAGCCGCGGCAGGATCAGGCTGGAACCGAATTCCGGGCACAGCCCCAGGTTGACGAACGGCATGCGCAGCCGCGCGTCCCGGCTGACGTAGACCAGGTCGCAATGCAGCAACAACGTGGTGCCGATGCCCACCGCCGGCCCGGCCACGGCGGCGATCACCGGTTTGCGGCAATCGAGCAGGCTGAGCATGAACTGGAATACCGGGTTGTCGAGGTCGTTCGGTGGCTGCTCGAGGAAGTCGACGATGTCGTTGCCGGCGGTGAAGCAATCGCTGGAACCGCTGAGCAGCGCCGCGCGGATCTGGGGGTCGCTGTCCGCCATCGCCAGGGCTTGGGCCAATTGATGGTACATGGCCCGGGTCAGGGCGTTTTTCTTGTCCGGGCGGTTCAAGCGCACGGTCAGCAGGCCGCGTTGACGGTCGAGCAACAGGGTTTCGGTCATGATCGGTCTCGCGTCTGGAAATCAGCGCTCAACCACGGGGCAGGAAGACGTCGGCCAGCAGTTGATTGCGCGGCAAGCCAGCCAGGTACAAACGCTTGGCAAAGGCCTCGACCCGGTCGGGATGGCCGCAGAGTAAGGCCTGGGTTTGCCGGGAAACAAGCCGCAGTTGCGCCAAGGCGGACGGCGCCTCGGCCGCGGCCAGCAACTCCACCGAGAGGTTTTCATGCTTGGCCGCCAACGCCGCCAGGGGTTTGGCCAGATAATGCCCGGTCGTATCATGGGCCACGTGAATAAGGCGAATCGCGCCTTGGTGATGCTGGCGCAAGGCTTCGCGCAGGAGACCGAACAACGGCGCCAGGCCCGTGCCAGCGGCGAGCAACCATAGCGGCCTGTCGTGCCAGTCGGCGTCGTAGTGCAAGGCACCGCCACGCAGTTCGCCCAGGCGGATCGGGTCGCCGGCCTTCATCTGCCGGGCCGCGTCGATGAACAGGCCGGGCTCGCGACAATCGAGGTGGAACTCCAGGAAACGGTCTTCTTCGGGCAGGCTCGCCAGGGAATACGGCCGGGCCACCTCGCCGGCCCACAGCACCAGATGCTGCCCGGCCCGATACCGCAGCGGCCGCTCGGGGGTGAGGCGCAGACGCAGCACCTCACCGCCCAGCCAATCCACCGCCATCACCTGGGCGGCCTGGCCGTCGCGTTGCGGGTCGAAGGTATGGATCCGCACATCCTCGACCACCTGGCATTGGCAGGCCAGCCGCCAACCCTGGTCGCGCTGCGTCGGGCTCAAGGCGTCGGGGCGGCTGTCGCGCACATCGCCCCCCACGCACTGCACCAGGCAGGCGTGGCAGCTGCCGGCGCGGCAACTGTAGGGCACCGCCACGCCGGCGCCGTTCAAGGCGTCCAGCAGGTTACTGCCCGCCGCCACCGTCCATTGCCGGCCAGCGACTGTCAGTTCAGGCATCGACATTCTCCCAAGCGGCGGCGCAACGATTGCGGCCGTCTCGCTTGGCACGGTACAGGGCCTGGTCGGCACGCTGCAACGCGTTGTCCAGGTCATCGCCCATTTCCAGCATGGTCATGCCCGCCGACAGGCTGAGGGCGCCGACCTGCAGGCCGATCAGCTCGACTTCGGTGAACGCCAGCCGCAGCCGCTCGCAACAGGCCGTCAGGCGATGGGGGTCGCAAGCGGGCAGCAGCATGACGAATTCCTCGCCGCCGTAACGGGCCAGTACATCGCCCTCGCGCAGGCACGCCGTGGCGACCGCGGCAAACGCCTGCAGCACCTGGTCGCCCGCGGCATGGCCATGCAGGTCGTTGATGCGCTTGAAATGGTCGAGGTCGATCAGGGCCAGGCCATGGGCGACGCCAGGCCGGAGGGTGTTGAGTTCGCGGGAGGCCAGGCGCAGGAAGTGCCGGCGATTGAACAGCCCGGTCAGTTCATCGGTGGCCACCAGGTCTTCGAGCTGGCGCATCATGCCACGCAAGGTGTCCTGGTGCGCCTGCAAGGCAAACCGCCGCTGGCGCATGCGCTGGCGTGAGGTCTGGACGTAGCGGGCGTAAAACACCAGCCACACCAGCACGAGAAACAGCACGGCCACCTGCAACCCGGCCAGGGTGGGATCGGGAAGCCTGAAGAAGTAACCGTCCCAGAGGGTAATCGCGGTGAAGCTGATGAACACCAGCGACGCGCAGCGCACAAAGGCCCGGCGCGACAGATGGAACAACCCGAACAGCAGGATCAGCACATAAAACACCAGGAACACGCCCCGGGCCTGGTCCAGGTGCGCCATCATCCAGGTCTGCCAGCCCAGGCCGATCAACACCTGCACTTCGGTGAGGCTGGGGTCGGCGAAGCGCAGGTTGCGGTCGGTGATAAACAGCGCGAACAGCCCGGCCTGGCACAGCACCACCAACACGCTGCCGATGATGACACCGCGCAACGAGTCCAGGTAATGCCCACTGAAAAATGCCAGCCACAACAAAACCAGTGCCAGCGCGTATGTCGCGGCCGCCAAAGCGAAGCGTTTCAGCAAAAGACGTTGAATGGCGTTATGGGTCAATCGTTGACTCACCATGGGAAAGGAACTGACAGGAGGCGTCCTACGCTACAGGCCAGACGCCACTTTAGTGGCGTGTAGGGCAAATGACCATTCAATTCTGGAGCAGAAAAATGGCGTCAAAGCAATGGCCCAATTGACGCATTGTTGAGTGCTGGCAGATGCCCCCTGTGGCGAGGGGATTTATCCCCGCTGGGCTGCGAAGCAGACCTGAAAGCTGCCACTGCGGTGGGTCAGGTTAATGCCCATCTGTCTTTTGGGGCTGCTTCGCAGCCAGCGGGGATAAATCCCCTCGCCACAGATAAATCCCACTCCATACAGGCCGCTCGCTCCCACAGGGTGCCGGCCTGCGATATACTGCCGCGCCTTTTTAGCGTCGCGCCAGCATGCCCGGCGTGCCTTAAAGAGGTGTCGTCCGTCGACCGATGCACCCAAACGGACGGCACCTTATTGAATGTTCCCGTCTTCAGAGAGGAGCGCGACTCATGACCGTGATCAAGCAAGATGACCTGATACAGAGCGTTGCCGACGCCCTGCAGTTCATTTCCTACTACCACCCCGTGGATTTCATCCAGGCGATGCACGAGGCCTACCTGCGCGAAGAATCGCCGGCGGCCCGTGACTCCATGGCGCAGATCCTGATCAACTCGCGCATGTGCGCCACCGGCCATCGGCCGATCTGCCAGGACACCGGCATCGTGACCGTGTTCGTGCGCGTGGGCATGGACGTGCGTTGGGATGGCGCGACCATGAGCCTGGACGACATGATCAACGAGGGCGTGCGTCGCGCCTACAACCTGCCGGAAAACGTCCTGCGCGCTTCCATCCTGGCCGACCCGGCCGGCGCGCGTAAAAACACCAAGGACAACACCCCGGCGGTCATCCACTACTCCATCGTCCCGGGCAACACCGTGGAAGTGGACGTGGCGGCCAAGGGCGGCGGCTCCGAGAACAAGTCGAAGATGGCCATGCTCAACCCGTCCGACTCCATCGTCGACTGGGTGCTCAAAACCGTTCCGACCATGGGTGCCGGCTGGTGCCCACCGGGCATGCTCGGCATCGGCATCGGCGGCACCGCCGAGAAAGCCGCGGTCATGGCCAAGGAAGTCTTGATGGAATCCATCGACATCCACGAGCTCAAGGCCCGCGGCCCGCAGAACCGTATCGAAGAGATGCGCCTGGAGCTGTTCGAGAAGGTCAACCAACTGGGCATTGGCGCCCAGGGCCTGGGTGGCCTGACCACCGTGCTCGACGTGAAGATCATGGACTACCCGACCCACGCCGCCTCCCTGCCGGTGTGCATGATCCCCAACTGCGCCGCCACCCGTCACGCCCACTTCGTGCTGGATGGCACGGGCCCGGCGTCGCTGGAAGCGCCCCCGTTGGACGCCTACCCGGAAATCGTCTGGGAAGCCGGCCCGTCGGCTCGTCGCGTCAACCTCGACACCCTGACGCCAGAAGACGTGCAAAGCTGGAAGCCGGGCGAAACCGTGCTGCTCAACGGCAAGATGCTCACCGGCCGCGACGCGGCGCACAAGCGCATGGTCGAGATGCTGAACAAGGGTGAAACCTTGCCAGTGGACCTCAAGGGCCGCTTCATCTATTACGTCGGCCCGGTCGACCCGGTCGGCGATGAAGTCGTCGGCCCAGCCGGCCCGACCACCGCCACGCGGATGGACAAGTTCACCCGCCAGATCCTCGAGCAGACAGGCTTGTTGGGCATGATCGGCAAATCCGAGCGCGGCCCGACCGCTATCGAAGCGATCAAGGACAACAAGGCCGTCTACCTGATGGCCGTCGGCGGCGCCGCTTACCTGGTGGCCCAGGCGATCCGCAAATCCAAGGTCCTGGCGTTCGCCGAACTGGGCATGGAAGCGATCTACGAGTTCGAGGTCAAGGACATGCCGGTGACCGTTGCGGTCGATAGCCAAGGCGAGTCGGTGCACATCACCGGCCCTGCCATCTGGCAGAAGAAGATCAGCGACAGCCTGGCGGTCGAAGTGCAGTAACACTTCAGTGCCATGAACAAGGCCGGTGAGCGACAAGCCCACCGGCCTTTTTTTGTGTCCATGTCAGCGATGCTCACTACAGGTACCTGTGGTAATCCTGTGGGAGCCGAGCTTGCTCGCGATAGCGGCCTGTCAGCCAACATCCTCTCTGGATGACCCACTGCCATCGCGAGCAGGCTCGCTCCCACTGTGGCTATCATCGGACACAAATCTTGTGCACAGCCCCCATCTACTGTGGGAGCCGAGCTTGCTCGCGATAGCGGCCTGTCAGTCAATATCCTCTCTGGATGACCCACCGTCATCGCGAGCAAGCTCGCTCCCACAGAGCAACCGCCATGCTATCGTGCCCGCCCGACTTTCCACTGGTTTACGCCAGCATGCTGCCGACCCCCCGTACCTTGCGCCTGTCGTTGTACACCTTGCTGATCCTCGCCGGCGCGGCGGTTGCCGCCACCCTCGCCGTGCGCCACGCCGAACGCGAGGCCTTGAAGGAAGATGCCAGCCGTGCCAGCCAGCAGTTGGCGCTGTACGCCAATTCGTTGCACACCCTGATCGAACGCTACCGCGCCCTGCCCGCCGTGCTGGCGCTGGATCCGGAGTTGCGCTCGGCCCTCAAGGGGCCGGTCAGCGCGGCGCAGCAGGATGCGTTGAATCGCAAGCTCGAACAGATCAATGGCGCCGCCCAATCATCCACACTGGAACTGCTCGACCACAGCGGCCTGGCCGTCGCGGCCAGTAACTGGCGCCTGCCCAGCAGCTATGTCGGGCACAACTATGGCTTTCGTCCCTACTTCATCCAGACCCGCACCCAGGGCACCGGGCGGTTTTATGCGGTGGGCGTGACCAGCGGCATCCCGGGGTACTTTCTCTCCAGCGCCGTGACCGGCGACAACGGCGAGTTCCTTGGCGCGATGGTGGTGAAGCTGGAGTTTCCGGAGCTGGAGCGCGAATGGCGCCAGGGCAGCGACACCCTGCTGGTCAGCGATGCCCGGGGCATCATCTTCATCGCCAATCGCCCGGGCTGGCGTTATCGCCACTTGCAGCCGCTGACCGACAGCGACCGCGCCGAACTCAAGGCCACCCGCCAATACGACAAACAACCGTTGCAAGCCCTGGCCCATGAACCGCTGCGCCGCTTCGACGACAACAGCCGCCTGGCCCGGGTCGAGGCCCCCGGTGGATCGGAGGATTACCTGTGGGAATCCTTGCCGTTGAGCGCCGAAGGCTGGACCCTGCACTTGCTGCGCCGTCCGCAGATCGCCTTCGAGGACCTGCGCAACGCCGGGCTTGCCGCCGCCGGGTTGTGGCTGGCGCTGGTGTTCCTGTTGCTGTTTCTCAACCAGCGCTGGCGCCTGGCAAAGTTGCGCCAGCGCAGCCGCGAAGAGCTGGAACGGCTGGTGGAGGAGCGGACCCGGGACCTGCGCACCGCCCAGGACGGGCTGGTGCAATCGGCCAAGCTGGCGGCGCTGGGGCAGATGTCGGCGGCCCTGGCCCATGAAATCAACCAGCCCTTGACCGCCCAGCGCATGCAATTGGCAACCCTGCGCTTGCTGCTGGATCACGGTCGGGTCGATGACGCCTACAAGGCCCTCAAGCCGGTGGACGACATGCTGACCCGCATGGCCGCCCTCACCGGCCATTTGAAGACGTTCGCCCGCAAAAGCCCCAGTGGCCTGCGCGAACGCCTGGACCTGGCGGCAGTGGTGGACCAGGCGCTGCAACTGCTGGACACGCGCCTGCGGGACGAGCAGGTCAGCACTGTGTTGCACTTGACCCGTCCAGCGTGGGTGCGCGGCGATGCAATCCGCCTTGAGCAGGTGTTGATCAACCTGTTGCGCAACGCGCTCGACGCCATGGCCGGCCAACCTCTCAGGCGCCTGGAAGTGCGCCTGGAGGCCGATGATCAATTGTGGCGCCTGACCGTCAGCGACAGCGGCACCGGCATCGCCGAGGAACACCTGGCCCAGGTGTTCGATCCGTTTTTCACCACCAAGCCCGTGGGCGATGGCCTGGGCCTGGGGCTGGCGGTTTCGTTTGCAATCATCCATGAGTCCGGCGGGCGTCTGAGCGCGGACAACCACGAGAACGGCGCGGTATTCTGCGTGACCTTGCCCATCGATCAGGAGGCGCAACTGCATGCTTGATTCAGTCATGGTCGTGGATGACGAAAGCAGCATCCGCAATGCCGTCGAGCAATGGTTGAGCCTGTCGGGGTTCCAGGTGCAGCTGTTCAGTCGCGCCGACGAATGCCTGGCCCGGTTGCCGGAGCATTTTCCCGGGGTGATCCTCAGCGACGTGCGCATGCCCGGCCTCAGCGGCCTGGAGCTACTGGCCGAAGTACGTCGCCGCGACCCGGACCTGCCGGTGATTCTGTTGACCGGCCACGGTGACGTGCCCATGGCCGTGGAGGCCATGCGCGACGGTGCCTATGATTTCCTGGAAAAACCCTTCAGCCCCGAAGCCCTGCTCGGCAGCCTGCGCCGGGCCCTGGACAAGCGCACCCTGGTCCTGGAAAACCGCCGCCTGCATGAGCAGGCGGACGCCCGCGCCCGCCTCGATGGCACGCTGCTAGGGGTTTCCCGTGCGCTGCAAAACCTGCGGCGCCAAGTGCTGGACCTGGCGGCATTGCCGGTCAACGTATTGATCCGTGGCGAAACCGGCAGCGGCAAGGAATTGGTCGCTCGCTGCCTGCACGATTTCGGCCCGAGGGCGAACAAACCCTTCGTCGCGTTGAACTGCGCGGCCATTCCCGAAGCGCTGTTCGAGGCGGAGTTGTTCGGTCACGAAAGCGGCGCCTTCACCGGCGCCCAGGGCAAACGCATCGGCAAGCTTGAATATGCCGACGGCGGCACGCTGTTTCTCGATGAAATCGAAAGCATGCCCCTGGCCCAGCAGGTCAAGCTGCTGCGGGTATTGCAGGAACAGAAGCTCGAACGCCTGGGCTCCAACCAGAGCATCGCCGTGGACCTGCGCATCATCGCCGCCACCAAGCCCGACCTGCTGGACGAAGCCCGGGCCGGGCGTTTTCGCGAAGACCTGGCCTATCGCTTGAACATCGCCGAGCTACGCCTGCCGCCGCTGCGAGAACGGCGCGAGGACATTCCCCTGCTGTTCGAACACTTCACCCACAACGCCGCCGAACGCCTGGGCCGCCCCGCCGCGCCCCTGAGCGGCCCGCAGTTGAGCCATCTGCTCAGCCACGACTGGCCGGGCAATGTGCGGGAACTGGCCAACGTCGCCGAACGCCAGGTGTTGGGGCTGGATCAACTGCCCGCCCTGGAGACGGAGCCGGGCCAGTCCCTCGCGGCCCAGCAGGAAGCCTTCGAAGCCCAATGCCTGCGCGCCGCCCTGACTCGGCACAAAGGTGATGTGAAAGCCGTGCTCGAAGAACTGCAACTGCCACGCCGCACCTTCAATGAAAAGATGCAGCGGCATGGGTTGAGCCGGGAGATGTTTTTGTAGGTTTCTGTGGCGCCTGCACTGGCGCCATCGCGAGCAAGCTCGCTCCCACAGGGTTATGCGTACACAGACAAAAATGTGGGAGCGAGCTTGCTCGCGATGAGGTCAGAGCCAACACCCCCGAATAAGCGGATTTCCGCTCACCACCAATCGAAAACAAGCGGATTTCCGCTCACTCGACACCGCAAACCCCTCTAGACCGGCCCTCCAGCGCCTGGCACAGCTCCTGCTATAGCCCTGTCAGGCTGCGTTCCCGCGCGCTCCACAAAAACAATTAAATGAAGGATCCTTCGATGGATAACTCCAACGCCCTGCCCATTGGGTCGGCTGCCGTGCCCGCCCGTGAAAGAACCACCGCCAGCCGGATCAAATCGATCTTCAGCGGCTCGGTCGGCAACATGGTCGAGTGGTATGACTGGTACGTCTACGCCGCGTTCTCGTTGTACTTCGCCAAAGTCTTCTTCCCCAAGGGCGATACCACCGCCCAATTGCTCAACACCGCCGCGATCTTCGCCGTGGGCTTCCTGATGCGCCCGATCGGCGGCTGGTTGATGGGCCTGTACGCTGACCGCGCCGGGCGCAAACGTGCGTTGATGGCCTCGGTGTACCTGATGTGCTTCGGCTCGCTGATCATCGCCTTGAGCCCGAGCTACGAAACCATCGGCGTCGGCGCGCCGATCCTGCTGGTGTTCGCTCGCCTGCTCCAAGGCCTGTCGGTGGGTGGCGAGTACGGCACCTCGGCAACCTACCTGAGCGAGATGGCGACCAAGGAACGTCGCGGCTTCTTCTCCAGCTTCCAGTACGTGACCCTGATTTCCGGCCAGCTCATCGCCTTGGGTGTATTGATCGTGCTGCAACAGTTCCTCACCACCGAACAGTTGTACGCCTGGGGCTGGCGCATCCCGTTCGCCATCGGCGCACTGTGTGCGGTCGTGGCGCTGTACCTGCGGCGCGGCATGGAAGAAACCGAGTCGTTCACCAAGAAAGAGAAGTCCAAGGAAAGCGCCATGCGCACCTTGCTGCGCCACCCCAAGGAACTGATGACCGTGGTCGGCCTGACCATGGGCGGCACGCTGGCGTTCTACACCTACACCACCTACATGCAGAAATACCTGGTGAACACCGTCGGCATGAGCATCTCCGACTCCACCACCATTTCCGCCGCCACACTGTTCCTGTTCATGTGCCTGCAACCGGTGATCGGCGGGCTGTCGGACAAGATCGGTCGCCGGCCGATCCTGATCGCCTTCGGTATCCTTGGCACCCTGTTCACCGTGCCGATCCTCACCACCCTGCACACCATCCAGACCTGGTGGGGTGCGTTCTTCCTGATCATGGCCGCGCTGATCATCGTCAGCGGCTACACCTCGATCAACGCCGTGGTGAAGGCCGAGCTGTTCCCCACCGAAATCCGCGCCCTGGGCGTCGGCCTGCCCTACGCACTGACCGTGTCGATCTTCGGCGGCACCGCTGAATACATCGCCCTGTGGTTCAAGAGCATCGGCATGGAAACCGGCTACTACTGGTACGTGACGGCCTGCATCGCCGTGTCGCTGCTGGTGTACATCACCATGAAAGACACCGGCAAGCATTCGCGGATCGTGACCGACTGACAGGGTTCAACCGCCACCGCAACGGTGACGGTGATGGCCCCATCGCGAGCAAGCTCGCTCCCACAGGATTAGCGTAAATCCCTGTGGGAGCGAGCTTGCTCGCGATTGGAGACAACTCGGTCTCAAGTCAACTCAGCAGTGCCCTGCTTGCCATAACGCTTCTGCGCATAGGTCGCGCCAGCGATCATCACGATCAATATCCCCGCCAACACCGCCGATGAACCGATGGTGCCGAAATCAAGGCCGCCTTTTTCATGAGGCTTGGTCATCAAGTCGCCCAGGGTCGCCCCCAGGGGACGGGTCAGCACGAACGCGATCCAGAACAACGCCACCGACGAAATACGGGTGAAGTACTTGAGCGCCACGACCACGGCAATGGTCGAGCTGATCAACAGTGCGCCGCCAGCGAAGCCCAAGCCCGAATCGTCGGCCAGGTAATCGCCGAGGGCAGTGCCCAACGTGTTGGAAAACAGAATCGCCATCCAATAGAACATCTCGCCGCGAAAGGTCTGCACCTTGGTGACATTGAGCGAATCACCACTCAGGCGCCAGGCGGCGAAGATCGCCAGCAGAATCGCAATCAGGATCATCGACCCGGTGGCGTAACCCAACTCCAGGGTGCGATCCATGAAATCGGACATCGTGGTGCCCGCCGTGCTGGTGGACAGGATCACGATCCAGTACAGCACTGGCTTGTAAGTCTTGGCCATCAACTGCGTGATCAGGGTCAGGACAAACACACTGATCAACATGAGCGAACTGATCGCGTAACCGACATCGAGGGTCATCGACAGCAGATCTCCCGCGGTTTCGCCAAGGGTCGTCGCGCAGATTTTCATGACCCAGAAGGCCAAGGTGATTTGAGGCAGTTTATTCATCGCAGGGCTCCGGAGTGTGGCAGCTGACTCTTGGGGTCCAGCCGTGGGGGCAAGTTGACATCGCGGCGGTGAAAAGCAGGTCCGTAATCTATGAAAAATCTGTCATTGAACTGGGATTAATCGCCCGTTAATGCACTTGCCACACCCTGGGTTCACTGAATCGATGACCTGCGCGACGTTCGCTCCGACGATGGAAGCGATTGAATACGCCGCCCTTAATATCTAGTTAATCGATTGTTTTTAGCATTATTTTGCGCTTTTTAATCAACTTAGTTGGCGTAGCATTCAACCCATGCAAGACACACATCGCCCACGAATCCGGAGTGACCACCATGAAAACCCAACTGATCCTCGCCCTGACCCTGTCCGTGTTGGCCGCCAACACCTTCGCCGCTGACGGTTTCGACAAGACCGGTGCCGCCTCCTTCGGTGCCAACGCCAGCGCAGCCATCGAACGCAGCCCTGCCGGTCATTACGCCGCCGACGGCTTCGACAAGACCGGCACCGCCGACGCCATCGCCGCCGATGGTTTCGACAAGACCGGCACCGCCGACGCCATCGCCGCCGACGGCTTCGACAAGACTGGCACCGCCGACGCCATCGCCGCTGACGGCTTCGACAAGACCGGCACCGCCGACGCCATTGCCGCTGACGGCTTCGACAAGACCGGCACTGCCGAAGCAATTGGTTGATGATTGAACGTCAAAAGATCGCAGCCTTCGGCAGCGCCTACGGATTGAACACGGTCCTGTAGGAGCTGCCGGAGGCTGCGATCTTTTTTTGCATCACCCAATCTGGAAATAAAAGGCCCAGCCTTGCACTATTGGCCGCCTATGAATGCCTTTCCAGGAAACGCCCGCCATGCCCGATGACATCCATTACTACGAACCCGCCAACGGTCACGGCCTGCCACACGATCCATTCAACGCCATCGTCGGCCCGCGCCCCATCGGCTGGATTTCGTCCCAAGATGGCGAAGGCCGCTTGAATCTGGCGCCCTACAGTTTCTTCAACGCCTTCAATTACATTCCACCGATCATTGGGTTCTCCAGCGTCGGGCGCAAAGACAGCCTGAACAACATCGAACAGACCGGTGAGTTCGCCTGGAACCTGGCCACCCGACCGCTCGCCGAGCAGATGAACCAGAGCTGCGCGATGGTCGGCCCAGAGGTCAATGAGTTCGAACTGGCGGGCCTGACGGCCGCCCCGTCACGGGTGATCCAGGTGCCGCGCGTCGCCGAAAGCCCGGTGTCCTTTGAATGCAAGGTCACACAGATCATTCAATTGCAGCGGGCGGACAAAGGGCTGGTGCCAAGCTGGCTGATCCTCGGCGAAGTGGTCGCCGTGCATATCGCCCAGTGGCTGTTGAAGGATGGGGTGTACGACACCGCCGCCGCCGAGCCGATCTTGCGCGGGGGTGGGCCGGCGGATTATTTCCAGCTGGGGCCTGAGGCGTTGTTCAAGATGCATCGCCCCAAATAGAAGCTTGCCCATCACACTCTGTGGCGAGGGGATTTATCCCCGCTGGGCTGCGGAGCAGCCCCCAATACCTTCCTGACACTGAGTTGCCTGGACTGTTTTAGGGCCGCTTCGCGCCCCAGCGGGGATAAATCCCCTCGCCACAGGTGTAGGTCATCCCAACAGGTGACACGGGTTTACCAGACCAGCCCGCCCTCGTCGTCGACACCCTGGAGATGGGTGAGCTGCACGGCAGCGGCTTCATCGGCTTCGGTCGCGGTCTTGAAGCTCTGGTCTTCAAGCACCTTGTTGAAACGCGGCGCACCTGAGCCGCCGATGGCCTTGGTGGCAATGGCGGCGTTGTAACCGCCGCCCTCCTTGGGAACAACGGCGGAAACGGCTTCAAAGGTATCAAAGGCTTTACGTGCCATGTTTGTGCATCCTGGCGGTGGAAAATGACGGTCATTAAACCTTCAACCGGCCAGTTTGTGTACCTGTGCCCGGCACCCTTCGGTCGCCTGAGCGGCGGAGACTTCCCTAAAGGTGTGGAAATCCAGGCTGCTCACCACCAGGTCCTGCACCAGCTCGGCGAAAATCGCCATGGCCGGTGAGTTGAAGTAGGCGTCCATCGACGGCTGATTGACCCAGAGCCCGGACACCAGCCACAAATCAGCGTCGCATTGCGATTGCTGCAAGGCGAAGTGCAGGCAACCGGGCGCCTGGCGCGAGGGCGCGATCAGCGTACTCAGGCGTGCACCCAGTTGCTTGGAGCAACCACGGCGGGCCCGGACAAAAGCCATGTGGCTGACGGGGATCTGTGTAGTCATGCTCAACCCTCCCAGGTAATCCATTGTGCAGCCGGGGACAGGCTGCGACAGGATCAAAGGTTAAGCGCCACGACGCGAGCTTCGTTAGTCGATTCCTGCCGACCCGTTGCACAATCCTGCGCATCGGTTGCACAAGAGCCGCCATCGAACCCGCTGCCGACTGCGAAGTTGAAACAAAAGGTTTCAAGCAAGTTTCACCCGCATTGACCCGTCATGGCCCATTGCGCCGTGCAGGATCAGGCAAGCTTTCAACAGGATGTTGCTACCGCTGTGCCTTGCACAAACATAAGCTTCGTTCATCGCTCTCTATCGCCTGAGGATCACGGCATGTCGCCACTCGATCACGCTCACGTCCCGCTGGACACCTACCTGGAACAACAGCGCGCCGAACTGGCATCGATCATCGACCGCAACACCAGCGAAGACGGCACCTACGCCACGGCCATCGGCTCGCTGAACCTGTCGCGGCACAGCCAGCCGCACAAATTCGCCCCGGTGCTGGCGCAACCGGCGCTGTGCATCATGGCCCAGGGCAGCAAACAGGTGCGCCTGGCGGACGAGCTCTTCAACTACGATCCGCTCCATTACCTGGTGGTCTCGGTCTCGATGCCGCTCAGCGGTTGCGTCGCCGACGTTTCGCCCGAGCAGCCGATCCTGGCCCTGCGCCTGGACATCGACCCGGCGGAAATCACTGCGTTGATCGCCGATGCCGGCCCCTTGGGCGTGCCGACCCGCCCCGCCGGGCGCGGGCTGTATGTCGAACGCCTGGATACGCCGATGCTCGACGCTGTGCTGCGCCTGGCACGGCTGCTGGACACGCCGAAAGACATCGCCATGCTCGCGCCCCTGGTGCGCCGGGAAATCCTCTATCGCCTGCTGCGCAGTCCACAGGGCTATCGGCTGTATGAAATCGCCATCGCCAACAGTCAGAGTCATCGCATCAGCCAGGCGATCAAATGGCTCAACGGCCATTTCGAACAGCCGCTGCGCATCGATGACCTGGCCCGGGAAGTGAACCTCAGCGTCTCGACCCTGCATCACCGTTTCAAGGCCATGACGGCCATGAGCCCACTGCAATACCAGAAGCAACTGCGCTTGCAGGAAGCCCGCCGGCTGATGCTGGCCGAAGGGCTGGAAGCTTCGGCGGCGGGGTATCGGGTGGGTTATGAAAGCCCTTCGCAGTTCAGCCGCGAGTACAGCCGATTGTTCGGCGCGCCGCCGTTGCGGGACCTGGCGCGGTTGCGGATGACCGTTTGAGAGAGGGTTTGGATGGGTTGTGCCGGCCTCATCGCGAGCAGGCTCGCTCCCACATTTGATCGGTGGTGAACCACGCATTCGTGTCCACTGAAGATCTCCTGTGGGAGCGAGCCTGCTCGCGATAGAGCCAGCAAAAACACCTCAACACTTCGATGTCCAGACACCCTGGTCAATCTCAATCAACGTCGGCCCCTGCCGCTCACGGGCGGCCAGCAACGCGGCACGCAGCGACGGCACATCGTCGATGGCTTGGGCAAAGCAGCCCAAGGCCTTGGCGACACCGATGAAATCCGGGGTGTAGATGTCCACCCCCACCGGTTCGATGCCGCGGTTGAGCATGTATTTCTTGATCTCTTCGTAGCCCTGGTTATTCCACAGCAGCACGATCACCGGTGTGCTCGCCTCCACGGCGCTGGCCAGTTCCGGCAGGGTGAACTGCAACCCGCCGTCACCGATCAGGCACACCACCGCGGGGCGGCCGTGGCCCAGGTCCTTGCCGCCGAGCCAGGCGCCAATGGCCGCCGGCAACGCGTAGCCAAGGGTGCCGTAGCCGGTGGAGGCATTGAACCAGCGGCGCGGCTGCTCCGGGTTGAGGGTCAGGTTGCCGGTGTACACCGGTTGCGTGGAGTCACCGACGAACACCGCCTCCGGTAGCGTCTGCAAGACCGTGTCGAGAAACACCGTCTGGGCGCGGGTCGCGGCGTCCCAACTGCCTTGAAGCTCCGCGCGCAAGCGGGCGGCACGCGCCGGTCCCCAATCGGCTTGGCGTTCGGCCAAGGGTCGCTGGCCCAATTCGTCGAGCAAGGCCCGGGCGGCGACACCGGCGTCGGCTACCAGCGCCAGGTGCGGCGGGTAGTTGCGCACGGTCTGGTCCGGGTCGATGTCGATGCGCAGCAGCGCGCCGGGAATCTCGAAGCCGCCGGCAAAGGTAATGTCGTAATCGGTTTCGGCCAGTTCGGTACCGATAGCCAACACCACATCCGCCTCGGCCACCAACGCACGGGTGGCCACCAGGCTCTGGGTGGAGCCGATCAGCAACGGATGGCGCGCAGGCAGCAGGCCTTTGGCATTGATGGTCAACGCCACTGGCGCGCCGAGACGTTCGGCCAGTTCGGTCAATTCAGCCCCTGCGTCAATGGCCCCGCCACCGGCCAGGATCAAAGGCCGTCGCGCCGTCGCCAGCAGGCCGGCCATTTGTTTTACCGCACCCGGTGCGGCACCGGCGCGGCTGATGTTCACCGGCACGCTGGCGAGCAAGGCATCGGCGTCTTCGACCAGAACGTCCAGCGGGATTTCAATGTGCACCGGCCGCGGGCGCCCGGCCTGGAACACCGCGAACGCCCGGGCCAGCACGCCGGGCAATTCGGCGGCGGACATCAGCGTGTGGGAAAACGCCGCGACACCGCCTACCAATGCAGACTGGTTCGGCAGTTCATGCAGCTTGCCACGCCCGCCGCCCAACTGGCTGCGCGACTGCACGCTGGAGATCACCAGCATCGGGATCGAATCGGCGTAGGCCTGGCCCATGGCGGTGGTGATGTTGGTCATGCCGGGGCCGGTGATGATGAAACACACGCCGGGCTTGCCGCTGACCCGGGCGTAACCGTCGGCCATGAAACCTGCGCCCTGTTCATGACGCGGCGTCACATGGCGGATACTGGAACGGGCCAGCCCGCGGTACAACTCGACGGTGTGCACGCCGGGAATGCCGAACACCTGCTCCACGCCATAACCTTCGAGTAACTTGACCAATACTTCGCCGCACGTCGCCATTGCCATTGCCTTTTTCTGGTCGGGTAAAAGGCCGCGCAGCACTAGGGAGCGGGCCCCTTTTGTCTTGGAGATGGCGTTATTGGAACGGGCGGGGCATGGCGACAACAATGGATAAAAAGTCATACTAGCCATGTCCTCACGTCATGGCTTGGATCGAAATGAAACGACTCCCCCCGTTACCGGCGCTGCACACATTTCTGATCACGGCCCAATGTTGCAACTTCACCCGGGCCGCCGAACAGTTGCACATCACCCAGGGCGCGGTGAGCCGGCAGATCGCCGGGCTGGAAGACCATTTGGGTTATGCGTTGTTCCAGCGCCAGGCACGCGGCCTGAGCCTGACCGCCGAGGGCCAGGCGTGGCTGCCACGGGTGCAGCAGGTGTTCGGCCTGATCGGCGAAGCGGTCCAGCAGATCGGCGAAAAGCGCCAGACCCTACAGCTAAAGGCCCCGACCTGTGTGATGCGCTGGCTGCTGCCGCGCCTGTTGCAATGGCAAAAGGAACGACCGGACGTGCCGGTGGAACTGACCACCACAGTCAGGCACGGCGTGGATTTCCAGCGCGAAGCCTTCGACGCCGCGGTGGTCTATGGCCCACCACCGGATGCCTCGCTGGCGTGCCTGCACCTGTTCGATGAACAGCTGACGCCCGTCTGCTCCCGCCCGATCCTGGAAGGACCGATACCGCTGCATGAACCCGCCGACCTGCAGCACCACTTGCTGTTGCACCCGGCCCTTGACGAGCGCGACTGGAACGCCTGGCTGGCGGCGGCCGGTGTGCACTTGAACCAGGTCAGCAAGGGCCAGCATTTCGAAACCCTGGACCTGGCGATGTCCATGGCCTCCCAGGGCACGGGCGTGGCGATTGGCGACTGGTCGCTGATCGGCGACGACCTGAGCGCCGGCCGGCTGGTGGTGCCGTTCGAACTGAAGGTCAAGACCGGGCTGGGTTATCACCTGGTGCACCCGCGCAAGCCCCAGGTTTCGGGGCCGTTGCTGGAGTTGATGGACTGGTTGGTGGCGCAGGCACAGGTGCGGTAGAAGCCATGTGCTAAACCCTTGTGGCGAGGGGATTTATCCCCGTTGGGTCGCGCAGCGCCCCCAAAGCCTAGCGCCTCGGTGTGTCAGGCTGATCATGTTCGATAGTTTGGGCCTGCTGTGCAGTCCAGCGGGGATAAATCCCCTCGCCACAAAAAACCCAGGCATCCGCTAGAGCAGATTCGGCGCCTGCGCCGGTTCGATCTGCGCCCAATGGGACGTGTCTTCGCGGTGCTGCTGCAGGTACGGCAACACCGCCGCCAGCAACGGCGCCTTGAACGCGTCCTGGAAGCGATGGGCCAGGCCCGGGATCAGTTTCAGTTGGCTGCCTTGGATGTGCGCCGCCAGGTGCACGCCGTGCATCACCGGCAGCAACGGGTCGGCGGTGCCGTGGACGACCAGGGTCGGCACCCGCAGTTGATTGAGCAGTGCTACCCGGCTCGGCTCGGCCATGATCGCCATGATCTGGCGTTTCACGCCTTCGGGGTTGAAGGCCCGGTCATAGGCCAGTGCAGCCTGATGCAGCAAGGCCTGACGGTCATCCACCACCATCGGGCTGCCCAACGCGGCCAGCAGATCGGCCTGCTGTTCAAGGGCCATTTCGCGATTCGGAGCTCCGCGCCGGGACAACAGTTGCACCAGTCTTTCACTGGGCGCGGGCAAGCCGGCGGCACTGGAACTGGTCATGATCAGGGTCAGGCTTTCAACCCGCTCAGGCGCCATGGCCGCCATGTGCTGGGCGATCATCCCGCCCATGCTCGCGCCCAGTACATGGAAATTTTGCACATGCAACGCGTCCATCAGCCCGAGCCCGTCGTCGGCCATGTCGGTGAGGGTATAGGGCGCGGCCACGGGCAAGCCGAGTTTGTAGCGCAGGGCTTCAAAGGTCAGGTTGGCGCTGCCGGGCGCCTGGCGCCAGGTGCTCAGGCCGACATCGCGGTTATCGTAGCGAATCACCCGGAAACCCTGCTCGCACAGGGCGACCACCACTTCGTCCGGCCAATGGATCAACTGCCCACCCAGGCCCATCACCAACAGCAATGCAGGATCCGAGGCACGGCCAATGCTCTGGTAGGCCAGGCTGACCTGATCCAGATCGACCCGTTGGGTCGCAACATTGACATCGCAACGAGACGCCGCCATCGACGGCAGGCCGAAAAACAACGCGGCCAGGAAAATAAGTACACGCATGAAGAAACACCGAAACGCAGAACCCCAGTAGAGCGCGAGTCTGATGAAGTTTGTTCAAGCGCGCTGCCACAGTTGCGTGACAGTTTGATGAAGATTGCGTAGGAGCTGCCGAAGGCTGCGATCTTTTGACCTTGATCTGCTGTTTTTTTGCACGCTTGACTCAAGTGTCTGAGGAAAGATCGCAGCCTCGTTGCACTCGACAGCTCCTACAGGGT
Source organism: Pseudomonas sp. NFACC13-1 (assembly GCF_900104425.1). NCBI lineage: Bacteria > Pseudomonadati > Pseudomonadota > Gammaproteobacteria > Pseudomonadales > Pseudomonadaceae > Pseudomonas > Pseudomonas sp. NFACC13-1. The sequence goes on along the minus strand of NZ_FMXV01000001.1, from coordinate 343,815 downwards.
GCAGCCCAGCGGGAGCAAGCTGCCTCGCCACAAAAAAGCTCCCCTTGCCAGGGACAGGGTGCTCGCCCGCAACAGCCGGGCCTCAGGCCAACTGGCTGCGCAACTGCCGCGCCGCCGCCACCATGTTCACCAGTGCCGCTTCCGTCTCGGGCCAGCCCCGGGTCTTCAGCCCACAGTCGGGGTTGATCCACAGCCGCTCGGCGGCGATGCGTTTCACTGCCTTGTTCATCAGCGCAACCATCTCGGCCGTGTCCGGCACCCGTGGCGAGTGGATGTCGTAGACGCCCGGGCCGATGTCGTTCGGGTAGTCGAACGCTTCGAACGCTTCCAGCAACTCCATGTCCGAACGGGAGGTCTCGATGGTGATGACATCGGCGTCCAGGTCGGCGATGGCCTTGATCACGTCATTGAACTCGCTGTAGCACATGTGGGTATGGATCTGGGTGTCATCACCCACGCCCGATGCGCACAAGCGGAACGCCTCCACGGCCCAGTCCAGGTAGTGCTGCCATTGTCCGCGACGCAGTGGCAGCCCTTCGCGGAACGCCGCCTCGTCGATCTGCACGATTCTGATCCCGGCCTTTTCCAGGTCCAGCACCTCGTCGCGCAGGGCCAGGGCCAGTTGTCGGGCCTGGACCTGGCGCGACACGTCTTCGCGGGGGAACGACCACATCAGCATGGTCACGGGACCGGTGAGCATGCCCTTCATGACCTTGTCGGTCAGGCTTTGCGCGTAACGGATCCAGTCGACGGTCATGGCTTTCGGGCGGCTGATGTCGCCGTAGATGATCGCCGGCTTCACGCAACGCGAACCGTAACTCTGTACCCAGCCGAAACGGGTGAAGGCGTAGCCGTCCAGTTGCTCGGCAAAGTATTCCACCATGTCGTTGCGCTCGGCTTCACCGTGCACCAACACGTCCAGGCCCAGGCGTTCCTGGATCTGCACGGCATGGCGGATCTCGGTGTGCATGGCGTCCTGATAGTCGTTGGCCGACAACTTGCCCTGCTTGTAGGCCTGACGGGCCAGGCGTATGGCCGGGGTCTGCGGGAAAGAGCCGATGGTGGTGGTAGGAAAGGCCGGCAGCGCCAGGCGTGCGCGCTGGCGTTCGATGCGCTGGGCAAACGGTGAATGCCGCTGGCTGTCCTGTGGCCCGATCGCCGCCAGGCGCGCCTGGACCTCGGCTTTGTGAATGCGCGCCGAGCCGGCGCGGCGGGCCTGCACCTCGCGGCTGTCGCTCAAGGCCTGCTGCACGGCGGGGGCCTGTGGATCGTTCATCGCATCGCGCAGCACCGCGACTTCACCGCACTTCTGCACGGCGAAGGCGAGCCAGCTCTTGAGTTCGGGATCGAGCCGGTCTTCACGCTCCAGGTCCACCGGGCTGTGCAACAAGGAGCACGAGGTACTGACCCAAAGGTTGTCGCCAAAGCGCTCCTGGGCCGGTTGCAATTGCGCCAGCGCCTGTTCCAGTTCGCAGCGCCAGACGTTGCGACCGTTGACCAGGCCCACCGAGAGAATCTTGTAGGTCGGCAGGCGGTCCAGCACCTGGCCCAGTTGTTCCGGGTCACGTACCGCGTCGATGTGCAAGCCGTCCACCGGCAGGCTCACCGCCAGGCCGAGGTTGTCTTGCAGGCCGCTGAAGTAGGTGGCCACGAGCTTTTTCAACGGCGAGTACTGGAGGATGTGGTAAGCCCGCTCGAAGGCGCTCCTCCAGGCCAGGGGCAGGTCCAGGGTGAGGATCGGCTCGTCGATCTGCACCCATTCCACGCCCTGGGCCTTGAGGCGGTTGAGGATTTCACCGTAGACCGGCAACAGGCGCTCCAGCAGGTCGAGCTTGTCGAAGGCCTCGCCCTTGGCCTTGCCCAGCCACAAGTAGGTCAACGGGCCGATGATCACCGGTTTGACCTGGTGGCCCAAGGCATGGGCCTCGTCCACTTCGTCGAACAACTGTTCCCAGCTCAGGGCGAAGGTCTGGTCGACGGAAAACTCCGGGACCAGGTAGTGGTAGTTGGTGTCGAACCACTTCGTCAGTTCCTGGGCGTATTGCGCCTGGCCGTGCTCGGCACCGCAGCAACTGGCCGTGGCGCCACGGGCCATGGCGAACAGGGTGTCGAGGGTCGGCCGGCCCTGGGCATCCAAGGTACCGTGGAAACGTTGCGGGACGGCGCCCAGGGTCAAGGTGTGGCTGAGCACCTGGTCGTACCAGGCAAAGTCGCCGACGGGCAGCAGGTCGATGCCGGCGTCTTTCTGCAGTTGCCAGTGCCGGGCCCGCAGTTCACGACCCACGGCTTGCAACGCAGCCGGGGCCAGGTCGCCTTTCCAGTAGGCTTCGAGGGCTTTCTTCAATTCGCGGTCGGCGCCGATGCGGGGAAAACCGAGGGTATGGGCCAGGGCCATGGTGTGCGTCCTCCTGTAAAAGATGGCGCCATTGTCGACAGCTCGACCTGCATGAGACAAACTCAACCTTTTCGTGTTGATCACAAGTTTTACTCATGGAGCCACTCCGGTGCTTGAACTCCGTCACCTCAAGACCCTGCACGCCCTGCGTGAAGCCGACAGCCTGGTCGAAGCCGCCGAACGCCTGCACCTGACCCAGTCCGCCCTCTCCCACCAGTTCAAGGAACTGGAAGAGCGCCTGGGCATGCAGTTGTTCGTCCGCAAGACCAAGCCCGTACGTTTCACCAGCGCCGGCCTGCGCCTGTTGCAACTGGCCGATGCCGCCCTGCCGTTACTGCGCAGTGCTGAACGGGACATCGCCCGCCTGGCGGGCGGCACCGCCGGGCGCCTGCACATGGCCATCGAGTGCCACAGCTGCTTCCAGTGGCTGATGCCGACCATCGACCAGTTCCGCGATGCCTGGCCGGAAGTCGAGCTGGACCTGGCCTCGGGTTTCGCCTTCGCCCCCTTGCCGGCTCTGGCCCGGGGCGATCTCGATTTGGTGGTGACCTCCGACCCGCTGGAACTGGCCGGCATCACGTACGTGCCGCTGTTCACCTACGAAGCGATGCTCGCCGTCGCCAACCAACATCGGTTGGCGAGCAAGCCCTACATCGTGCCCGAGGACCTGATCAGCGAAACCCTGATCACCTACCCGGTGGAGCGCGACCGGCTGGACATCTTCACCCGTTTCCTGGAACCGGCCGATATCGAACCGGCCCAGGTGCGCACGTCCGAGCTGACGGTGATGATGATGCAACTGGTGGCCAGCGGTCGTGGCGTCTGCGGCATGCCGCACTGGGCGTTGCATGAATACAGCTCGCGGGGCTACGTGAAGGCCAAGCGGCTGGGGGAGAAAGGCCTGTTCGCCACGCTGTACGCGGCAGTGCGCACCGACATGCTCGACGCGCCATACATGCGCGATTTTTTGCTGACGGCCAAGGACACGTCGTTTTCCACGCTCGACGGTGTCAGTGCCGTTCGCTGACTGTAGGAGCTGTCGAGCGAAGCGAGGCTGCGATCTTTCCCCTGGCCATTGAGTCACGAGCGAACGCCCAACAGATCAAGCTCAAAAGATCGCAGGCTTCGCCAGCTCCTACAGGAGTCTGCGGTGAGATTAGAGCTCGAACCACATGTGGATTTTGTCGAGGTACTCGTCGTCCACGCGGATCGCCATCGGTTCGAGACCGTACAGGACGAAGCCGCAGCGCTGGTAGAGCTTGAGCGCCGGGGCGTTGCCCGCGGTGACGGTCAGTTGCACCAGGCGCAGGAAGGTGTGGCGCCGGGCTTCGTCGAGGGCCGCCTGCACCAGTTGGTAGCCGAGGCCCCGATGGCGATGTGCGTCGGCGACGTACATGCCGAACAGCAGCGCCTTGTGCCGGGCTTTTTCCCTGGGCTCCAGGGCCAGGCCAACGATGCCGACCAGTTCTTGCTCGACAAACGCCCCCAACAGCACATCGAGCCGGCTGCCCAGGCGTGACTCCCACCAGTTGATGGGCAACTTCGCCCGCTCGCCGACGCTGGAGGTGAAGGCCTGGGGGTGCAAGGCGTACGCCTGGAGCATCAGCTCGCGATACACCAGGGCATCGCCGGCCCGCAGGCGTCGAATGTTCACGCCGAACGCCGTTGCTCAAGCATCAGGCGCAGCGCCAGGGCACCGAGGACAAACCCCATGAAGTAGCGCTGCACCGCCAGCCAGCGCGGGTTGTGGACAAACCACGAGGCAATGCCGGCGGCGAACAGGGCGATCAGCAGGTTGACGCTGAAACTGACGCTGATCTGGGTCAGCCCGAGGAGGATGCTCTGGGTGAACAGCGAGCCGTGTTCCGGGCTGATGAACTGCGGGAACACCGACAGATAGAACACCGCGATCTTGGGGTTCAGCGCACTGGTGAGAAAGCCCATGGTGATCAGCTTGCGTGTCGAGTCCGCCGGCAACTGCCGGGCCTCGAAGGGCGAACGCGCGCCCGGCTTCACCGCCTGCCAGGCCAGCCACAACAGGTACAGCGCGCCGGCCCATTTCAACACTTCATAGGCCATGGGCACCGCCAGGAACACCGCCGTCAGCCCCGCGGCGGCGGCGAACATGTGCACGAAGAACCCCGCCACCACGCCCAACAGCGACGTGACGCCGGCCTTGCGGCCCTGGCAGATCGAACGGGAAATCAGGTAGATCATGTTCGGGCCGGGTGTCAGTACCATCAGTAACGCGGCGGCGGCGAAAATCAACAGGTCCGGCAATGGGATCATGGGCGTCAGTCCTTGAGGCGTGAATCAGCAAGCGGCGAGGTATGTCGCTCGATAAAACGGCAGGATCACCTCGCCTGTCAACGGTGCGAGCACAAGATCGCTGTCGCCGTCCGGGTCGATCCAGCACACCTCTTCGATTTCGGCCGCTGGCGAAACCGGGGCGTCGATGTTCAGCAAAAACACCTCGGCCTGCACGATAAACCCCGGTTCGTTGGCCGCCGGCGCGCTGAACACACCCAAGTGGCAGGCCTGGGCCGGATCGATCCGCAACCCGAGCTCTTCTTCCAGCTCCCGGGCCAGCGCCTGCACCGGTTGTTCATGGGCCTCGATCTTGCCCCCCGGCTGCATGAAGGCCCGGGTACCGCGCTTGCGCACCAACAGGGTTCGCCCGTCGGGCCCGACCAAGAGGGCGGCGGCGATGCGGATGAGGGAGGTGGTCATGATGAGTCAAAGCCTTGGGCAGAAAAATGCCGGGGAGATTACAGACACAGTGGCCGGGAGCAAAGCCTGGCGCTGGGCTGAAATTCAACACATTCCCCCTGTGGGAGCGAGCTTGCTCGCGATAGCGTCCGGTCAGTCGACACTGCAGTCACTGACACTCCGCTATCGCGAGCAAGCTCGCTCCCACAGTTCGAACAGTGGCATCTTCAGAACCGCATCACCCCAAAATCGGCCTCGGCGCCGAAGGGTCGGCGAGTTCTTCGGGGATCTTGACGAACACGCTGTACCGGGCCCCTTCCATCGACTCGAAGGCGATGAGCTTCTCCACCAGCGGGCCGCTCAGGACCTTGCCGGCGTTGAGCAGCAGCATGCCGTTGTCGGCGTTGAGGTTGCGCGCCAGGATCATGCCGGCCACCAGTTCGCGGGTGTTCATGACCTTGACCGTCGGGTCGGACAGGGTCACGTCGTCCAGGTACTCGCCGCAGGCCTTGATGAAATCCTCGATCATGTCCGGGTCGTACAGCTTGCCGGCGTATTTGCGGATGTAGACCAGCGCCTCGTCGCTGTTCATCTGTCGTTCGAGGATCAACCCGCGCTGCAGCTCGATGAAATCCACCGCCAGTTTCAACAGTCGCGAGCCGAAGGGAATGGCCTCGCCCTTGAGGTGCTCTGGGAAGCCGCTGCCGTCCCAGCGCTCCTGGTGATGGCGGATGATCCGGGCCGCGTCCTTCATCGGATCCAGGGTCATCAGCAGCGATTCGCTCTGCTTCGGATAGGCCCGATAGAGATCGAGCTCATTGTGGTGCAGCAAGTCGGCGGGCGTGACCATCATATTGTCGGTCCAGCTCAGCTTGCCGATGTTGTAGAGCGCAGCGGCCATGGTCAGGTCGCGGTCGGTGGACTCATCGAGGAAATGCAGTCGGCTGTAGACCCTGATCAACTCGATGATCTGCCGGTTGGTCTGCTTGGCCTTGGGCAGGCGCAGGTTGGCGATCAGCGAAAACACCTCGGTGCTGGTCACATAACTGCGCTTGAGTTCGTCATAGGCCAGGTCGAGCATGTCGGCGGTCTGCTGCAGCTCGGAGGTGCGCGACGCCACGCGTTTTTCCAGGGTGGCGTTCAGGGTCTTGAGTTGCTGGTTCTGCTCGCGGTTCAGCGCTTCGAGACGCTGGCGTTCGCTTTCGGAATGCTGGTGGGCCAGGGCCTGGCGCAAGGCCTGTACCAGTTCCTCATCGTTCCAGGGCTTGCTGAGGTAGCGATAGAGCTGCCCCTCGTTGATGGCCTTGGTCATCATGTCCACATCGGCATAACCGGTGAGCAGGATGCGCAACGTCGATGGGTACAGCTTGCGGATCTCGGCCAACAGCGTGGCGCCATCCATGTTCGGCATGCGCGCGTCGGTCATCACCAGGTCGACCGGCCGCTCCTTGAGAATCTCCAGGGCCTTGGCGCCACTGTCGGCCAGCAGGATCTCGTACGGCTGGCTGCGCAATAGCCGACGCAGGCTATTGAGAATCGACTCTTCGTCATCGACCAGCAGCACCACCGGCTTCTTTACCGGAACGTCCGGCGATTGATCTTCCATTTGAAACCCCCTCCTGTTCACGGCAACCGTTCTACCTTAGCCCCAAATACAGGCTAGTAGATTGCGAAGATTTAGACACATTTGCCATCAGTGGCCGAGCGCATCGCGATGAGACGACTATGCTCTACCCCATGAAGGGCCATGTATAGGCCGAATACTCATGCCAGCGAAAGGGATATCAGATGTTCCCAGGGTTCTATAGTCAGCATCAAAGTGGTGCACGGCCATGAATCTGCCTTTGGATAAGACCAATCGGCGGATCCTGATCGTCGACGACACCCCGACCATCCATGAGGATTTTCGCAAGATCCTCAGCCCCCAGATGACCGCCGAAGACAACCTGAGCAGTGCCGAAGAGGCTCTGTTCGGGGCGCCGGTGGCAGTCGCCGCCATGAGTTTCGTCCTCGATTCGGCGTTCCAGGGCATGGAAGCCTTGAACAAGGTCGAGAAAGCGCTGGCCCAAGGGCAGCCCTTCGCCATGGCGTTCATCGACATGCGCATGCCGCCGGGCTGGGACGGCCTTGAAACCATCGAACGGCTATGGCGCGCCGACCCCAAGCTGCAAGTGGCCCTGTGCACCGCGTACTCGGATTACTCCTGGGAAGACATTTCCGAGCGCCTCGAACTGGGCGACCGCCTGCTCATCCTGAAAAAACCCTTCGACGCCATCGAGATCCGCCAGATGGCCAGCGCCCTGACCGTCAAATGGCAGATGACCGAGGACGCGGCGCTGAAAATGGACATGCTCGAACGGGCGGTCGAGGAACGCACCCGCGAGTTGGCCGACGCCAACATCATCGTGCAGAACAGCCCGACCATTCTCTATCGCCTGCGGGGCGAGCCGCCGTTCGCGTTGATGTACATCTCCCATAACATCACCAAGTTCGGTCATTCCGCGGCGCAACTGATCAACGCGCCGGACTGGGCGCAAACCCTGATCCACCCCGACGACCAGGACAAAGTCCAGGAGGCCATGGTCCGCGTCCTCGACCGTGACACTGCCGGGGCCTCCATCGAGTTTCGCATGCGCACTGGCGACGACACGTTCCGCTGGGTGGAGAACCGCTACATTCCGGTGCGCAACGACCAGGGCCTGTTGCTGGAAGTGGAAGGCATCATCCTGGACATCACCGAGCGCAAGCTGGCCGAAGAGAAGATCGCCCTGCTCGCCCGCACCGACGGCCTGACCGGGTTGGCCAACCGCGCCACCATGATCGAGCGCCTGCACCAGGCCTTCGCCGCCGCTCGTCGGGGAGCGGCACCGTTCGCCATGTTCTACCTGGACCTGGATCACTTCAAACGCATCAACGACACCTTGGGCCATCCCATCGGCGACCTGCTGTTGCAGGAAGTCGCCGCCCGTATCAAGTCCTGTACCCGGGAAAACGATGTGGTGGCACGCCTGGGCGGCGACGAATTCGCCCTGCTGCAACTGGACGTCCATGAAGCGACCCACTGCGCCGCGCTGGCGGGCAAGATCCGTGATGCGCTGGTCGCGCCGTACTCCCTGGACGGCAACGACGTACGGATCTCGGTGAGCATCGGCATCGCCCTGTACACCCCGCAAAGCCTGAGTGCCGACAGCCTGATGGCGCAATCCGACATGGCCCTGTACCGCTCCAAGGAAAAGGGACGCAACCAGTATCACTTCCACAACGAGGAAATTAACCAGGAAGTCACCGACCGGGTCGCCCTGGCCAACGATTTGCGCCAAGCCATCGAAAACCAGGAACTGCACCTGCACTACCTGCCCGAAGTCGACCTCGGCACCGGCAAGATCCTCGGCATGGGCGTGCAGGTGCGCTGGAACCACCCCCAACGGGGCTGGCTGGAACCGGAGGCCTTCATGCCAGCGGCCGAGAAGACCGGGATCATCATTGGCCTCGGGCACTGGGTGCTGGACCAGGCCTGCCAACAGATGCGCCAATGGCGCGACCAGGGCATGGCGCCGCCGGTGATCGCCATCGACCTGTCCCTGACCCAGCTCAAGACCGGCCCGGAACTGATCTACGACGTGCTGCGCACCACCGCGCGCTGGGAGCTGGCACCCTGGGACCTGCGTTTCGACGTCACCGAAGCCACCCTGGCCCAGACCAAGTGGACCCACAACGACGTGCTGCCGCGCCTCTGCGAACTGGGCGTGCAGATCGCCATCGATGACTTCGGTACCGAATATTCCTCGTTCGATTACCTCAAGACCTACCGGGTCAATCACCTCAAGCTCGCCCAGCGCTTTCTCGACAGCGCCAACGCCGACCCCGAGAACGCCACGACGTTGCGGGCGATCATCAACTTCGCCCGGGACGTGGGCATCGGGATCATTGCCGAGGGGGTCGAGACCCAGGAACAACGCACCACGCTGATGTCCAGCGGCGGCGCGATGCAGGCCCAGGGGCATTACTTCAGCACCGTGGTCGACAGCAGCCAGGCCGCCAAACTGCTCAAGGCCGGCACGATCATTCCCGCGACAGACCACTGGACCCGACCAGCGAGCCAGCTATCGGAGAGCAATCCATGAACCCCATGTCGGTGCCTGCCAACCGGCGGATCCTGGTGGTGGACGACACGCCGGCGATCCACCAGGACTTTCGCAAGATCCTCAGCCCCAGCGCCGGCAGCGATGACTCGCTGGACGACACCGAAAGCCTGCTGTTCGGCACTCCGCAGGTCAACCGGCTGCAATTCCAGATCGACTCGGCCTACCAGGGTGAGGAAGCGCTGGAACTGGTCAAGCGCGCCCAGGCCGAAGGCCAGCCCTATGCGCTGGTGTTCGCCGACATGCGCATGCCACCGGGCTGGGATGGCCTGCAAACCATCGAACAACTGTGGAAAGCCGACCCGCGCCTGCAAATCGCCCTGTGCACGGCCTTCTCGGATTACTCCTGGGAAACCATGGCCGAACGGATCGAGTTCGATGATCAATTGCTGATTCTCAAGAAACCGTTCGACACCTTGGAAATCCGCCAGATGGCCAGCGCCATGACCTGGAAATGGCAGCTGGCCCAGGACGCGGCGCGGAAAATGCGCAGCCTGGAACGCACGATCGAAGAGCGCGTCCAGGAATTGCTCAAGGTCTCCCACCTGCTGCAATACGATGTGCTCACCGAGCTGCCCAACAGCATGTTGCTCGGCGACCGCCTGACCCAGGCCATGGCCCAGTGCCGTCGGCACGACCGGCAACTGGCGGTGATGTTCATCGGCCTGGACCGCTTCAAGCGCATCAACAACGCGCTAGGCCATCCGGTGGGCGACGAAATGCTCAAGCGCGTGGCCCGGGCGCTGGCGACCGTGGTGCGTGAGTCCGATTCGGTGTTCCGCTACGGTTCCGATGAATTCGTAGTGATCATGGGAGACATCGCCGAGGCGCAGCAAACCAAAGGCGTGGCCGAAAAACTGCTGGCGGCCATCAGCTCCCCGCAACCCATCGACGGCCATGACCTGAGCGTCACCGCGAGTTTGGGCATCAGCGTGTACCCGACCGACGGTTTCGACGCCGTGGCGCTGATCAAGAAAGCCGAGACGGCGATGCGCAACGTCAAGGAAACCGGCCCCAACGACTACCGTTTCTTCACCGAGGACATGAACCGCCGGGCACGGCAGCAACAGACCATCGAATCGGGCCTGCGCCTGGCCCTGCAACGCAAGGAATTCGTGCTGCATTACCAACCCAAGCTCGACCTCGGGAGCGGCAAGGTGGTCGGAGTCGAGGCGTTGGTACGCTGGAACAGGCCGGAACATGGCCTGGTCTACCCGGGGGATTTCATTCCGGTGGCCGAGGACAGCGGCTTGATCGTTCCGCTGAGCCAATGGGTGCTTCAGGAAGCCTGCCAGCAGGCCTGCCGCTGGCAAGCCCAGGGCATGCGGCCGTTGTGCCTGTCGGTGAACATCTCGGCCATCGATTTTCGCCAGCGCGGCTTCGTCGAAGGCATCACCCGCACCCTCAAGGAAACCGGCCTGGACCCGACACAGTTGGAACTGGAGATCACCGAAAGCGTACTGATGCAGAACATCGATACCACGGTCGCCATCCTCAAGGCCATCAAGCAACAGGGGATACGCCTGGCCATCGACGATTTCGGCACCGGCTATTCGAGCCTGAGCTACTTGCAGAAATTTCCGGTGGATGTGCTGAAGATCGACCAGTCGTTCGTCGGTGACCTGAGCATCGACAGCAATGACGCCAAGCTGGTGAGCACCATCATCAGCCTGGGCAAGAGCCTGAACCTGCACATCATCGCCGAAGGGGTGGAAACCCTTGAGCAGCTTGAGTTTCTCAAGCAGCACCACTGCGAGGAAGTCCAGGGTTATTACTTCAGCAAGGCCGTCGAACCGCAGGCCTTTGCCGATTGGATGACCGAGTGGGAAAAACGCCAGAACCCGTTTTCGTGAACAGCTGAGTCCTCAACCAAAGTTTCAAGGAAAAGATCCCATGGCGTCACATGGACTGATTCTGGCTCTCGGCCTGCTCGTGGGAGCAAGCGTAACCGCTCACGCCGCCCCCCTGGATGAACCCCTCAAGCCCCTGCCACCGGTGCCGGCCCTGGACCCCAAGCGCGTCCAACTGGGGCTGCGGCTGTTCAATGACCCACGGCTGTCAGTCAACAACACCCTGTCCTGCGCCAGTTGCCATCGCCTGGACAAGGGCGGTGCCGACGACAAGCCGTTTTCCCTGGGCTTCGACGGCAAGCCGGTGGAGGTCAATACACCCACCGTGTTCAACGCCGGCCTGAACTTCCACCAGTTCTGGGATGGCCGGGTCGATACGCTGGAAGAACAGGTCCACCAGGTCGTGATCAGCCCGGTGGAAATGGGCAGCACCTGGGAGTCGGTGATCAAGCGCATCGCCGATGATCCCGGCTACGCCAAGGACTTCAAGGACGCCTACCCCGACGGCGTGACCGAGCCCAATATCCAGAGCGCCCTGGCCGACTACGAACGCACCTTGCAAACACCCAACTCGCGTTTCGACCAGTACCTGCTGGGCAATACCGACGCCCTCACGCCCCGGGAAAAGTTCGGTTACCAGCGTTTCAAGGAGTACGGCTGCATCGCTTGCCACCAGGGCGTGAACATCGGCGGCAACATGTTCCAGAAATTCGGGATCATGGGTGACTACATCGGCGACCGGGGCAACCCCACCCGGGCCGACGAAGGACGCTTCAACATCACCGGCGATGAAGCGGACCGCCAGGTGTTCAAAGTGCCCAGCCTGCGCAACGTGGCCGTCACCGCGCCGTATTTCCATGACGGGTCGGCGACGACTCTGGAACACGCGGTGGAGGTGATGTTCAAGTACCAACTGGGTCGTGAGCCGCTCAAGAACGATACGACACTGATCGTCGAGTTCCTCAAGAGCCTGACCGGTGAATCGGAGGGCAAGCCCCTATGACCACGCTCCGTCGCCTCGGTCTTGCGTTCATCGGCCTGTTGCTGGCTTCGATCCTGCTGTTCATGTACATCAATTCGGGGGCCCGACAGGCCGCCTCGTACATTGAATCCCGGGACCTGATCCGCCTGCTCAAGCAACAGGACGCCATCTGGGACAACGAAGTCCTCAAGTCGCGGATCGCCCTGACCCACAACTACGACCCGCTGGTCTCCCCCCTGCATGAAATGGCACGCCTGTGGCAGCGTCTGGACGCCATCGAATCGGAACCGGGGCGCCACGGGCCATCGCTCTGGGAGGCCCAGCGCGACGATTACCTCAAGCTGGTCAAGGAAAAGACCCGTCTGGTGGAACAGTTCAAATCCCATAACGCGGTGTTGCGCAACTCCCTGGCCTTCCTGCCCACAGGGGAGGATGACATCCAGGGCCAGTTCGCCCGGCTGCCCGACACCTACAAACTGGAGTTGCAGAACGTTGCCATCGACACTTACGACCTGTTGCTCAGCAGCATGGAGTTCGCCCAGCTCAGTTCCCCGGAAATCGCAGCCGAGGTCCTGTTGGGCTTGAACCAGTTGGATGTCAACAAGGAGCGCCTGCCCGAGGGGTTGCTCAACTCCATCGAAGTCCTGCGCAGACACATCGGGGTGATCCTGCGCGAACAGCCAAAGGTCAATGAATTATTGCTGGGCATCGAAGCGATCCCCTTGTCCGATCGCCTGGACACCATCACCAACCTGCTTGAGAAAGACCAGGAAAAAGCCGCCGCCAAATACGAGCGCAACCACATTTACCTGCTGGTGTTCGCCACGTTCCTGGTGCTGATCCTGATCTGGCTGGCGATCCGGTTGATACGCAGCTTCGCCGAGATCAATCGGGTCAACAACGCCCTGCAAACCGCCAACGATGAACTGGAACTACGGGTCGAGGAGCGTACCCGCCAGCTCAAGGACACCCAGAGCGAATTGATGGACACCGCCCGCCAGGCCGGCATGGCGGAAATCGCCACCAACGTGTTGCACAACGTCGGCAACGTCCTCAACAGCGTGAACATCTCCGCCGACCTGGTCAGCCGCAAACTGCGCAGCAGCAAGGCCCTGGGCCTGGGCAAGGCGATGCAACTGATCAACGAACACGCCGATGACCTCGGACACTTCCTCACCGAAGACGCCAAGGGCAAGCTGCTGCCCGGCTACCTCAACCAACTGGTCGAAGCCATCGCGTTGGAGCAGCAGAGCCTGACCGATGAACTGGCCCAGTTGAGCAAGAGCGTGGACCACATCAAGGACATCGTCTCCACCCAGCAATCCTATGCCGGGGCCAGCAGCCTGCTCGAGCCCCTGGTGGTCAGCGAACTGCTCGAAGACGCTTTGCGCATGAACGCCGGCGCCCTGACCCGCCATCATGTTACGGTGATCAAGGAATACGGCGACGTGCCGCGGATCATGGGCGACAAGCATCGCTTGCTGCTGATCCTGATCAACCTGATCAGCAATGCCAAGTACGCCATGGCCGGGGTGTCCAACGATGCGCGGAACCTGACCCTCAAGGCCGCGGTGGTCGATGGCCAGACCCTGCAAATCAGCGTCAAGGACGAAGGCGAAGGCATCCCGGAGGAAAATATGACGCGCATCTTCGCCCATGGTTTTACCACGCGTAAGGAAGGCCACGGCTTTGGCCTGCACAGCTGCGCATTGGCGGCCATCGAAATGAACGGCCACCTCACCGCCCACAGTGAGGGGCCAGGCAAAGGAGCGACATTCCAATTGCAGGTGCCCCTGAAACTTGCAGAAGGTGAACCATGAACAGCCTGAGTAACCGCCGCATCCTGTTGATCGACGATACACCCGCCATTCATGAAGATTTCCGCAAGATCCTCACCCCGGAGGATGACAGCAACACGGATTTGCAGGACATGGAAAGCGCGCTGTTTGGCGAAGCGCCGAAACCTGCCGCCACCGTGTTCGAACTCGACTCGGCCTACGGTGGGCAGGAGGGCCTGAACAAATTGCTGGGGGCAATGGCCAAGGAGCGTCCCTATGCCCTGGCCTTTGTCGACATGCGCATGCCCGAAGGCTGGGACGGCGCCAAGACCATCGAAGAACTCTGGAAGCGCGACCCGCAGTTGCAAGTGGTGGTTTGCACCGCCTATTCGGATTATTCCTGGGATGAATTGCTCGACCGCCTGAACGGCCACGACCGCTTGCTCATCCTGAAGAAGCCGTTCGACAACATCGAAGTCCAGCAGATGGCCAACACCCTGACCACCAAATGGGAAATGACCTCGCGCGCGCAATTGAAAATGAACAAGCTCGAAGACCTGGTAGAACAACGCACCCAGGCTTTCAAGCAGGCCAGCGAGCTGCTGCAGATGGAGATCGACGAGCGCAAGATGCTGGAAACCCAGTTGGTGCAATCGGAAAAGCTCGCCTCGCTGGGCCAGTTGGCGGCCGGGGTGGCCCACGAGATCAACAACCCGATCGGCTTCATTTCTTCCAACCTGGGGGCGCTGGACGGCTACTTCGGCAAACTCCAGGAAATGCTCACGGCTTACGGCAGCGCCGAGGAGGCCATCGCCTCGCCGGAGCTGGTGGTGAACTTGAGAAAGCTGCGCGAACAGGTGGAGCTGGATTTCCTGGTCGAGGACATCCCCCTGCTGATCAAGGAATCCAAGGATGGCATCGGCCGGGTCGGGCAGATCGTCAAGGACCTGAAGGACTTCTCCCGCGTTGATTCCAGCCAGGAATGGCAGATGGCCAATTTGCAGCAGGGCATGGATTCGACGTTGAACATCGTCGCCAATGAAATCAAGTACAAGGCCGACGTGGTCAAGGAATACACACCCTTGCCGGAGGTGGAATGCCTGCCGTCGCAGATCAACCAGGTGATCATGAACCTGATCGTCAACGCCGCCCAGGCCATCGGCCCCGAACGCGGCACCATCACCCTGCGCAACGGGGTCGGTGAAGAAACCGTCTGGATCGAAGTGGCGGACAACGGCTCGGGCATTCCCCCCGAGACCCTGCAGAAAATCTTCGACCCGTTCTTCACCACCAAACCCATCGGCCAGGGCACGGGGCTCGGGCTGTCGTTGTCCTACGGCATCGTGAAAAAACACAACGGCGAGATCACCGTACGCAGCGAAGTCGGCGTGGGCACCACCTTCCGCGTGGAATTACCGTTGCGGCAGATGAAGCAGGCAAGCTGAGCCACCCCTGTAGGAGCTGCCGAAGGCTGCGATCTTTTGATCTTTCGCTTTCTTTCGCTTGAGATTCAAGTGTTTGGGGAAAGATCGCAGCCTCGTTGCACTCGACAGCTCCTACACAGCTCCTACAACGCAGCCCAGCGGGAGCAAGCTCCCTCGCCACAGACTGAATTCCAAGCTAATGTCTCGCCAATCGCCCACTCCCAAGGAAACCGTATGAGCCTGTCTCTGCTGAGTCGTTACGCCTTCTTTGCTGGCTGTGTCATCTTCACCCTCGCCAGCCTGCCATTCCTGCAACACGACTGGCTCTGGCCCATTGCGCTGGTGACCGGCCTGTTGAGCCTGTTGGGAGTGTTCGACCTGCTGCAAAGCCGTCATGCCGTACGGCGCAACTACCCGATCCTGGGCAATATCCGTTATCTGGTCGAAGGCATCCGCCCGGAGATCCGCCAGTACCTGCTCGAATCCGACAGCGATGCCCTGCCCTTCTCCCGGGCCCAACGCTCGCTGGTGTACTCCCGGGCCAAGAACGAAAGCGCCGACAAGCCGTTCGGCACCTTGATCGACGTGTACCAGACCGGCTTCGAATTCATCGGCCATTCCATGCGCCCGGCCCCGCTGAGCGACCCCAGCGGTTTTCGCGTGACGGTCGGTGGCCCACAGTGCACCCAGCCGTACTCCGCATCGGTGTTCAACATCTCGGCCATGAGCTTCGGCTCCCTGAGCGCCAACGCCATCCGGGCGTTGAACCAAGGCGCGAAGCTGGGCAACTTCGCCCATGACACCGGCGAAGGCAGTATCAGCCCCTACCACCGCGAACACGGTGGCGACCTGACCTGGGAACTGGGCAGCGGCTATTTTGGCTGTCGCACCAGCGACGGGCGCTTCGACCCCGAGCGCTTCGCCGCCCAGGCACAGAACCCGCAGGTGCGGATGATCGAAATCAAGATGAGCCAGGGCGCCAAACCCGGCCACGGCGGGATCCTGCCCAAGCACAAGGTCACCCGGGAAATCGCCGAGACCCGTGGCATCCTCATGGGCGAGGATTGCGTGTCCCCATCACGTCACAGCGCGTTTTCCACCCCCATCGAACTGATGCAATTCGTCCAGCAACTGCGTGAGCTGTCCGGCGGCAAACCGGTGGGCTTCAAATTCTGCCTGGGCCATCCCTGGGAATTCATGGGCATCGCCAAGGCGATGCTGGAAACCGGGATCCTGCCTGACTTCATCGTGGTGGACGGCAAGGAAGGCGGCACGGGCGCGGCGCCAGTGGAGTTCACCGATCACATCGGCGTGCCGCTGCGCGAGGGCCTGTTGTTCGTGCACAACACCTTGGTGGGCCTGAACCTGCGGAACAAGATCAAGCTCGGCGCCAGTGGCAAGATTGTCAGCGCCTTCGACATCGCCAGCGTCCTGGCCATCGGCGCCGACTGGGCCAACGCCGCGCGCGGCTTCATGTTCGCCATCGGCTGCATCCAGTCCCAAAGCTGCCACACCAACAAATGCCCCACCGGCGTCGCCACCCAGGACACCTTGCGCCAGCGCGCCCTGGTCGTCCCGGACAAGGCCCAGCGGGTCTACAACTTCCACCGCAACACCCTCAAGGCCCTGGCCGAAATGCTCGCCGCCGCCGGGCTCGAACACCCGTCGCAATTGCAGCCCAAGCACCTGGTGCGGCGGATGTCGGCCACCGAGGTCAAGTTGTTCTCTGAGTTGCACGTGTTTCTGAAGCCGGGGGAATTGCTGACCGGCGAGGTCAATGGGGCGTTTTATTCGCGGATGTGGCAGATGGCGCGGGCGGACAGCTTTGAGCCGATGGAAGTGGCGGCGGCGTGAACCGATCGCGCAACGAACCGTTTCGACGCTGCGCAACTTTCCTTGCACCGGAAGGAACAGGACACTCCCTGACTATCGAGTCAAGTCGCTACAGTCGGCAACACGGCGGCTGATTTGCGTAGGCTCTTTCATAACGATGAAACCATAGTCGCCCAGCAGATAAATCCGGTAATACTGGTTGTCCACGATGGGCGCATAAACTAAATAACCCACCTGTGTCGCATTGCGCCGCTCACGTTCCTTTGCCACGTTGGTGATGCCCATTAACGGTAAGCGTTCCGAGAGCATGAAGTAGTCGATATTTAGTAAATAAGACAGCACCGGAAGCTCTCGGAACGAACCGCAAGCGCTTACCAACCAGTAGTCGGAATAGGTGATCGATAGATAAATCCGCTTGGCTTCGTACAGTTCCCGGTGTGAAGTGATGTCATACCCCAAACTGTAAAGCGCACCGTCGGCGAAGGTTTTTTGCAGAGTCAGCACCCGACCATAAGCGAAGGACAATGAAAGCGTCGCCAGAAGCGGAAGGAAGAGCAATAACGGCAAACGCGGATGGATTGGAGAAAGAGCCAGATACGCAAGATAAAAGCAGAACATCAGAAGCACACCGAAGCCCATCAAGGTACGCGCGCCTTCGTTGAAATCACGAAAAACCAGCGTGATACCAGGCACCAGCAGGATCAACAAAGGCAGCGTCATCGAACATCCCAGAAACAACACGAAAGTTTTCCAACCCTGCTCCTCACGCTCCAGCAACCTGCTGCCCAATCGTATGGCGCCGATCAGCGCCAACACAACCAGCGCGGCTAGCAACCAGGCGTAGCCACCGTGAAACAGCAGCGCAACTTTCTCGGCCACTCGTTCTATGTTGATGCCGATTTGCAGCAACGGATCGGCTTTCCAATTCAACAATGCAGTCCGCTCCGGCCCCATGAGCAACACGGCGGTGGCAAAGTAAATCAGAACGGCCAAACCAAGCTGAGCCAACTTCCAACCCAGCTTTTCCAGCCATTGCAGGTACGGTTCCCGTTTGTATGCCGCTGTGAGCAATTCCAGGCAACACAGGCCCAGGAACACATTGAAGCTGATCTGGTAGAGCCCGAATGCCAGCACCAACAAACCGGCTGGCACCCACCACTGACGTATTCGCGAAGTCCCCTGAAAGGTCATTGCGTAAATGACCGCGACCAGACTCAGTGCCATCGCGGGGCCGTCGTATTGATACGACAGGTTCTGCAACAGGAAGGGGTTGTACCAGAGGGGCAACGGGACCAAACAACAGACCAGTGTCGGCTGAGGGAAGTAATGAAAAGTCAGGCGAATCAAAGCCAGGGACATGGCCAATGCGGCGAGCAACAATGGCAGCGGAAAAATGTCTGGCGCGGCGCGGGTGAGGGACAGCGCTTGATACAACAGATCAGAAAACCAGCGCCCTTGGTTGGTCCAGGCCATTCCAGCTTCCAGTGCCCGCCAGTTATCGTCGATATAGCGAAAATCAGCGAGGATCAACGGCAGGACGTAAAGCAAGATCGCCGTTGAAAAAAACAGCGCGACCTGACGACGATTGAGCTCGCGATAGAAAAAGTCGCTCATCATGATTCATCCCGGGATTTCAGCCTGCTTTTCCGGATCATTTCCTTGATGACATGCCAGGGTCGGTGCCTGGTCTTCAGATATCCGTCCGACGTACTCACCCAATACTCCAATGCCGACCCATTGCATCCCGCCTGGAAACAGAGTCGCGGACGAGCGCAAGGACTACCACAGCCGCCAAAGCTGAACGATCAACCAAACGCTCATTCGCGATGTCCACGAAACACCACAAATCGGGACAACAGGAAACCGATCACCAGGCTCAACAGCGAAAATACCGCGACAGTCAGCAGGCCATGGACATGCCAGCGATCACCCAAGTAACCCACAATGAAACTGAGGGTCCCCATGACACATAAGAAAAGAACATAGCCCAACACTGAGGTCTTGGCCTCGAATGTGTAGAGCGCATTGACATAAAAAGAGAACGAGGCTGCCACGCAAAAGGCAGTGAAGTTACTCAACGCTTGATTGAGGCCGAACGCCACCCTGAGCACGAAAAACACTTGCCAATGGATCAGCGTATTGGCCAGCCCAATCAGGGCGTAACTGAAAAAGCCTTTCCATAACGTTTTCATGGATGCCCCCGACCGGGACGGTACTTAAGGCTATTCAATCTAGGGTTCTGTCGATACTCGGTCTACTGTAAGAACTAACAGGTGTCCTGTAGTTCATCTGGCTGTGACGCACAAAAAAGCCCCGATCATCCGACCGAGGCTCTCTTCTACATCGCCGTCAACTTACGAAACCGAACGCACCGTCCCCTGCACGTCACCGGTCGGTTGCAACTTGAAGGTGTAAAACAAAACTGTCAGCAACACCAGGAACGCCGGGCCTACATATAGCGCCACGCGGGTATCCGGGAAGTACGCCATCAGGCCCACCACCAGCACCAGGAACGCCAGGGCCAGGTAGGAACTGACCGGGTACAGCCACATGCGGTACTTGAGGGCCGCACGCTCGGAAGCGCTCAGGCCTCGGCGGAATTTGAGCTGGGCCAGCAGGATCATCACCCAGGTCCAGATCGCGCCGAAGGTGGCGATGGAGGTCACCCAGACGAAGACCTTCTCCGGCACCAGGTAATTGAGCAACACGCCCAGCAGCAGCGCGGCGATGGACAGCAGCAATGCGCGACGCGGCACGCCGTTGGTCGAGGTCTTGGCGAAACCGGCCGGGGCCTGGCCGTTCTGCGCCAGGCTGTAGAGCATCCGCCCGGTGCTGAAGATGCCGCCGTTGCAGGACGATAGTGCGGCGGTGATCACCACGAAGTTGATGATGCCGGCGGCGGTCTTGATGCCCAGACGCTCGAAGGTCATCACGAAAGGGCTGCCCTGGGTGCCGATCTCGTTCCACGGGTAGATCGACAGGATCACGAACAGAGCGCCGACGTAGAACAGCAGGATCCGCCAGAACACCGAACCGATGGCGTTGGGGATGGTTTTCTGTGGGTTCTTCGCTTCACCGGCGGTCAGGCCGATCATCTCCACGCCCAGGTACGCGAACATCACCATCTGCAGGGACATCAACACGCCGGACACGCCGTTGGGCATGAAGCCGCCGTGGGCCCAGAGGTTGGAAATGCCCAGGGCCACACCGTCGTTGCCGAAGCCAAAGGCGATGATGCCGATGCCACCGATGACCATGGCGATGATGGTGACGATCTTGATCAGGGCGAACCAGAATTCGAATTCGCCGAAGGCCTTGACCGCGATCAGGTTGATCGAGCCCATGCTGACCAGTGCCGCCAAGGCCCAGATCCAGCGGGGCACGTCGGGGAACCAGATGCCCATGTACACCGCCACGGCGGTGATCTCCGCCACACAGGTCACCAGCCACAGGAACCAGTAGTTCCAACCGGTCAGGAAACCTGCCAGTGGGCCGAGGTAATCCTGGGCATAGCGGCTGAACGAACCGGCCACCGGGTTGTGCACGGCCATTTCACCGAGGGCGCGCATGATCACCAGGATCGCCAGGCCGCCAATGATGTAGGACAGCATGATCGCCGGGCCGGCCATTTCGATGGCCTTGGCCGAACCGAGGAACAGCCCGACACCGATGCAGGCGCCAAGCGCCATCAGGCGGATATGCCGTTCGCCGAGTTCACGTTTGAGCGGACCGCCCTGGGCGGACTCGCCATGGGGCAGATGGTTGCCGACAGGCATAGGGGTAACCTCGTCTTGTTATTGGATTAGCCACCGAGTGTCCAAAGCCGCAGGCCGGTAAGCCTGCCGCCTTGCCGATACCGGGTCTGTCTTGTGGGCAGACCGTCCTGTGGAACGACAACCTCAGGATCAGCGGGTCGTGCAGTATAAAAAGCCAGGGATAGAGAGATTCACTGTAAAACCTGGAAATTTCAGGGATAGCCTGCGCCAGAATCGACTTTTAGAAGAGGTGTTGTCTGGATTCAGGGCACTCGGAAACGTCGCCGAGTATTGCACAGTGATGGTGCAGCGTCATGTTTTGGCATGGGGGCGATGGCTCTAGCGCGAGGTTTTCCGGACACCACTGCCCGTTATGATGGGGATTATCTGTGGCAGTGGATTTATTTGTGGCGAGGGGATTTATCCCCGTTGGGCTGCGCAGCAGCCCCTCAACCGCAGCCCGGGTATTTCTGAACAATCGAGTTGCCTGTATTGGGGCTGCTTCGCAGCCCAGCGGGGATAAATCCCCTCGCCACAGAATCCCACCGCAGCTACATCTCCTCAGCACAGGGAATCCATGTTCCCCGGTCCAGACAGGCAACATGAGTCACTTCAAATCCATGCAGTGTCCCAGAGAGGGTAATCGCCAATACATTTCACCAGCCCAGCCCGCAACGGATTGTCAATGATGTAGTCGGCGGAGGGCCGCAGCTCTTCATTGTCACGAATCGCGCGGTCATGAAAGCCGCTTTGCCAAAGCGGACCAGAGGTTTCGGTCATGCTATTGACGCGATGGGTGCATCGAGCTTTGGTGGCACCGATGACACGACTCAGATGGCCATCGTGGAGTTGCAGCAACCAGTGAAAATGATCCGGCATTACCACCCAGGCTAAAGAGTTCACCAAGCCAGAATCATGGGCGCATTTGAATTCTGCAACCAACAATCTTCCAACCTTCCAGTTGGCAAAAACAGGACGGCGCTGATGAGTAACGGCCGTCACCAGATAGGCGCGTCCTTGCTCCGAATAACGTCCTCGACGCAAGCGATGTGAATTGGGGCGTGGATGCATTCCTTGCTTCCTTTGAGAGGGTTTGGATGCAGCGTAGCCATGCTGTTGTTTGATCGACGCTGAGAAGGTCGAGCGAATACTCCGAAGCTTGTGTAGTACTTGTGATGTGGGGATTTATCTGTGACTAGTGGAAGTCATGACAGACCGGTACCCACAATTTCCCCTCCCCCCACGCCAACCACCGTCTAAGCTTCAAGCAAGTCCGATCAATCTGCTTAATGGATCAGTCGACTATGGGCGCTTTGTGGCAAACCGATTCAAATGAACCTGTGGTCCCGACTGAACGTATGGAAGAAGCGCCTTTACCTCAAAAAAAACGCCGCGCACGACATGGCTGGCGGGCATTCTGGTTGTTGTTGCTGATTATCGTGGTGGTGGTCGGCCTCGCAGTGACCAAGGAAATGCGCACGTCGCGGTTTCAGGCCCGGGAGCTCAGCCAGTACGCCGCGTCCCTGAGTTACTCGGTACAGCCGGGACCCAGCGATGCCATCGTCTACCCTGGCGCAGGCCCGTTCGACCGGCGCCTGGGCTACAGCGCGCTGGGGGAGTTCCTGCCGCGCCTGCTCAAGCGTGACTATGTGATCCAGGCCCAGGCGCGGTTTTCGCCGGCGTTGATGGACTACGTCGAAAAAGGCCTGTTCGTGCCCTACGCGGAAAAGATCCAGGCTGGATTGACCATCACCGACTGCCGCGCCGCACCGGTCTATCAGTTCAAGTACCCGCAGCAGCTGTATGCGAACTTCGAAGCGATCCCGCCCGTGGTGGTGCAGAGCCTGTTGTTCATCGAGAACCGTTTTCTGCTCGACCCCAAGCAACCCTTGGCCAACCCGGCCGTGGACTGGCCGCGCTTCGCCATGGCGGCCTGGTCGCAAGTCGCCAAGCTGTTGAGCCTGCCGGGGCAATCCGCCGGGGGCAGCACCTTGGCCACACAACTGGAGAAATACCGTCACTCGCCTGAGGGCCTGACCGTGTCCGGCGCGGAGAAAATCCGCCAGATGATTTCCGCCAGCGTGCGCGCTTACCAGGGCGGCCCGCAAACCCTCGAGGCGCGGCAGCGGATCATCCGCGACTACCTCAACAGCGTCCCGCTTTCCGCCGTGCCGGGGCATGGTGAAGTCCATGGCATGGCCGAAGGCTTGCGGGTCTGGTATGGCGCCGACTTCAATCGGGCCAATGAACGCTTGGCCAGCACCGCGACCGATCCCCAGAGCCTGGCGGAAAAAGGCCTGGCCCTGCGGGAAATGCTGTCGTTGATGATCGCCCAGCGCCGACCGTCCCATTACCTGTCCAAGGGTCACGATGAACTGGCGCGCCTGACCGATAGCCACATCCGCCTGCTGGCACAGAACGGCGTGATCGACGCGGCGTTGTCGGAGGCGGCCCTGGCGAGCAAGGTCAGCTATCGCGACTGGGTCCAGGACCCGACCGTGCAGCCCAACGAAACCAACAAAGGCATCAGCGCCGCCCGCAGTCGCCTCGCCGCCCTGCTCAACCGTCCGCTGTACGACCTCGATCGCCTCGACCTGTCCGCCACCAGCACCTTGCAAAGCGATTTGCAGGCCCAGGCCACCGACTACCTCAAGCGCTTGGCCGACCCGGCCTTCGCGACCGAGATCGGCCTGATGGGAGAACGCCTGCTGACCCCCACCAGCACCACCCAGGTGCGCTACAGCTTCACCCTGCTGGAACTGACCCCCGATGGCTCGCGTGTGCGGGTGCAGACCGACAGCACCGACCAGCCTTTCGACATCAACGAAGGCAGCAAGCTGGAACTGGGCTCCACCGCCAAGTTGCGGGTGCTCACCACCTACCTGCAAATCATCGCCGAACTGCACGACCGTTATGCCCAGCAGACCCCGGCGGCGTTGAAGAAAACCGAAGTCGCCGAGCAGGACCGCCTCTCGCGCTGGGCCGTCGATTACCTGATCCAGAACACCGACCGCAGCCTGTCGAACATGCTCGAAGCCGCGCTGGACCGGACCTACTCGGCCAGCCCGGGCGAAGCCTTTTTTACCGGCGGCGGGCTGCACACCTTCCACAACTTCCGCAACGAGGACAACGGTCGCAACCCGACGTTGCGCGACGCCCTGCGGGAGTCTATCAACCTGCCGTTCATCCGCCTGATGCGCGACCTGGTGCGCTACGCCACCTATGCCGGGCCCAACAACAGTTCCGAACTGCTCAAGGACGACAAGGACCCGCGCCGCCAGGAATACCTGGCCCAATTCGCCGACCGCGAAGGCACCTCGTTCCTGCTCAGGTTCTGGAAGAAATACCAGAAAAAGGACACCGGCCAGCGCCTGGAAACGTTCCTCGACGGCATGCGCCCTACCGCCATCCGCCTGGCCGCCGTGCACCGCTATTTCTTTCCCAACGACAGCCAGGAGAGCTTCAACCGCTTCGTGCGCGCCCATTTGAAGTCAGCCAAGAGCGCTGAAAAACTCACCGACGAACGCCTCGAACGGCTCTACCAAAGCTATGGCCCCGGTGCCTATGACCTGCCGGACCAGGGCTTCATCGCCAAGGTTCACCCGCTGGACCTGTGGTTGATGGGTTACCTGCTGAACAACCCCGACGCCAAGTTCAGCCAGATCGTCAAGGCCAGCCAGTTCGAGCGCCAGGAAGTCTATAGCTGGCTGTTCAAGAGCCGGCACAAGAGCGCCCGCGACAGTCGCATCCGCACCATGCTGGAAATCGAAGCCTTCCTGGATATCCACCAGCGCTGGCAGCAAGTGGGCTATCCGTTCGACCACCTGGTGCCATCGCTGGCCACCGCCATCGGCAGTTCCGGTGACCGCCCGGCTGCGCTGGCCGAACTGGTGGGCACCATCCTCAACGATGGCATCCGCCAACCGGCGCTGCGGGTGGACAGCCTCGACTTTGCCGTCGACACGCCTTACGAGACACGGCTGGTGAGCAACCCGGACAATGGCAAGCGCGTGATGCCCGTGGAAGTGGCCCAGGCCTTGCGCGGGGCGCTGTCCCAGGTGGTGGATGCCGGCACCGCGAAACGCGTGGCCGGCAGTTTCAAGCTGGCCGACGGCACGCCGCTGGCCATGGGCGGCAAGACCGGCACCGGCGACAACCGCATCGAGGCCATCGGCGCCGGTGGGCGGATCCTCAGTTCCAAATCCATCAACCGCACCGCCACCTTCGTGTTCTACATCGGCGATAGCCATTTCGGCACCCTCACCGCCTATGTACCGGGCGCGTCGGCGCAGAACTTCAAGTTCACCTCGGCCTTGCCGGTACAAGTACTCAAGGGCATGGCGCCGTTTCTCTCGCCCTACTTGCAACCGGGAAGCCATACCCAGTGCAAGCCGCTGGTGGCGGGGCAATGAGTCACGGCAAGTTGGGGGAGGTACCTGTGGCGAGGGGATTTATCCCCGCTGGGCTGCGCGGCAGCCCCTAAAAAAGCACGCCATTAACCTGATCCACCGTGGTATCGGCTTTCAGGGCTGCTGCGCAGCCCAACGGGGATAAATCCCCTCGCCACAAAGACAGCGGGTTGACCCGAGATCAGAGCGTGACCCGAGGCACCGCGTCGAAGATCACGGTGATATGCCCCGTGAACAAACCGGACAACATGGGAGAAACCGGGAGGGGGACGAAGATGCGCATTTCAGCCGTCATGCCTGGCGTGGACGTAGCGTCATCCACCACTTCCTTAGGCACTTTTTCCAACCAAACGTTGTTGAACAAGGTGACAGTGTGAATTCCATAAGTACCGTTGAACAACCAGGAATTCCCTTCAATGTAGGCATGAACCGAACCGTCGGTGTTTTTCACATCGAAGATCTGACGCACTGGGGACAACATTCTGTTCACAGGATTGAAATGCATGACTTCGTCCTTACCGAAGTCTGGATTGCGTGGCTGTACATGAAACTGCTTGTTCGGGATGTTCGCGCTGATATGGATCGATGAACGTGCGTCATCGCCAGCCCATGCCAGCGAAGAACCCAGGGCTACAAAGCCCAGGGCAGCGATGGATACAAATTTTTCGAACATGGTTGAAATTCTTTTTATGGTTATGGAAATGCGGGAGTGCTGCCTGCGTCCCGCTGTTACAGGCAACACACACCACAAAATCAGGGGTTGACCCGAGGCACCGCGTCAAAAATCACGGTGAAGTCAGCGTTGTACACGCCTGGAGACAATGGGCGAGTGGGCTGGCTCGCAACGACGACACGCATCTCAGCCTGGGTACCCGGTGTGGACGTGGCATCGTCCACGACTTCCTGGGGTCGGCTGTCCAGAGGCACGCCGTTGAATATCGCCCTCAGGGTCACATGATCCACACCGTTGCTCAGATGGATGGCACCTGTCTGGTTGGCATTCTCGAGGTAGGCGTGGACCGAACCGTCGGTGTTCTTCACATCATAGGTATGGCGCAAAGAGGTGAGCTGGTAGGTCACCGGGTTGTAATGCATGTATTCATCCTTGCCAAACTCCGGATCCCGTGGCTGCACGTGGAATTGCTGGGTCGGAATGTTCGCCTCGATATGGATCGATGAACGTGCGTCATCGGCGCCCAGTACCAACGACGAACTTAGCGCAGCAGCCCCCAAAGCAATAACGGACAAAACTTTCTTGAACATGCTTGATACCTTTTTGTAGTAATAAAAAGCGCAGGAGCAAACTTGCCCCCACCGTCACTGACCCAGCACTCCTGTGGCGAGGGAGCAAGCTCCCTCGCCACAGGAGTGCTGGGTCAAATGATCTTTGCCGCAGGGTTCGCGATTGCTACGGTGCAGTAGCGTCGAACACCATGTGCACCGTGCCGTAGTAATCCCCCGGCTTGTAGTCGTCATCGGGCCTGATGGCGGCGATTTCCAGCGGCACCTGGCGTCCGGGCCGGGCTTCGGTGGCCGTGACCACCTGGGCGGAATCCAGGGTCAGTGCGACGCCATTGAAGGTCACTCGCAGATCGATGCGCTCACGTCCGTTGGACAGATACGCCTCTTCCCCCAGGCGGGCACCGATGGCGCCGTTGCTGTTCTTCACCTCGTAGGTGGCCCGCAACGGGCTGAGCTCGCCGGTGATGGTGCTGAAGGGCAGGCGCTGTTCGCGCTGGACCAGTTGCGGGTCGAGGGGCACCACATGAAAGTCGGCGGTGGGGATGGTCACGTAGACCTCGAAGGTTTCCCGTTCGACCGCGCCCCAGGCCTGGACCCAGGGCAACATAAGGGCGCTCAGTGCGAGGGGACGTACCAGTGTCTTGAACATATTTGATTACCTGTGGCGTCAACGACGGTTCGGCGACGGCGACCGTCAACCTTTGATCTCGACGTTTTTCTGCTCGCTGCCTTCGATCAACGTGAAGCGATATTCGCGCCCCGCCTCCTTGTCGAACGAAAACGTCCGGCCGGCCATGATGTGGTGCTTGGTTGTGGGCCGGCACTCGTTCTCTTTCTTCGCTTCGCAGTCCTTGAACTCATCGATCACCAGTACGCTGTTGCCGTTATTGCGTATCTGGTAGCGATTGACGCTGTCATCGATCACAGTCTCGAAGCGGGTGTCCTTGGGCCGTACGAAGAACACCGTGCCGTAGCCCGCCAGTACCTTGACCCCCGCCCCGATGCGCTCCTTCTTGTATTCCTCGCGCTCCTCCTTGCTGATGGCGAACTCGTCTTCGGCCTCCGGCACCACCGGCACGAAGCGCACGCGGAAGTACCGTTCCTTGTCGCGGTTGCCCATGAACAGCAAGCGCGTACCCTGCACCCCGTTGGCCGGCACGATCAGCCGCGCCGGGCTGGCCATCAACCCGTCCTTGGCCTGGGCACTGGCCTGGTTCTGCAGCGGCACTTCCTGGTAGCTGCCGTCCTCGTTATAGATAATCTCCAGGATGTTGACCTTGACGAA
The DNA here is from genome assembly GCF_900104425.1 of Pseudomonas sp. NFACC13-1. Lineage (NCBI taxonomy): Bacteria > Pseudomonadati > Pseudomonadota > Gammaproteobacteria > Pseudomonadales > Pseudomonadaceae > Pseudomonas > Pseudomonas sp. NFACC13-1. The sequence continues at coordinate 316,011 of NZ_FMXV01000001.1, read as the reverse complement.
CGCCGTGGACGTGCCGCCGTTGAAGATCCGCTTCATGTAGGTGGTCTTGTTGCCGTCCAGGTAGTCGTAGACCACCCCGACGCCGATTTGCGGACCGGCCTGGGCCACGCCGCAAAACAGATAGAGTCCAACCCATGCCAATAGATGTTTCATCGCTTTTCCAACCTCATGCATTTAACGCAACTCACTAAAAAATCCTGGCCGACCGGCCGTTTAAACTTCCGAATCCCAGACCACGGTGACGTTGCCGGAGTAGGCCTTGGCGCCACTGTCGAGCATCTCTGCGACGCTGCTTTGGGCCACTTCGAAGTGCAGCATCCCGGGCCGGCGGTCGACGTAGAAGGTGGGCTGGAACAACTCGGTGCCAGTGCCGTCACGCAACAACGGGCGACGGGCGACCGGTTGCCCCGCGGCATCCGTCAAACCCTCGGGCAAGGTCACGCTGACGTTCACCGGCACGGCGTGACCGGTTCCGGTTTCGGAAATCGCGCAGGTGTTGCCGCTGATGTTTTGGCATTCGATGGCCATCTTGAAACGCGAAGACGCGGAGATGTGGAAACGCTGGTCGCGGAACAGTCGCGTGGGTTTGCGCCCGCTGTTCAGCCAGGCCTGCCAGCCTTCCTGGGGGACCAGTTCGACGCGGTTGCCGCCGGGAGGTATATCCACTTTGAGGGTGTGTTCGACGTCCAGCTTGAAATTGAGGGTGATCACCGAGTCGTTGGGGATCATGACGTCCCCCATGTCAAAGTCCTGCCCCGGCCCCACGCCATAGGACACTGAGCCCGTGTATTGACCGGATGACATTTTCAAGGGGTTGGGGGTGCGCAACTCGTAGGCAAAGTCCAGATGTCGGTATGACATGCTAGGAATCAAATAACTGGCCCTTTTGGCGCACACGCCTTCGACTGGCGTCTTCCAGAAGAAGTTATAGATCAGGCTGTTCAGGGTCCCGAAATTGGTGGATCGACATGGCGATGGCGCATACATCCAGCTAGAACCGCCCCATAACCTCCTGTGGGCGGTCGTGTTATCCACGCCGCCACCCACCAGTTCCACGACGCTGACGGGAAGTTGATAGCGCGAGCCAACGCCGGAAATGCGCACTTGAACTATCTCGGTTTCGCCAGTATCGGTATGGGTCACCTGGGCCAACCGCCAGGTGGCGGGCACATCGAACATGGCACCTTGCCGAGAACTCCCGTGGTTGGCCTGGATGGGGCCGGTCGAATCGAAAACGATGGGCACTTGAAGGCTGAACATCTTTTCCCGTTCGCATACCGCCGGATACAGCGCGCAATAACCCGATACCGGCGTGGTATTGAGAAAGGTGTTTTCATTGGGTTTCGAGGGGTCCGGCCTGAAGACGGCGGTGACTTCCTTGTTCACGGCACTGGCCGTGGATGCACAAGCCAACAACATCACCGAAACCATACCTCGCACTGCTGGTAACTGCTTCATCTACACCCCACCCTCAAATCGGCTCGGACTGGCCAAGCCACGCCTTTTAAACTTCCGAATCCCAGATCACCGTGACGTCGCCGCTATAGCGCGTGGCGCCGCCGTCCAGCATCTCTTCGACGCTGCTCCGGCCGACCTCGAAGTGCAGCATTCCCGGCCTGCGGTCGACATATAAGCCGGGCTGGAACAACTCGGTGCCACTGCCATCGCGCAACAGCCGGCGACGGTTGACCGGTTGCCCGCTGGCGTCCGTCAAGCCATCCGGCAGGGTCACACTGACGTCCACCGGCACGGCATGGCCGGTGCCGGTCTCGGTGATCGCGCAGGTATTGCCGCTGATGTGCTGGCATTCGAGCCCCATCTTGAAACGGGAAGAGGCGGAGATATGGAAACGCTGGTCGCGGAACAGCCGCACCGGCTTGCGCCCGCTGTTGAGCCAGGCTTGCCAACCGTCCTGGGGCACCAGTTCCACGCGGTTGCCACCGGGAGGCACTTCGACTTTGAGGGTGTGTTCGACGGTCAGATTGAAATTAAAGGTAAGGACCGGGTCGGAAGGGATCATGACATCGCCCATGTCGAGGTCCTGACCCGGCCCAATGTTATAGGTCAGTGACCCGGTATATAGACCGCTCGACATTTTCAGAGGGTTTGGGGTGCGTAGTTCGTAGGCAAAGTCCAGATAATCGTAGGTAAAGCTGGGGATCAAAAAGCTGGCCTTTTTGGAGCACGCAGCTTCGACCCTGGTTTTCCAGAAAAACCGATATGTAGTCGCATTAAGGCCTCCATGGCCGGTATACCCGCAGGGTGTGCCGGGATTCACCCAGCTATGGCCGTAGCCACCCCACAACCGGTTATGAGCCAATGCAAGGTCAATGTTCGGATTACCAATCAGGTCAAGCACGTTCATTGGAAGTCGATACCTCGACCCGATGCCTGAAAAGCGTACTTCGACAGTTTCGATTTCCCCCGTTTCGGCATGAGTCACTTGTGCGGTACGCCAGTTGGCGGGCACCTTGAAGGTCGCCCCTTGCCTATAATCGGTATGGTTCGCCTGGATAGGGCTGTTCGAATTGAAGCTGATAGGCAACTGAATGCTGAATATCTTCGTCGCAGCGCAATCTGCCGGATAGAAAGTGCAGTAACCTGAAACCGGTGTGGTATTGGTAAATTGATTCAGGTTTGGCTTCGAAGCATCGGGCCTGAATATCGCGCTGATATCCTGACTCGCTGCATTGGCCGCCGGCACGCAAGCAAGCAACAACAACGAAACCACGCTGCGCACGGCTACCGATAAGGGTTTCATCTATACAACCTCATACATCGATGCAAATCCCTGCAAGTTGGGGAAAAACTTCACTGCGGGAACAAGGCTTGCCCGCGATGCAGGCGCCCCGGTCTCCTGGTGAGTTGGTGTTATCGTTCATCGCGGGCAAGCCTTGCTCCCACAGCTCATGAACGCTGCTTCGCCGGGTCAGTCGCAGCCAGCGAGCTGTCAGCCAAACTGTCCGGGGTGCAGCGCAGGTCGCCGATCATCAACACGTCGCCTTCCTCGGTGGCGGTTTCCGGGTCGAGGCGGAAGCGGCAGAACAACTCGTTGCCGTAGCGCACTTCCAAGGTCGGGGACGCGGCGTTCATTTCCATGGAGAAGAACCCGTCCGCCTCGCTGACGCCACGGCTGGCGTGGTTGATCACGTGATGGCCCTTGAGCGGCTGGCCCTGTTCGTCCAGCAGACGGCCGAGCACGGTCACGGTTTTCATCACGCTGACCTTGCGGTAGTCCACACCGCCCTTGTTCAGGTGATAGCGGGTGCGTGTAGGCTCGATACTCGCCGCCGGCGGATGAACGCCCTCGAAGTCGAAGGTGACCATGCTGTTTTTATAAGCAGTGATCGGCACGAAGTTACGGCCCGGGTGCAACGTGGTGCTGCCGCCAGTCAGGTCGTCGGCGCGCAGGACGATGTTGTCCAGGTCGGTCTCCACGTCGACGATCATTCCCGCGCCGCGACCTTGCGGCACGCCGGTGAAGGCGGCTTTTCGGCCGCCCACGGCGACCGTGCTGCTGAGGTTCAGGCCGCCGGTGAGGTTGTCGTTGTAGGACGAGCGCTGGATGAAACCATCGCCATAGAGCGAGTCGGTACTGAAGCTGGCGAGGCCGGACAGGCCCACGCCATAGGTATCGGCCAGCGCCGTGGCGGAGACGCTTTGCAACACGTGGTCCTGGAGGTCGCGGCGATAGGTCAGCGAGGCATTGTTGTCCCGGTCGCCCTCGCGGGAGGTGCGGGTGCCGATGCTGCCCGACCAGTACTCGCCCGGGCCGCCCAAGGCCACGCTGAGGCTCAGGTCCACACCGCGATTACGCCGGTCATTGGTACTCGAAGTGCCAGGGCGGTCGAACACCGACAACCGCCAGTTGGCATCGCTGCCACGCAGCTTGGCGCGCTGGGTCCAGCCCAGGTCCAGGCCCGTGCCCTGGACATTGCCTTCGCTGTAGGCCAGCCGCCCGTTGAGGGAGGTCTTGTTGCTCAAGCGATGGTTGACCGACAGCGACGAGTTGCTGGTTTGACCGACGTACACGTTGCGCTGGCGGATACGGGTGCCGTCCGGCAGGGTTTCGTAGGTGTTGCGAGTGTCCAGCCAACTGCGGTTGTGGCTGGCCACGACGCTGCCATTGCCGTAGCTGTACATGCCCTGCAAGTCCATGCCGGTGCCGTACTGTTCGGTCTGGTAGACATTGGCGTACAAGCTGGTACTGCTGCCCAGCGTCCAGTCCACCGAAGTGCCCACTTGCAGTTTGTCCTGCACCTGACGCATGGAGCCCCCCAGGATCACCCGTGGGTGCAGCAGGTAATTGACGCCGAGGCCCGCCGTGGTAAAACCCGAGGGCTGGTCGTCCCAGTTGCTCCACAACCGGGTTTCCCGACCGGCGAACAGGTTGTAGCGCCAGCGATCTTCCGTGCTGCTCCAATTGCTGGGTTTGTAGACCAGTTCCTGGCTGGTGGCGGTGGTTTGTCCATCCTCGATCAGCCGGACCTCCACTTCGTAGATACCACCGGGCAATGGCCGGGTGTCCAGGCTCTGCAAGCCGGCGCTGACGGCCTGGGTGTTGATCAGCAGGCCACTGCGATAAATCTCCACCGACGCCTGGCGGCTGGCGGTGACATAAATGGGGTAGACGCTGGGCTTGGGATTATCGACGACCAGGCTGTCGGAACTGCCGAACATCACCCCCAGCGCAGTGTCCGGGTTGGCGCCAAACGAACGGATCTGACGGTTCAGGCCATCGGAACTGGGCGTGAAATAACCCAGGCGGAAAAATTGTCCTTCCAACTCTCGTTGGGTATAGAGCTCGTGGATGGCGTGGTAAGTCTTGTCGTCCGGCCCACCAAGACGCGAGAGCTGGAGGTCCAGGGATTGGCTCCAGTTGCCCACGCTGGAACTGGCGTTGAGGCCATAGCGTCCCCCGGTATCCTGTTCCTGGCCACCATTGAGATTGAGTTGGTTATTGAAGATAAGACCGAAGCTGCCCTCTTTGGGTTGGTCGTAAAAACGCCGGGGCTCGGTCGAGCGCTCGACGTCTTGGGTCAGGATCGACACCAAGGAGTTCTCGAGGCTGTAATGCACGGCCAGCAACCCCGCCGAACAATTGGTTTCACAGGCGCCGAGTGCGATGCCCTGCTTGAGGCGTTGTTCCCATTGCTCGCGTTCGACCGCCTTGATCGAACTCTCGTGGGTGTCGGTAAACTCGAGCAGGGTAATACGATCATCTCGCGTCAAGACCACCATGGCCTCGCCGAGATACTGTTGATTGAGTTCAATACGAACCGCGAGCGGCACATCGAAGAAGTGGGCTTCAAACTCCGCCGGCAACCCCTTGGCCTGGGACAGCAGGCTCGTGGGTGTCGTACCGGGTGCAGTTGGCGCGGCCAATGCATTGGCGCACAACAATAGCGCGAGCGCACCTGCGATGGGTGTCATCGAAAACATCAACGGGACTCTCATTATCAGCGAGCTATCAAGGCATTCCAGCTACAGGCCGGCCGGCTGGGGAGCGCCGGCAGGCCTGTCGCGCTGCCCGGGACGAGGTGGAACTCACCGGGCGGCAAAGGGCATTACGGGCGTGGCACGGCGTCGAAGATGACGGTCATGTCAGCGGTGTATACGCCGTTCTGGGTAGGCAGAGGCCTGGCCGGGATAATGGTCATCTCAGCCTGGGTGCCTGGCGTGGAGGTCGCGTCGTCCACCACTTCCTGGGACCTGTCGGTCAGGGTGACACCGTTGAAGGCGGTGGTCAGAGCGATGGCATCGCTGCCATTGAACAGCGAAGCCTCGCCGCCTTCGATGTAGGCGTTGACCGAACCTTCGGTGTTCTTCACGTCGTAGGTCTGGCGCAGCGACGTCAGGGTCCCGTTGACGGTGTTGTAGTTCATGGTTTCATTCTTACCCCAGTTCGGGTCACGTGGCTGCACGTGGAACTGCTGGGTCGGAATGTTCGCCGTGATATGGATGGACGAACGTGCGTCGTCGGCAGCGAAAGCCAGCGAAGAACTCAGGGCCGCAGCGGTCAGGGAAGCTGCGGTTACGATTTTCATGAGCATTGTTAACACCTGTTCATAGCAATAAAGAGGGAAGGGCTGAAGTTGCAGGCCAATACAGCTTGGCGTGCCCCTTCAACGCCGGTGCATGATCGTCGCTCTTTAATTAAAAATAAGCAGGAAAGTTCGCATAGACTTGTAGTAAAGCGAACATGCAACACAAGGAAAAATACGCAATTTTCGATAAAACGTAACTTTTAATGTAAGAGCATTCCCACATTCCCACTAGTTACGGTTAATACTTCCTGATACCCACCCGGTTTCGTCCCGCAAACTTAAGGGATTCAGGTAAGGTCACACTTCACTTCTTGTAGGACCCAACGAAGATATATCTTCACTTCAAGATATATCTATATAAGCGAAGATATATCTGAAGTCAAAGATATATCTCGGTTCTATTTATGCGGAACAGAGAGCAAACACATGACAGTCCTTTATCCCCCTTCCACTCATGAACAGGGTCGTCAGGATGGCTTCGAACGACGCCCGCCCGGTCGCGAGCGCGGCAGTCGCGGCCCACGGGTTTTCGCCCCCGGCCACTTGAAATTGCTGTTGCTGGCCCTGATTGCCGAGAAACCTTGCCACGGCTACGAGCTGATCCGGCAGATCGAGTCCATGTTCGACGGTGCCTACAGCCCCAGCCCCGGCGTGATCTACCCGACCCTGACCCACCTTGAAATGGGTAAGATGATCAGCGGCGACGCCGAGGGTGGAAAAAAGTGTTACAGCGCGACCGATGCCGGACGTCTATTCCTTCGAGACCAGGCCGAAGCGCTGGACGGCGTGCGGATGCGCATCGAAACCAGCAAGCGTACCCTGCGTGACCAGGATCGGCCTGCCGAGATCCACGAGGCGGTGGGTCACCTGCGCGATGCGCTACAGATGCACCAGGGCCGTTGGAGCCCGGAAGAAATCCTGCGGGTGCGCGGCCTGCTCAACGACACCGTCAAAGCCATCGTCGACGGCCCTGCCCGTCCCTCTGTTTCGGAGTCAAGCAATGACTGAACACGATCCAAACACCATTCACCGCGTCAGCCACGAGATCAAGCGTCGCCGCCTGCAAGTGTTGCGGGTGGTGGACCTGACCCCACGCATGCGCCGCATCACCGTCGGCGGGCCGGAACTGGCCGGGTTCACCAGCCTGGGCACGGATGACCACGTGAAATTGCTGTTCCCGCAGAACGCCGAGGAACAGGCCGCCCTGGATAACTTCAACCCCAGCGCGGGCAAGGCCCAGGGCCCGATGCCCGAGATGCGCGACTACACGCCACGCCGCTATGACCTGAACACCTTGGAGCTGGACATCGATTTCGTGCTCCACGGCGACGGCCCGGCCTCGACCTGGGCGGCCCAGGCCGCCCCCGGGCAATACCTGAACATCGCCGGGCCCAGGGGCTCGATGATCGTGCCTGACATCTTCGACAGCTACCTGCTGGTCGGCGACGAAACCGCCCTGCCCGCCATCGCCCGCCGCCTCGAAGGCCTGGCGCCGGACCGACGGGCCCTGGTGGTGGTGGAAGTGGAAAACGGCGCCGAACAACAGATCCTCCAGAGCCCGGCGCAGGTCCATGTGATCTGGGTATTGCGCGAAGGCCGCCAGGACAACCTGCTGCGAACCGTGCGACAGTTGGAAATGCCCGGCGGCAAGCTGTACGCCTGGGTCGCGACCGAGAGCAAGGTGTCGCGGCAGATTCGCAAGGTGTTGCTGGAGGAGAAAGGGTTGGACCAGGACTTTGTGAAGGCGGTGGGGTATTGGAAGGCGGAGGGTAGTGAGGAGGATTGAGAGACTGGCGGCGGCTGAACTACCCTGTCCACTGGACAACACAGAACCCCGTGGCGAGGGAGCTTGCTCCCGCTGGAATGCATTGTAGGAGCCGTCGAGTGCAACGAGGCTGCGATCTTTCCCCAAACACTTGAGTCCCAAGCGAAAGATCAAAAGATCGCAGCCTTCGGCAGCTCCTACAGAGCCCAGCGGGAGCAAGCTCCCTCGCCACGGGGATATCGCTGTTCTTAATGATTCACAGGACATTTCACCAGGTACCCCATGCTCTTCCTGCTCGCCTACATCGCCAGCGTCGTGCTGATCAACTTCGCGTTTTCCGCCGCGCCGCACCTGGACATCATCTGGTCGGCCTGGGGCGGGCTGGTGTTTATCCTGCGGGACATGGTCCAGACCCGTTTCGGCCATGGCGCCATCTTGGCGATGCTGGTGGCGCTGGTGTTGTCCTACGTCACTTCGGACCCGACCATCGCCCTGGCCAGCGCCACGGCATTCGCCGTGTCCGAGTGCATCGACTGGCTGGTGTTCACGATCACCAAGCGCCCGCTCCATGATCGGCTGTGGATCAGTTCGGCCCTGAGCATTCCCCTCGACACCTTCATTTTCTTCGGCCTGATCGACGCCCTGACGCCAGGCGTGGTGATCACCGCCCTGGCCTCGAAATTCGCCGGGGTCACGGTCGTCTGGCTGATCATGGCCTGGCGTTTGCGAAAGCAAACCGTCGCCACCTGAAGCCAAATCCCGCGGTTCATGTAAAATGCCGCGCTTTCTCCCCATGGGAAGCTCGCCCGGCGCGCACCCCGATGATCCGCTCCTGCTTGAGGACCTTCAGATGACCCGTATCGGAACCCCATTGTCGCCCACCGCGACCCGCGTTTTGTTGTGTGGCAGCGGTGAGCTGGGCAAGGAAGTGGTAATCGAGCTGCAGCGCCTGGGCGTCGAGGTGATTGCCGTGGATCGCTACGCCAACGCGCCGGCCATGCAAGTGGCCCACCGCAGCCATGTGATCAACATGCTCGACGGCGCCGCCCTGCGTGCGGTGATCGAGGCCGAGAAGCCGCACTTCATCGTGCCGGAAATCGAAGCCATCGCCACCGCCACCCTGGTGGAGCTGGAAGCCGAAGGCTTTACCGTGATCCCCACCGCCCGCGCCGCGCAACTGACCATGAACCGTGAAGGCATCCGTCGCCTGGCCGCCGAAGAGCTGGGCCTGCCGACTTCGCCGTATTTCTTCGCCGACACCGTCGAAGACTACCGCAAGGCCGTGGAAACCCTGGGCTTCCCCTGCGTGGTCAAGCCGGTGATGAGTTCCTCGGGCAAGGGCCAGAGCCTGCTGCGCGGTAGCGACGATGTACAGAAAGCCTGGGACTACGCCCAGGAAGGTGGCCGCGCCGGCAAGGGCCGGGTCATCATCGAAGGCTTTATCGATTTCGACTACGAAATCACCTTGCTTACCGTACGTCACGTGGGCGGCACCACCTTCTGCGCACCGGTCGGCCACCGCCAGGAAAAAGGCGACTACCAGGAATCCTGGCAACCCCAGGCCATGAGCCCGGCGGCCCTGGCCGAATCCGAGCGCGTGGCCAAGGCCGTGACCGAGGCCCTGGGTGGTCGTGGCCTGTTTGGCGTCGAGCTGTTCATCAAGGGCGACCAGGTGTGGTTCAGCGAAGTCTCGCCACGCCCCCATGACACGGGTCTGGTGACACTGATTTCCCAGGACCTGTCGCAATTCGCCTTGCACGCCCGCGCCATTCTCGGCCTGCCGATCCCGCTGATCCGCCAGTTCGGCCCGTCGGCGTCGTCGGTGATCCTGGTGGAAGGCCAATCGACCCAGACCGCGTTCGCCAACCTGGGCGTGGCCCTGAGCGAACCGGACACCGCCCTGCGCCTGTTCGGCAAACCGGAAGTCAACGGCCAGCGCCGCCTGGGCGTGGCCCTGGCCCGCGATGAATCCATCAAAGCGGCCCGTGCCAAGGCAACCCGGGCTTCCCAGGCGGTGAAGATCGAGTTGTAAGCTGGCTGAATGCAAACCCGTGGCGAGGGAGCTTGCTCCCGCTGGGCTGCGTTGTAGGAGCTGTGTAGGAGCTGTGTAGGAGCTGTCGAGTGCAACGAGGCTGCGATCTTTCCCCAGACACTTGAGTCTCAAGCGAAAGATCAAAAGATCGCAGCCTTCGGCAGCTCCTACGAACCTAACGAGAGCAAGCTCCCTCGCCACAAAAGCCACAGTGCAATAAAAAAGGCGACACCCGCAAAGGTGTCGCCTTTTTCATGAGTGCCGGTTTTGCTTAATCCGGCAACTTATAGGCAATCACATAATCACCCTGCCTGGTCCCCAGGGAGCCATGCCCCCCCGCAACGACCAGCACGTATTGCTTGCCGTCCTTGCCGGTGTAGGTCATCGGCGTGGTCTGGGCACCGGCGGGCAGGCGGCCTTCCCACAGCTGCTTGCCGTTTTTCACGTCATAGGCACGCAGGTACTGGTCCAGCGTACCGCTGAGGAACGCCAGGCCGCTGCCCGTGGTGAACGTACCCCCCAGGCTCGGAACACCCATGCTCAGCGGGATCGGTACTGGCGAGCTGTCGCGCACGGTGCCGTTCTTGTGTTTCCACAGGGTCTTGTTGTTGGTCAGGTCCACCGCCGCGACATAACCCCAGGCAGGCGCCTGGCAAGGCAGGCCCATCGGCGAGAGCAGCGCTTCGAGGATCACGCCATACGGCGCGCCCTTGTTCGGCTGCACGCCTTCGGTTTCGCTCTTGCGACCCGGCCCACCGGCCACTTCCGCCGCTGGCACCAGCTTCGACTTGAACGCCATGTAGCTCGGGTTGACGAAAGCGATCTGGCGCACCGGGTCCACCGAAATGCCGCCCCAGTCGAATACGCCGAAGTTGCCCGGGTAGACGATCGAACCTTGCAGCGACGGTGGGGTGAACATGCCGTCATAGCGCAGCGACTTGAAGTCGATCCGGCACAACATCTGGTCGAACGGAGTCACGCCCCACATGTCGCGTTCCTTGAGGACCGGCGGCACGAAGTTCAGGTCGGACATCGGTTGGGTCGGCGAGGTGTGGTCGCCCTCCACCGCGCCTTGCGGCACCGGGATTTCCTTGATCGGCACGATCGGCTGACCATTGCTGCGGTCCAGCACGTAGATGCTGCCCTGCTTGGTCGACGCCAGGACGGCGGGTTTCACGCCATCGGCGGTCTTCATGTCCATCAGCGTCGGTTGACCGCCAACGTCCATGTCCCACAGGTCGTGGTGGGTGAACTGGAAGTACCAGCGCACCTTGCCGGTGGCGATGTCCAGGGCGGTCAGGCCAGCGGAATACTTTTCCGATTCCGGGGTACGCAGGCCACCGAACTGGTCGGGGGTCTGGTTGCCCATCGGCAGGTAGAGCATGCCGAGTTTTTCATCGACGCTGAACATGGACCACATGTTCGGCGAGTTGCGGGTGTAGGTCTGGCCTTCGGCGATCGGCGTGGTGTCGTCCGGGTTGCCGCTGTCCCAGTTCCATACCAGCTTGCCGGTGTGCACGTCGTAGGCACGGATCACACCGCTTGGTTCGTCGGTGGAGACGTTGTCGGTGACGTGGCCGCCGATCACCACCAGATTCTGGGTGACCGCCGGTGGCGAGGTGGAGTAGTAACCGCCGGCCGTGAAGCCGCCGATGTTGGCGCTCAGGTCGACCTGGCCCTTGTCGCCGAAGTCTTCGCACATCTTGCCGGTGTCGGCGTTGAGGGCGATCAGGCGGGTGTCGGCGGTCGGCAGGAAGATCCGTCGTGGGCAGACGGTACTGGCCGGTGTGGTGCTGGCGGTGCCGGTGGGGCTCTGCTCGGCGGAAGCGTAGACGGCGTCATCGTGGTAGGTCACGCCACGGCAGGTCATGTGGGCCCACCCCTTGAAGTTTTCCGCTTTTTGCGTGGAAAGCTTCGGATCGAAACGCCAGATTTCCTTGCCGGTTTCAGGCTCCAGGGCAATCACTTGGCTGTGAGGCGTGCACACGTAGAGCATGCCGTTGACCTTCAGCGGGGTGTTTTCGGCGGTGGTTTCACCCGGGTCGTTCGGCCCTGGCAGGTCGCCGGTGCGGAACGTCCAGGCTTGCTTGAGCTTGCTGACGTTCTCGGGGGTGATCTGCGCCAGCGGCGAATAGCGGTCGCCGTGGGCGCTGCGCCCGTAGGAATTCCAGTCGCCGTCGGGCATGGCCGGTGCGGTGTTGGTCATGCCTGGCACGCTGTCGCGGTCCAGTTGGCCCTTGATCTCACCCGGGTTGGTGAACTGACTGGCAAGCGCGGCGATACCGGCGATGACCACGGCGGCGCCCAACGCACGGGTGCCCATGGCCGAGGCGTCGGCGGTCAACAGCGGGCGGCGGAACCACGGCAGCAACATGACGATGCCCAGGGCAAACAGCAGCGCCAGGCGCGGCACCAGTTGCCACCAGTCCAGGCCGACTTCCCACAGCGCCCATACGGTGCTGGCGAACAGCACCAGTGCGTACAGGCCCAGGGCCGCGCGACGGGCCATGATCAGCAGCACGCCGGTCAGCGCCAGGCCGATACCGGCCAGCAGGTAATACAGCGAGCCGCCCAACGTGCTCAGCTTGACCCCGCCGGCCAGCAGGGCCAGGCCCATCAATAGAAGCAGAATGCCGAGCAGGCTCGGAAGCAGACGGCTTCGACTCAAAGCACCCTCAGTGCTCATAGTGTGATTCTCCGTGACGTTTTAAGGAGGCCCGCGCAAGTAGTCACTGTAGATGACGATCTTGAAGGGGCATGGTTCAGTTGAAAAAGGCAAATTGGCTGGCGCGATCCCTGTGGGAGCGAGCTTGCTCGCGATGGCGGCGTGTCAGTCGGCTTCAATGTTGAATGTGCAATCGTTATCGCGAGCAAGCTCGCTCCCACAGGAATTCACCAAGACAGCGCTGTCTTTCAGGATCAGTGCATTGGGCATTCATCAGATCTTCCAGCGGGAATGAGCTGGACGCAGAGGCTCCGGCATAACAGAAGAAGCGTTTCAGCAAGCGGCGCAAGGATAATGTCCTGTTATCAATAGAGAAAGGGCTTTTGTTGACATGGATCATCTCGGATTTGGTAACAGTGCACCTGGCCCTGGAGCCCCACGATGAAGGCTATGCTTCCACCACGAGGGCACCTCGGCTAAGGTGCGCGGCTTTACCCTTTTTGCGCGAAGGCCTTCCATGACCGAACCCAACAACAACCCGCTGCACGGCGTGACGCTGGAGCAGATCCTCAACGCCCTCGTGCAGCACTACGAATGGTCGGGCCTGGCTGAACGCATCGATATCCGCTGCTTCAAAAGCGACCCGAGCATCAAGTCGAGCCTGACCTTCTTGCGCAAGACCCCTTGGGCGCGGGAGAAAGTCGAGCGCCTGTACATCAAGTTGATGCGCACCAAACGGCCGGTCTGAGCCGCCGTGGGGATTGATAGAGGTCCTGGCCTCACCCTGCGCCAGCGCTTCGTGTCGGTCACGGCGCTGCTGGCCTGGGCGGGGTTGAGCATCCAGTTGTATCTGATCCTGCTGGGTCGCTGGGAGCTGGGGGCGAGCCTGCTGGGCGGGTTGGTGAGTTTCTTCAGTTTCTTCACGGTGCTGACCAACCTGTGGGTGGCGGTGGTCCTGACCTGGGAGCTGACCCCTCGCCCCGCCCCGGCCCGCCGCTGGTTCCTGCAGCCCGGCGTACGCAGCGGTGTCGCCGTGAGCATCGCCCTGGTCAGCCTGGCCTACAACCTGCTGCTGCGCCACCTCTGGCAACCCGAAGGCTGGCAGTTCGTGGCCGACGAATTACTGCATGACGTGGTGCCGATACTCTACATCGCCTATTGGTGGCGGTGGGTGCCCAAAGGCCGCTTGCGCCTGGGCCACATCGGGCTGTGGATGATCTATCCCTTGGTCTACTTCGCCTATGTCCTGCTGCGGGGGGATTTACTGGCGGCCTACCCCTACCCTTTCATCGACGTGGCGAGCCTGGGTTATCCACAGGTGTTCATCAATGCCGGGGGGATACTGGCGGGATTTGTCGGGATTGCGTTGGGGGTGGTGGGGTTGGATCGGTGGGCGGGACTCAAGCAAACACCATGATCCCCTGTGGGAGCGAGCTTGCTCGCGATAGCGGTGGTCAGCGCGAGACACTGTCGAATGTGCCTCCGTCATCGCGAGCAAGCTCGCTCCCACAAGGGGATTGTGTTCATCTCCGACATCACCGCCCGGCCGGCAACATCCACACCAACCCACTGGCCTTGGCCCGTTCATGACACAGCGCCAAGACCCCGCGGCGTTCGTCATTGTCCATCCGGCTCCACCGGGTGATTTCCGCCACGGTGCGCTGGCAGCCGGTGCAGATATCGTCATCGTCCAGCGCGCAGATGTTCACGCAAGGCGAAGGCACCGGGCGTTCAGGGGCGCTCATGGTTCCTGCTCGGCCAGGTCGCGGGCATAGCGCTGGGCATTGTGCACATAGTGCGCCGCGCTGGCCACGAGCATGTTCTTCTGGGCTTCGGTCAATTCACGCACCACCTTGCCGGGCGAGCCCATCACCAGCGAGCCGTCGGGAATCTCCTTGTTTTCGCCGATCAGCGAATTCGCGCCGATGATGCAGTGCTTGCCGATCTTCGCGCCGTTGAGGATCACTGCGTTGATGCCAATGAGGCTGTAGTCGCCCACCGTACAGCCATGGAGCATGGCGTTATGGCCGATGGTCACGCCGGTGCCGATGGTCAGTGGATAACCCATGTCGGTGTGCATCACCGTGCCGTCCTGCACGTTGCTGTCCTTGCCGATCAGGATCAGCTCGTTGTCGCCGCGCAGCACGGCGTTGAACCAGACATTGGCACCCTCTTCGAGGCGTACCTTGCCCACCAGCGTGGCGTTGGGTGCGACCCAGCTCTGTGGGTGGGTTTCGACTCGGGCATCGCCCAGGCGGTATTTCATGGGAATCCTCGGGGCATCAGGTATTGATGAAACTCTTTGGCGGGGTGTGCAGGTCGATCCCGGCGTCGTACAGCAGGTTGACCAACTCGACGATCATGATCGCCGTCAGCCCCCAGATCTTGTACTCGCCAAACCGATAGCTGGGCACATACCAACTGCGACCCTGGTAATCGATCCGGTGCGTGTGTTCGCGCGGATCCTTGCGAAAAAACTCCAACGGCACGCTGAATACCGCCGCGATCTCGGCATCGTTGGCCTGGTATTCGACGTAGTCCGGAATCACCCCGACATAGGGCGTGACCTTGATGCCATGCAGCGAGATCAACGGGCTGAGAGGGCCGATCACTTCCACCAGGCCGGGGGGCAGGCCGATTTCTTCCTCGGCTTCGCGCAGGGCGGTGAAGATCAGGTCCGGATCTTCCGGGTCGCGACGCCCGCCGGGAAACGCCACTTCGCCGCCATGGGTCGATAGCCCGCTGGCGCGCAGGGTCAGTACCAGTTCCGGTTCGTCACTGCGGGTGATCGGCACCAGCACCGCGGCTTCAGGGAAACGTCGGTCGGCCTGCAGGTCGTGTGGGGTGTGGTTGCTTACTCGATGCAGTAGCTCGTCCAGCATGAGACTTCTCGATTCATTCGCTACCTTGCATCATGCACCAATCATTCAAGCGGCCCAACCCCCGCACCGCGTCGTGTCGCGAAACGACAACTTGCCGACACCTGCCGCGCACGCCAAGATAGGCGCAGCATTCAGGAATCCAAGCATGAAATTCTGCAGCCAGTGCGGTAACCCGGTGACCCAGCGCATACCCGAAGGCGATTCGCGCCTGCGCTTCGTTTGCGACACCTGCCACACCATCCACTACCAGAACCCCAACATCGTCGCTGGTTGCGTGCCGACCTGGGGCAGCAAGGTGTTGTTGTGCCGACGCGCCATCGAGCCGCGGCGCGGCTACTGGACGCTGCCGGCGGGCTTCATGGAGAACGGCGAGACGGTCGAGCAGGCCGCCGTGCGCGAAACCGCCGAAGAGGCTTGCGCCCGGGTGCGAAACTTGAGCATCTATACGCTGATTGACGTACCGCATATCAGCCAGGTACATGTATTCTTCCGCGCCGAACTGGTGGACGAGGATTTCGCCGCCGGGCCCGAGAGCCTGGAGGTGAAGTTGTTCGAAGAAGCGGACATTCCCTGGGACGAGCTGGCTTTCCGTACGGTGGGCCGCACCCTGGAATATTTCTATGCCGACCGCCGGGCGGAGGATTACCCGGTGCGATCCGAATCGATCCCGCCGCTGGCCCAGCCGGCCAACACCTAAAAAAACCAATCGAATATAGCCGCGACACCTCTAGGGATATCGTTTCAATGCGCTGGTTGCTTGTCCTGTTCTGCTTGTCGTTCACCGTTGTGTCCCAGGCCGCCGCCGTGGGAACCTACAACGGCAAGGTCATCGAAAAAGTGCTGGTGCTCAAGTCCGCCCATCAATTGCAATTGATCAACGACGGCAAGCCGCTCAAGACCTATCGCATTTCCCTGGGCAAGGGCGCCAAGAAAGGCCCCAAGCTGATCGAGGGCGACAAGCGCACCCCCGAAGGTTTCTACTGGATCGACTGGCGCAAGACCAGTGACCGGTTCTACCTGTCGATGCACATTTCCTACCCCAACATCAGCGACGCCGCCCGCGCCCGCCGTGAAGGCGTGGAGCCGGGGGGCATGATCATGATCCACGGCACGCCTGATTCGGAAGAAAACCCTGAACAGCTGTTCCATACGCTGGACTGGACCGATGGCTGCATCGCCATGCGCAACGTGGACATGCGCGAAGTCTGGAACCTGGTGCCGGATGGCACGATGATCGAAATTCGTCCGTAGCCCCTCGCCACAAAAGCCCTCTGACCCGGCATCAAATCTTCGTTGCCTGATCTGGCCTCATCGCGAGCAAGCTCGCTCCCACAGTAGTTTTGTATTGCACATAACCCCCTGTGGGAGCGAGCTTGCTCGCGATGAGGCCGGCACTTATTGCATCAAGTCCGAAGCGCTACCCGGTCCAAGGCAGGGACCACCCAAAAAACATGTCGGAAACATCGGTGCGTCTGACAGACCGCTATCTCTGTGGCGAGGGGATTTATCCCCGCTGGGCTGCGCAGCAGCCCCAAGCAATCCCCCAGCTCTCCTGGCACACCGAGTTGTCAGGTTAGGGCCGCTGCCCGCCCCAGCGGGGATAAATCCCTCGCCACAACAACGCGGTAGCCTTGGTGGGCTCGGACGACCGCCCGTCAGCATCAAAAAATAAAATCAAAAAATCGCAACTTCAGAAATTACCTACAGATGAATACCAGTTCACCCAGTAGGCGTTGTCG
Organism: Pseudomonas sp. NFACC13-1; assembly: GCF_900104425.1. Taxonomy (NCBI): domain Bacteria; kingdom Pseudomonadati; phylum Pseudomonadota; class Gammaproteobacteria; order Pseudomonadales; family Pseudomonadaceae; genus Pseudomonas; species Pseudomonas sp. NFACC13-1. Next base: position 298,881 of record NZ_FMXV01000001.1, on the reverse strand, counting down.
CAGTTGAAGATATTTACGTTCGAATCCCCACCCTCTAATACCACTTCAATCCCACCCCACCAAAACCCTCCAACAACCTCTCTAAACCCCGGGAAAGCGGCGTTGACATGGTATTCAAGTGGTATTAGCTTCCACCCCACTTACCGAGCGACAACAACCCAATAACCGCATCGGACACGAATATGAACGACATCCTGGCCCTGCGCCCTGACGACACCCAACCCACGCCGCTGTACCTGCAATTGGCGCGTAACCTGGAGACGGCGATTCATGCCGGCCAGTGGAAAGCCGAACAGGCGATGCCGTCCGAGCGCAGCTTGAGCGAGCAACTGGGCATTTCCCGGGTCACGGCCCGCAAGGCCTTGGAGGTGCTGTTCGAACAAGGGCTGATTCGCCGCAACCAGGGCTCCGGCACCTTTATCACCCCGCGCCTGGAACAGCCGCTGTCACGCCTCAGCGGCTTCAGCGAGATGCTGCGGCTCAAGGGTTTTGTGCCGGGTTCCCAATGGCTGGAGCGGGAAATCACCCCGCCCACCCACGAAGAACTGATCCGCCTGGGCCTGTCGCCCACCGACAAAGTCGCGCGGCTCAAGCGCCTGCGCAAGGCCGACGACACGGTCATGGCCATCGAGATGAGCACCTTGCCCGCCAGCCTCATTCCCAAGCCGCAAGCGGTGGGCGATTCCCTCTACGCATTTCTCGACGGCATCGGCAAGCCGGTGGTGCGCGCCCTGCAACACATCCAGGCCATCAACGCCTCGGACGAATTCGCCGCCCTGGTGGGCATCGCCCCCGGTACCGCGATGCTGCTGATGACCCGGGTCGGCTACCTGGAAGACAACACCCCCATCGAAGTCACCGACACCTATTGCCGCAACGACTACTACGACTTTGTCGCAGAGCTGCGGCGCTAGACGAGCAGAGAATTCCCATGTCCGAAGACAACATCCTCACCTGTGACGGCTGGGTTCGCGGCCGCCTGCTCCATGAGCACGGTAGAGTCGTGGCCATCGAAGGCCAGCCCTGCGATCCGGCGGGCAACGACCTGCCCTACCTGCTGCCCGGTTTTATCGACCTGCACGTCCACGGCGGTGGCGGCAAGGACATCATGCAAGGCGCCTCGGCGTTCGAGACCATCGCCCGCACTCACCTGCGTTTCGGCACGACCGCCCTCTTGGCCACCACCATGACCGCCCCCAGCGAAGAGATCGCCAGCGTGTTGCAGGCCCTCGGCGAGTTCTGTGAGCAGCGTCCGAACGGCAGCGCCCGGGTCCTGGGCGTGCACTTGGAAGGCCCTTACATCAACCCCGGAAAACTGGGCGCGCAACCGAATTTCGCCCACACCGCGCTGCTGGCCGAGGTGGAGCGCTACCTGGCCCTGGCGCCGATCCGGGTGATTACCATTGCCCCGGAAATCGCCGGTCACGATGCCTTGATCCGCGCCCTCAGCGCCCGGGGCGTGCGCATGCAGATCGGCCATACCCTGGGCAGCTATGAAGAAGGCGTCGCGGCGTTGGCCGCCGGGGCGACCAGTTTCACCCACCTGTACAACGCCATGAGCCCGTTGCATCACCGCGAGCCGGGGATCGTCGGCGCGGCCCTGGCCCATGCCCGCTACGCCGAGCTGATCCCCGACTTGCTCCACGTGCACCCCGGCGCAATGCGCGTGGCCCTGCGGGCGATCCCGTGCCTGTACTGCGTCACCGACTCCACCGCCGCCGCCGGCATGCCCGACGGCGAATACAAGTTGGGCAGCCACACCGTGACCAAGTGCCTGGGCGGGGTGCGCCTGGCCGATGGCACCCTGGCCGGCAGCACCCTGACCATGGACCAGGCCCTGCGCAACCTGGTGAAAATCGGCCTGCCCATCGCCGAAGCGTCCCAGCGTCTGTCCCAGTTTCCCGCCGACTACCTCGGCCTGCCCGAACGCGGTCGCCTGCAACCCGGCGCCTGGGCCGACTGCGTACGCCTTGACCGTTCCCTGACCCTGACCGACGTGATGGTCGAAGGAGAAGCCATTGACTTCCAAAATGCTTGAAGAGGCCCTGGCCTCCCATGAAGCGGTCGAGCGCCAGTTGCAGCGACTGGATCCGGCCCTCGAGGAAATCGCCGGACGCCTGCGCCGCCAACCACCGCAAGTGGCGATGACTGTCGCCCGCGGCAGCTCCGACCACGCCGCCAGCTATTTCGCTTACCTGACTATGCAACAGTTGGGTATCCCGGTGGCCTCGCTGCCGATGTCGGTGGTGACCATGCAACAGGCGCCGCTGAAGGTCAGCGGCCAGGTGGCGTTCGGGTTTTCCCAGTCGGGACAGAGCCCGGACCTGGTGAACAGCCTGCGCCTGTTGCGCAAGCGTGGCGCCTTGAGCGTGGCCCTGGTCAATGCCCCCGACTCGCCTCTGGAAGCCGCCTGTGAATTCAGCGTGCCGCTGTGTGCCGGCGTCGAAAGCAGCGTCGCCGCGACCAAGAGTTTCATTGCCACCCTCAGCGCCAGTGCGCGACTGGTGGCCCACTGGAAAGCCGACGCCGAGTTGCTCGAAGCCGGCGGCGCCCTGCCCGAGGGCCTGCGCGAGGCCGCCCGCCAGGACTGGCACAGCGCTGTCGACGCCCTGCGCGACTGTCAGCGGTTGATGGTGATCGGCCGGGGCGCCGGGTTCGCCATCGCCCAGGAAGCAGCGCTCAAGTTCAAGGAAACCTCGGCGATCCAGGCCGAAGCCTTCAGCAGTGCCGAAGTTCGTCATGGGCCCATGGCGCTGATCGACCATGACTACCCCCTGCTGGTGTTCGCCCCCCGCGGTGCCGAACAGGCCGGCGTGTTGAGCCTGGCCACGGACATGCGCCAGCGCGGTGCCCGGGTCCTGTTGGCGGCACCTGATGACATTGTCGAACGCGACCTGACCTTGAGCCGCGCCGAGCACCCGGCCCTGGACCCGATCCTGGCGATCCAGAGCTTCTACGCGATGGCCGCGAACCTGGCTGTGGCCCGAGGCCTGGACCCGGACCAGCCACGGCACCTGAGCAAGGTCACCCGTACCCACTGATCCGACTGCTTTTCAAACAAGAGCCTGAAGAGAGCGAGCCCATGCCCAACAACAATAAAGAGCTGATCCTCAGCGCCCCCCTCAGCGGCCCGGTGCTCACCCTCGCCAATGTCCCGGACGCGGTATTCGCCAGCGGCGCCATGGGCGATGGGATCGCCATCGACCCGCTGAACGACACCCTCTACGCGCCCTGCGACGCTGAAGTGATCCACGTCGCCCGCACCGGCCATGCGGTGACCCTGCGGGCCGACAATGGCGCCGAACTGCTGCTGCACCTGGGCCTGGATACGGTCGAGCTGCAAGGCGACGGGTTTTCCATGCTGGTCAAGGAAGGGGCACGGGTCAGCCATGGCCAGCCGCTGCTGCGTTATGACGTGGATAAAGTGGCGCTGCGCTGCAAGAGCCTGGTCAGCCTGCTGGTCATCACCAACGGCGAGCGTTTCCAGGCACGGCCCATCACGCTCGAAGGGGTGAAGGTCGGTGAGCCGCTGCTGCACATTCTCGCCAAGGCCGGCGGCCAGGCGGAACATCACGACCAAGACGACGGCATCGAAGTGTTCGGCCAGGTCCGCATCGCCCATCGAGGCGGTCTTCACGCCCGCCCGGCGGCGCTGGTGCGCCAGACCGCGCAAGGCTTCAAGAGCCGCTCGCAGCTGCATTTCGGCGGCAAGTCGGCCTCCTGCGACAGCGTCATGGGCATGATGGGGCTGGCCATCACCGAACAGGCGCAAGTGCACGTCAGTTGCCGGGGCAGCGATGCCGAGGCGGCGCTGCAAGCCTTGCTGGCGACTTTATCCACAGCCCTGGTGGAAGAGGCCCATGCCAGCGCGCCGTCGCCCGAACCACCACGGGCGAATGCAGAAGAAGGTGTGCTGCACGGCGTATGTGCCGCGCCCGGCCTGGTGACTGGGCCGTTGGTTCGGTTGAACGGCATTCAATTGCCGGAAGACATCGGCGGCCATGCCGTCGAAGAGCAGCGACAACATCTGAGTGACGCCCTGGCCCAAGTCCGTGGCGAGATCCACCTCACGCTGGAGCACGCCCGGGCCAAGAAGCACCACGATGAAGAGGCGATCTTCAGTGCCCACCTGGCGCTACTGGAAGACCCGCTACTGCTGGATGCCGCCGAACTCTTCATCGAACAAGGCAGTGCCGCGTCCCATGCCTGGAGCCGTTCCATCGACGCGCAATGCCAGGTCCTGCAGCAACTGGGCAGCACGCTGCTGGCCGAGCGCGCCAACGATTTGCGCGACTTGCGCCAACGGGTCCTGCGGGTGTTGCTGGGTGAGGCCTGGCAATTCGACGTTGTGGCGGGCGCCATCGTCGCCGCCCAGGAACTGACCCCGTCGGACCTGCTGCAACTCAGCGCCCAAGGCGTGGCCGGCGTGTGCATGGTCGAGGGCGGCGCGACGTCCCATGTGGCGATCCTGGCCCGAGGCAAAGGCCTGCCGTGCCTGGTGGCGCTGGGCGAGGCACTGCTTGCGCAGGCGCCAGGGCAATCGATGGTGCTGGACGCTGACGGTGGCCGTCTCGAACTCACGCCAACCGCCGAGCGCCTGGCGCAGGTGCGGCAAGCACAGACCCGACGCACGGCCCGGCGCGCCCAACAACAGACCCTCGCCCACACACCGGCGCGAACCGTCGATGGCGTGGAGGTTGAAGTCGCCGCTAACGTGGCCTCCAGCGCCGAAGCCGGCGAAAGCTTGGCCAACGGTGCCGATGGCGTTGGCTTGTTGCGCACCGAATTTCTCTTCGTCGACCGCCACACCGCCCCCGACGAAGAAGAACAGCGCCAGGCCTATCAAGCCGTACTCGATGCCATGGGCGACAGGCCGGTGATCATTCGCACCATCGACGTGGGCGGCGACAAGCAACTGGATTACCTGCCACTGCCCAGCGAAGCCAACCCGGTACTGGGCCTGCGCGGCATTCGCCTGGCCCAGGTGCGACCGGACCTGCTCGACCAGCAACTGCGCGCCCTGCTGCAAACCCGTCCGCTGGACCGCTGCCGGATCCTGTTGCCCATGGTCACCGAAGTCGACGAACTGCTGCACATCCGCCAACGCCTCGATGCCCTCGGCACTGAATTGGGCCTGGGCGAACGCCCGCAACTGGGGGTGATGATCGAAGTGCCGGCCGCCGCGTTGCTGGCCGAACAATTGGCCGAACATGCGGATTTCCTCTCCATCGGCACCAACGACCTGTCGCAATACACCCTGGCCATGGACCGCGACCACGCCGGCCTCGCCGCCCGGGTCGATGCCCTGCACCCCGCGCTGCTGCGGCTGATCGCCCAGACCTGCGCCGGTGCCGCCAGGCATGGGCGTTGGGTCGGCGTGTGCGGGGCCCTGGCCTCGGACCCGTTAGCCACGCCCGTACTGATCGGCCTGGGTGTACGCGAGCTGTCGGTCAGCCCGCCGCAGATCGGCGAAATCAAGGACCGCGTGCGCCACCTCGACGCCGCGCAGTGCGCTCGCTTGAGCAGCGAACTGCTGGACCTGGGCAGCGCACTCGCGGTACGCCGTGCCTGCCATCGACACTGGCCCCTGGACTGAGCCACTTCGAAGAACAATAAAGGGAGAGACGCCATGTACCAGCATTTCATCGAAGGGCTGCAACGCCTCGGCCGGGCACTGATGCTGCCCATCGCGATCCTGCCCATCGCCGGCCTGTTGCTGCGCCTGGGCGACACCGATCTCTTGGACATCGCCATCATCCACGATGCCGGCCAGGCGATTTTCGCCAACCTGGCGATGATCTTCGCCATCGGCATCGCCGTGGGCTTCGCCCGGGACAACAACGGTACCGCGGGGTTGGCCGGGGCCATCGGCTACCTGGTAATGATCGCCACCCTGAAGGTGCTCGATGCCAGCATCAACATGGGCATGCTCGCCGGGATCATCAGCGGCCTGCTGGCGGGCGCGCTGTACAACCGCTTCAAGGACATCAAGTTGCCGGAATACCTGGCGTTCTTTGGTGGCCGGCGCTTCGTGCCGATTGTCACCGGCTTCAGCGCTGTCGGGCTGGGCGTGGTGTTCGGCCTTATCTGGCCGCCGATCCAGCAGGGTATCAACGGTTTCGGCGCCTTGCTGATGGAAAGCGGCAGTTTCGGCGCCTTCGTGTTCGGGGTGTTCAACCGATTGCTGATCGTTACCGGCCTGCACCACATCCTCAATAACATGGCCTGGTTCATCTTCGGCAGTTTCACCGACCCCGATACCGGTGCGGTGGTCACCGGTGACCTGAGCCGTTATTTCGCCGGCGATCCCAAGGGCGGCCAGTTCATGACCGGCATGTTCCCGGTGATGCTCTTCGGCCTGCCCGCCGCGTGCCTGGCGATGTACCGCAACGCCCTGCCCCAGCGGCGCAAGGTCATGGGTGGGATCCTGCTGTCCATGGCGCTGACCTCGTTCCTGACCGGTGTCACCGAACCGATCGAGTTCGCCTTCATGTTCCTCGCGCCCTTGTTGTTCCTGGTCCACGCGCTGCTCACCGGTGTGTCGATGGCCGTGACCAATCTGCTGGACATTCACCTGGGCTTTACCTTCTCCGGCGGCTTCATCGACATGGTCCTGGGCTGGGGCAAATCCACCAACGGCTGGTTGGTCATCCCGGTGGGCCTGGCCTACGCGGCGATCTACTACCTGGTTTTCGACTTCTGTATCCGCCGCTTCGACCTGAAGACCCCGGGGCGTGAAGAGGTACCGGCAGGCGACAAACCGGCCATCGCCGAAAACCAGCGGGCCGCGGCCTACATCCAGGCGTTGGGCGGCGCAGACAACCTGATCACCATCGGTGCCTGCACCACGCGCTTGCGGCTGGACATGGTGGACCGTAACAAGGCCTCCGACGCCCGGCTCAAGGCCCTCGGCGCCATGGCCGTGGTGCGCCCCGGTAACGGCGGGAGCCTGCAGGTGGTGGTGGGGCCGATGGCCGACAGCATTGCCGATGAAATTCGCCTGGCGATGCCCTCCACCCTTCGCCCGGTCACCGCGCCGGTACCGAATGCCGTTGCACCGACGACGCCGGCCGCCCTTTCCAGCACAGAAGCGCAACAATGGCTGGACGCCCTCGGAGGCCAGGACAATGTCCTGCAACTCGAGTGCGTGGCGACGAGCCGGCTACGGGTGCGGCTGGCCGATGACAAGGGCTTGTCGGAAAGCCGGCTCAAAGGGCTGGGGTGTCAAGGTATGAGCCCGTTGGAGGGTGGCGTCTGGCACCTGCTGCTGGGGGAGAAGGCGCCGCGGTTATGGCAGGCATTGGATGGCCTGGCGCATGGCCGCAAGGTCGATGCCGGGGCCTAGCACCCCAAGTTCTACCGGGATTTTTGTATTCTTCTTTCGATTTATCGCGAGCAAGCTCGCTCCCACAGTGGCTGGGTGTTGTTCACAAGACCTGTGATCGACCACTTGCCTCCTGTGGGAGCGAGCTTGCTCGCGATGAGGCCGGTACTTATTGCATCAAGTCCGAACCTGTACCCAACCGAAAAATTATCTAGCGCGATCCCCTCGACAAAACCCTCGATTAAAGGTCATCGACCAAGCGCTAGCAACTGTCAGAAATAACAGGTAATGGATAATTCAGACCAGTAACAGCCAATAAACACAACCTGATATTCGCGACCGCTTCCAACTGAGATGCTTGTTACAAAATAAGGTCTTAAAACCTAAAACAGTCATCTATTCTCACTCTCACGCAGTGAACCGAGGCACACCCGCGCGTTGCCTTCGCACTGCGCAATCGGTAATTAAACTGTCAATTCGAAGAATAGGTCGTAATGAAGTATGTGATTCGATTGGCATCCTCGTTTCAGGAGAGGTGTCCACATCATGAGTAGAAGCAGCAGTTTTATACGGGCGGCGACTGTCGCCATGGTATTGGCAGGCACCTGGCAAGCGAGCCCCAATGCGTGGGCAACGACCCAGGACTCGGCGCAGAAGGATGAACCCTGGTACCAGGCCTGGCTCCAGGTCACGGCGGATCCCAGCGTGGATATCCGCAAGACCCAACCCTTATTGCGCTGGCGGACCGACCTGGACACGCTCTACCGGGGAGACACCACCAATCAAGGCCTCGAGGCCTTCCGGGACGGCTTGCTGCCCAAATCAGTGGCCTTCCCCGAAGACACATGGATGTACGACTGGTTCAAGCATGGAGCCGGGGCCCAGCACTCGGTCTACAGCAGTACCACGCGCAGCCAGCGTATCGCCCAGAGCTTCGCCAACGAATGGGTATTCGAATTCAAGGCTCCCCATGGCATCGACCAGCAGGAATCGGGGGGGCCTATTATCGGCGAGGAAGAGATCAGCTACCCCGGCGGGGTCAAAGGGCACTTTATCAAGCAGGCCTGCAAGAAAACCGACCTGGCCGATTGCGTCGCCAACCCGGACTACCGTGAACCCTCTGGTCACGAGACGATGCTGGAAGTCGCAGCGACGCCCATCGATTGGAGCAAGATCACCCCGCCAGAAGGCCTGGCCTGGGTGACGAACAAAGAATCCCTCTGGGCGGTGGGCTCCTCGAGGATCAACCCTGTGCAAGGAGCGGACGCACTGGCCAGTGGGTTACGGGCAAGAAACTCGCAACCACCGGTCTTGCGCTGGGCGAGCAGCCCGGAGTCTCCTTCCGTTCAATCGGTCGTCGTGGCGTTTCGTGACTATAGCGATGCCAAGATCTGGGCGGTCACGGAAGCGGCAAACGGCGGTTGGGTGTACGAGGTCAGGCCCAACAGCGTGGCGGTGGATCTGTCAGGGGAGCACACCGGCAACCGTCCAGGCGCCTTCGCGTTCATCGGCGGTATCAAGGGCGGGCTATTGATGAATGCCCGCCGGTTCGAGAAAGGTGTGGGCGAACCGGTCGAATGCATCGGCATCGAAAAAGAAGCCTGCCGCCTCGAAAACCGACATCAGTAGACGGGCCAGGAAAAGCCCATGTGGGAGCGAGCTTGCTCGCGATGACGGCGGCACATCCACTGTTCATCTAAGCGGACCCACCGCTATCGCGAGCAAGCTCGCTCCCACAGGGTGGACTGTGCCAACGGGATCACTGGACTCCAAGGGGGAACCTGCTTGCGCTGGCGGGCATGGTTTTGCCATTCCCCCGGGCAATAAAAAACCGCTGGTTCAATCAGCGGTTTTTCATTTCAACGAACCGAGGATCAGAAATCCTCCAACCGCCACACTTCATACGCTGGCGTCTCGTAGGGATGGCTTTGTTTCAGCGCGTTCACCACCCCACGAATCAGCTCATCGGCAACGACAAGCTCTACCTTCCACTCCTCGACCTGCTCGACCTGGCCCGCCTCGCCGATGAACGGTTGGCTGCCATCCAGAGGACGGAACTGGCCCAGGCCCAACACTTGCCAGGCACAGTGGTCATAGTCGCCGATTCGCCCGCCACCGGCAGCGAATACGGCGGTTTTGACCTCCTCCACATGGCTGGCCGGGACGAAGAAGCAGAGCTTGTACACCGTCTTAGTTCACCCAGACGCGGGCGTTGCGGAACATGCGCATCCAGGGTGCGTCTTCGTTCCAGTCGTCCGAACGCCACGAGTTCTGCACCGCGCGGAACACCCGCTCCGGGTGCGGCATCATGATCGTGACGCGGCCATCGCGGCTGGTCAGGCCGGTGATCCCGCGCGGCGAGCCGTTCGGGTTGGCCGGGTAGGTTTCGGTGACCTTGCCGTGGTTGTCGACAAACCGTAGCGATACGCAACCGGACAGGTCGGCTTCGAGCAGGGCTTCTTCGCTTTCGAATTCCGCATGGCCTTCGCCGTGGGCGATGGCGATCGGCATCCGCGAACCGGCCATGCCCTGCAGGAAGATCGAGTTCGACTCCTGGACCTGGACCATCGCCACGCGTGCTTCGAACTGCTCGGAACGGTTACGCACGAAGTGCGGCCAGAATTCGCTGCCCGGGATCAACTCGTGCAGGTTCGACATCATCTGGCAACCGTTGCACACGCCGAGGGTGAAGCTGTCATTACGCTCGAAGAAACCCTGGAACGCATCGCGGGCACGGCTGTTGAACAGCGCCGACTTGGCCCAGCCTTCACCGGCACCGAGCACGTCGCCGTAGGAGAAACCGCCGCAGGCGACCATGCCCTTGAAGTCGTTCAGGTCGACACGACCGGCCAGGATGTCGCTCATGTGCACGTCGATCGCGTTGAAACCGGCGCGGTCGAACGCTGCCGCCATCTCCACCTGGCCATTGACGCCCTGCTCGCGCAGGACCGCCACTTGTGGGCGAATGCCTTTCTTGATGTAGGGCGCGGCCACGTCGTGGTTGACGTCGTAGCTGAGCTTGGCGCTCAGGCCCGGGTTGTCTTCTTCCAGCAGCGCGTCGAACTCCTGCTCGGCGCACTCGGCGTTGTCGCGCAGGCGCTGGATCTGGTAGCTGGTTTCAGCCCACTGACGCTGCAACAGACTGCGCTGGCCTTCGAAGACGGTGTCGCCGTTGAAGGTGATGTTGATGTGGGCGTTGTTGATCGGCTGGCCGATCACCGAGACGCAGTCGGCCAGGCCGGCGGCGCTGAACTGGGCGAGGATGTCCGGGGTGGCGTCCTGGCGAACCTGGATCACCGCACCCAGTTCTTCGTTGAACAGGATGGCCGGGATTTCAGCCGTGGACTCGGCCACGCTGTCGAGGGTCAGGCTCAGGCCACAGTGACCGGCGAAGGCCATTTCCACCACGGTGGTCAGCAAACCACCGTCGGAACGGTCGTGGTAGGCCAGCAGGTGACCGTCGGCGTTGAGGCCCTGGATGACGGCGAAGAACGCCTTCAGGTCTTCGGCATCGTCGACGTCCGGCGCTTGCGAACCGAGCTTGCCATGCACCTGGGCCAGGATCGAGGCGCCCATGCGGTTCTGGCCACGGCCCAGGTCGATCAGGATCAGGTCGGTGGTGCCCTTGTCCATGCGCAGTTGCGGGGTCAGGGTCTGGCGGATGTCGGTGACCGGGGCGAAACCAGTCACGATCAGCGACAGCGGCGAGGTCACGCTCTTGTCCACGCCTTCGTCGTTCCAGCGCGTGGCCATGGACATGGAGTCCTTGCCCACCGGAATGGTGATCCCCAGCTCCGGGCACAGCTCCATGCCGACAGCCTTGACGGTGTCGTACAGGCGGGCATCTTCACCCGGGTGACCGGCGGCGGACATCCAGTTGGCCGACAGCTTGATGTCGGAAATCTTGCCGATGCGCGAAGCCGCGATGTTGGTCAGGGTCTCGCCGATCGCCATGCGGCCCGAGGCCGGGGCATCCAGCAGCGCCAGCGGCGTGCGCTCGCCCATCGCCATGGCTTCGCCGGTGTAGACGTCGAAGCTGGTGGCGGTCACGGCCACGTCGGCCACCGGCACCTGCCATGGGCCGACCATCTGGTCACGGGCCACGAGGCCGGTGATGGTGCGGTCGCCGATGGTGATCAGGAAGCTCTTGCTCGCCACGGCCGGGTGATGCAGCACGCGCTCGATGGACTCGCCGAGGTCGAGGGTGGACGGATCGAAATCATCGCCCAGTTCCGCTTCGCGAACCGCCGAACGGTGCATGCGTGGGGCCTTGCCCAGCAGCACTTCCAACGGCATGTCCACCGGGCTGTTGCCGAAGTGGCTGTCGGTGACGGTCAGTTGCGGCTCGGCGGTGGCTTCACCCACTACCGCGAACGGGCAGCGTTCGCGCTCGCAAATGGCCTGGAAGCGTTCGAAGTCGGCCGGACCGACCGCCAGGACGTAACGCTCCTGGGATTCGTTGCTCCAGATTTCGTGCGGGGCCATGCCCGGCTCGTCGTTTGGAATGTTGCGCAGTTCGAAGCGGCCACCACGGCCGCCGTCGTTGACCAGTTCCGGGAAGGCGTTGGACAGGCCGCCCGCGCCGACGTCGTGGATGAAGCTGATGGGGTTGTGTTCACCCAACTGCCAGCAACGGTCGATGACTTCCTGGCAACGGCGTTCCATTTCCGGGTTTTCCCGCTGGACCGAGGCGAAGTCCAGGTCGGCCGAGCTGGTGCCGGTGGCCATGGAGGAAGCCGCGCCGCCACCCAGGCCGATCAGCATGGCCGGGCCGCCGAGGACGATCAGCTTGGAGCCGACCAGGATCTCGCCTTTCTGCACGTGTTCGGCGCGGATGTTGCCCATGCCGCCCGCGAGCATGATCGGCTTGTGGTAACCACGGACTTCCTCACCACGGGGGGTGGTGATGGACTGTTCGAAGGTACGGAAGTAGCCGGTCAGGGCCGGACGGCCGAATTCGTTGTTGAACGCCGCGCCCCCCAGGGGACCTTCGATCATGATGTCGAGGGCGTTGACGATGCGCTCAGGCTTGCCGTAGGGCTTTTCCCACGGCTGTTCGAAGCCCGGGATCTGCAGGTTCGACACGGTGAAACCGGTCAGGCCGGCCTTGGGCTTGGCACCGCGCCCCGTGGCGCCTTCGTCGCGGATCTCGCCACCGGAACCGGTGGACGCGCCCGGGAACGGCGCAATGGCCGTCGGGTGGTTGTGGGTCTCGACCTTCATCAGGATGTGCACCGGCTCCTGGACCGCACCGTACTGGCGGGTCTCGGGGTTCGGGTAGAAGCGACCGGCAACGTTGCCGACGATCACCGCCGCGTTGTCCTTGTAGGCCGACAGCACACCTTCGTTATGCATCTGATAGGTGTTCTTGATCATGCCGAACAGGCTTTTTTCCTGGCTCTGGCCGTCAATGTCCCAACTGGCGTTGAAGATCTTGTGGCGGCAGTGCTCGGAGTTGGCCTGGGCGAACATCATCAGTTCGATGTCGTGCGGGTTGCGCTTCAAACCCTGGAAGGCGTTGACCAGGTAATCGATCTCGTCTTCGGCCAGGGCCAGGCCCAGTTCGGCGTTGGCGTTTTCCAGTGCGGCGCGGCCGCCGCCCAGTACGTCGATGGCCGTCAGCGGCTTGGGTTCGGCGTGGCTGAACAGACCGGCGGCCTGCTCCAGGTTGCCCAGCACGACCTGGGTCATGCGGTCATGCAGGCCTTCGGCGATCAACTGGGCCTCGGCCTCGTTGAACTCGCCGGCGACATAAAAGGCAATGCCGCGCTCCAGGCGCTGGATCTTCGCCAGGCCGCAATTGCGGGCGATGTCGCTGGCCTTGCTCGACCATGGCGAAATGGTGCCGAAACGCGGCAGCACCAGGAACAGGCGACCGGCCGGCTCCTGGACAGGAACACTGGGGCCGTACTTCAGAAGGCGCGCGAGCACCTGCTGTTCGTCGCCGGTCAAACCGCCGGTGACTTCGGCGAAGTGAGCGAATTCAGCATACAAGCCACTGACAGCCGGAACCTTTTGGCTCAGCTGCTCAAGGAGTTTGCTGTGGCGAAAGGCAGAAAGGGCAGGAGCGCCGCGCAGGATCAACATCTTCGGGACAGCCTCGGGAAGGGGGTGTGCTTTGAGGCCGTGCATTCTAGCCTAAACCGCCGGCAACGGCACCCGAAACGGCACGCACGGTGCAGGCCGAATGTCGGTCTCCGCGCCTGCGACGGTATTGCACCCCCATGCCAAGGTTCGCGCAGAGATATTTTTCAGCGGCGCAAAGCCTGCCACACCCCGGCCGGCCGGTGTTGCGGACATGTTTTGCAACCGCTAGCAGACTGGCCTTTTGCTGTCGAGATATGGCGGTAGGGGCCGTTTGCGTATACTGCGCAGATGTTTTCCCCAACGGCTTTGCGTCCGCGATATGCCAGATGGCTGATCGCAACCGGACTCTTCCTGGTGCTCAGTGGTTGTGTTGAGAAACCCAACACACTGGAGCGCGTAAAGGAGGATGGCGTGCTGCGGGTGGTTACCCGAAACAGCCCCGCCACCTACTTTGAGGATCGTAACGGTGAAACCGGCTTCGAATACGAGCTGGTGAAGCGCTTCGCCGACGATTTGGGGGTGGAACTGAAGATCGAGACCGCCGACAACCTCGACGACCTGTTCAACCAGATCGGCAAGCCCAACGGTCCGGTATTGGCGGCCGCGGGCCTGGTCAGCAGCGAACAGCGCAAGAAGCAGGTACGGTTTTCCCACGCCTACCTGGAAGTCACCCCGCAGGTCATCTACCGCAACGGCCAGTCACGCCCCACCGACGCAGCCGCCCTGGCGGGCAAGAAGATCATGGTGCTCAAGGGCAGCAGCCACGCCGAACAGCTGGCACAGCTGAAACAGCAATACCCCGGCATCGAATACGAAGAGTCCGACGCGGTTGAAGTGGTCGACCTGCTGCGCATGGTCGACGAGGGGCAGATCGACCTGACCCTGGTGGACTCCAACGAAGTGGCGATGAACCAGGTCTACTTCCCCAACGTGCGCGTGGCCTTCGACCTGGGCGATGCCCGCAGCCAGAGCTGGGCCGTGGCCCCCGGCGAAGACAACAGCCTGCTCAACGAGATCAACAGCTACCTCGACAAAGTGCAGAAGAACGGCACGCTGCAACGCCTCAAGGACCGCTACTACGGCCACGTCGATGTCCTCGGCTACATGGGCGCCACCACGTTCGCCCAGCACCTGCAACAACGCCTGCCCAAATACGAACAGCACTTCAAGGCCTACGCCAAGCAGGAAAAAGTCGATTGGCGCCTGCTGGCCGCGATCGGCTACCAGGAGTCGCTGTGGCAACCGGCGGTCACGTCCAAGACCGGCGTGCGCGGCCTGATGATGCTGACCCAGAACACCGCCCAGGCCATGGGCGTGTCCAACCGCCTGGACCCGAAGCAAAGCATCATGGGCGGCGCCAAGTACCTGGCCTACATGAAGGACCAACTGGACGAAAGCATCGAGGAGCCCGACCGCACCTGGTTCGCCCTGGCTGCCTATAACGTCGGCAGCGGCCACCTGGACGACGCCCGCAAACTGGCGGCCAAGGAAGGGCTGAACCCGAACAAGTGGCTGGATGTGAAGAAGATCCTGCCGCGCCTGTCCCAGAAGCAGTGGTACAGCAAGACCCGCTACGGCTACGCCCGGGGCGGCGAGCCCGTGCATTTCGTGGCGAACATCCGTCGCTACTACGACATCCTGACCTGGGTGACGCAGCCGCAACTCGAAGGCGACCAGGTGGCCGAGGGCAACCTGCACGTGCCGGGTGTGGACAAGAGCAAGCCGAACCAGGAATCCCCGCAGCTCTGATAGCTGTACACAACCCTTAATGTGGGAGCAGATCTGTGGGAGCAAAGCTTGCTCCCACAGGATGTGGCTGCGGTCAGGACTTGGCGGCAGCCAGGATCAGCGCTTTCATTTCCGCCACCGCCGACTTGAACCCGACGAACAACGCATGGGCCACCAGCGCGTGACCGATGTTCAGCTCGTTGATGCCCTTGATGGCCGCCACGGCTTCGACGTTGTGGTAGTGCAAGCCATGGCCGGCGTTGACGATCAAGCCCTGGGCCAGGCCAAAGGCGACGCCATTGGCGACCCGCTGCAGCTCGTCGGCCACGGCGGTGGGGGTTTCGGCATCGGCGTAACGACCGGTGTGCAGTTCGATGGCCGGGGCGCCGACCCGCTTGGACGCCTCGATCTGCCGTTCGTCGGCATCGATGAACAGCGATACCTCGGCACCGATCTTCGACAGGCGTTCCACTGCCAGGCTGATCCGCGATTCCTGCCCCGCTACGTCGAGGCCGCCTTCGGTGGTCAGCTCCTGGCGCGTCTCCGGCACCAGGCAGATGTGCGCCGGGCGGATGAGCTCAGCGAACGCCATCATTTCCTCGGTCACGCCCATTTCGAAGTTCATGCGGGTTTGCAGCACGTCCTTGAGCAGCAGCACGTCGCGCTCCTGGATGTGGCGACGGTCTTCACGCAGGTGCACGGTGATGCCGTCGGCACCCGCCTCTTCCGCGTCCAGCGCGGCCTTGACCGGATCCGGGTAGCGGGTACCGCGGGCCTGGCGCAGGGTGGCGACATGGTCGATGTTCACGCCGAGAAGAATGCGATTGCTGGTGCTCACAAAAAGGCTCCTGGAAGGGACAGATAGTCGGCCCACAGCATACGGGTTGATCAGGGCTTGCGAAACAACTCGCGACTGACCAGGGGCCGACCGCCCAGGTGCACGGCCAGGGCTTGGCGCATCAGACGCTTGGCCGCCGACAAGGCGCCCGGCGCGCTCCAGTCGGCCTCGGCCATGGCCAGCAGCTCGGCGCCATTGAACAGCCCCGGTTGCAGCAGGTACACCCGCTCCAGGCCAGCATCCACTTGCAAACGGTAGAGGCCGTCGGCGGCGATGGGCTCGCCGTGCAGGTCGGTGCTCAAGGCGAAGCCATAGCCCAGGTCATCCAGCAGCCGCCATTCGAACGAACGCAGCAGCGGCTCCAGTGGTCGGCCTTCGGCCAGGGCCAGCAGCGTGGCGGCGTAGTGGTCGAAGACGGCCGGGTGGGGATCTTCGGCGGGCAGCAGGCGGATCAGCAGTTCATTGAGGTACAAGCCGCTGAACAACGCCTCGCCGTTGAGCCAGGCGGCGACGCCGTTGCTTTCCATGCGCCCGACGTTCTTCAACTCGCCCCGCCCGCGAAATTCGACTTCCAGCGGCACGAACGGCCGCGCCAGCGTCCCCGCTTTGCCCCGCGCCCCCCGCAACACCGCCCGCAGCCGCCCCTGGGGCGTGAGGAAGTCCACCAAGGCGCTGCTTTCGCGGTAGGCGCGGCTGTGGAGGACGTAGGCGGGTTGGCCGGTGGGTTGGGTCGGGGGCATGGAAATCAGAGTTCTCAATATGACGAGCAGAGTTTTCAACAACCCCAAACCAATGTGGGAGCGAGCTTGCTCGCGATAGCGGTCTGTCAGTCAACATCCATGTTGAATATCAGGCCCTCATCGCGAGCAAGCTCGCTCCCACAATGGTTCTTGGTACATCCAGTCAGCTGATCAGAGGTCGCCGTAACCCAACGAACGCAGCGCACGCTCGTCATCGGACCAGCCGCCCTTCACCTTGACCCACAGGTTGAGCATGATCTTGGAGTCGAACAGCAGCTCCATGTCCTTGCGCGCCTCGGTGCCGATGCGCTTGATGCGCTCGCCCTTGTCGCCAATGATGATTTTCTTCTGGCCGTCACGTTCGACGAGGATCAACGCATGAATGTGCAGGGTCTTGCCCTGTTGCTTGAACTCCTCGATCTCGACCGTGATCTGGTACGGCAGCTCGGCGCCCATCTGGCGCATGATTTTCTCGCGCACCAGCTCGGCGGCGAGGAAACGGCTGCTGCGGTCGGTGATCTGGTCTTCAGGGAAGAAATGATCGTTTTCCGGCAGGTGTTCGGCAATCACCCGCTCCAGTGCATCGAGGTTATGGCCGTGCTGGGCAGAGATCGGGATGATCTGGGCATTGGGCAACTGTTCCTGCAACCAGGCCAGGTGCGGCATCAGCTCAGCCTTGTCTTCGATGCGATCGGTCTTGTTCAGCGCCACGATCAACGGCCCTGTCACGTACTGGACGCGTTCGAGAACCATCTGGTCTTCGTCGGTCCATTTGGTGCGGTCGACCACAAAGATCACCACATCGACGTCTTTCAACGCCGCCGAGGCAGTCTTGTTCATGTAGCGGTTCAGGGCTTTTTCGCCACCCTTGTGCATGCCCGGGGTGTCGACGTAGATCGCCTGCACGGCGCCTTCGGTCTTGATGCCCAGCATGTTGTGGCGGGTGGTCTGGGGCTTGCGCGAGGTGATCGCCAGTTTCTGGCCCAGGATGTGGTTCAGCAGCGTGGACTTGCCCACGTTCGGCCGACCGACAATGGCGACATAGCCGCAGCGGGTGACGGTTGTATCAGTCATTGCCATTCTCCACGCCCAGGGCTATCAGTGCTGCGGCGGCCGCTACCTGTTCGGCAATACGACGACTCACACCCTGACCCCGGCTTTTTTCATTCAGTAGGACAACTTCGCATTCGACGAAGAAGGTTCGGCAATGCGGCTCACCCTGGATATCCACCACTTCGTAGCGCGGCAGTTCGCAACTGCGCGATTGCAGGAATTCCTGCAAACGGGTCTTCGGATCCTTGTTGGTGTCCACCAGCGTCAGGCTGTCGATCTCGGAAGTCAGCCAGGCCAGCACGCGTTCGCGCGCCATGTCCATGCCTGAGTCCAGGTAGATCGCGCCAATCAACGCTTCCAGGGCATCAGCCAGGATCGACTCGCGGCGGAAACCGCCGCTTTTCAATTCACCGGAGCCCAGGCGCAGGTATTCGCCCAAGTCGAAACCACGGGCCAGTACGGCCAGGGTCTCACCTTTTACCAACCGCGCGCGCAAACGCGACAACTGGCCTTCGCGGGCCAGCGGGAAGCGCTCGAACAGCGCCTCGCCGGCCACGAAGTTGAGGATGGCATCACCGAGGAACTCCAGGCGTTCGTTGTTGCGCCCGGCAAAACTGCGGTGAGTGAGGGCCAGGAGCATCAGGTCCGGGTCCTTGAAGGTGTAGCCGAGCTGACGCTCGAGACGGCTTAGAGAAACGCTCACGGTTTACCCACGCTGAGTTCGTGGCTGGATTCCACCGCCAGGGTGGCGAGGCACCGTTGGCTTGGGACAATTAACGCTGTGTTCAAAAATGACGTCCTGACTATCGTTGGCTTCATGCCTCCGGGCAACCTTAGTGCAGGCTCCAGAAAAGCATTCGGCGCTGTGTTCAACAGCGCCGTGTGGGATTACTTGATCAGGCCAACCCGCGAGAAATTCGGCAGGTGGCTGAGTTTGGGTTCCGGCCAGCTCATCCAGACCGCAAAGGCCTTGCCGACGATGTTTCGGTCCGGGACCATGCCCAGCAGGTCCTTGGGAATGTTCGGATCATCCCAGTAACGGCTGTCGTTGGAGTTGTCGCGGTTGTCGCCCATCATGAAATAGTGCCCCGCCGGCACGGTCCACGAACGGTCCGGCGTTGCGCGGTAGCGGCTCATTTCCTTACGGATCAGGTGTTCGGCCTCGCCGAGTTTTTCCCGGTAGAGTTCGGCACTGCCCAGCGTACCCGGCTCGGAGCCGAGCAATTGTTCGGCCACTGATTCGCCATTGACGAACAGACGCTTGTCGGCGGTGTAGCGGATCGTGTCGCCCGGCAAGCCGACCACGCGCTTGATGTAGTTGACGTTCGGGTCGCTCGGGAAGCGGAACACCATGACATCGCCGCGCTGCGGGTCACCCACTTCGATGACCTTCTTGTCGATCACCGGCAGGCGGATCCCGTAGGAGAACTTGTTCACCAGAATGAAGTCGCCCACGTCCAGGGTCGGCTTCATCGAGCCGGATGGGATCTGGAACGGTTCCACCAGGAACGAACGCAACACCAGCACGATGAACAGCACCGGGAAGAACGACTTGCCGTATTCGACCAGCAGCGGTTCCTTGTTGAGCTTTTCGACCACCACGCCATCAGGCTGGCTGACGCTGCCCTGATAAGAGGCAATGGCCGCCCGGCGCCGAGGCGCCAGGAACAACAGATCAAGCAACGCCAACAGGCCGCAGACAAACACGGCGATAACCAGCAACAGCGGGAAATTTAGCGACATAGGACCTAACTATCCAACCTGAGCACCGCAAGGAAGGCTTCCTGTGGAATTTCCACGTTACCGACCTGCTTCATGCGTTTTTTACCGGCCTTCTGCTTTTCCAACAGCTTGCGCTTACGGCTGACGTCGCCGCCATAGCATTTGGCCAATACGTTCTTTCTGAGCGCCTTGACGGTTGTACGCGCCACAATCTGCCCGCCAATGGCGGCCTGGATTGCCACGTCGAACATCTGCCGCGGAATCAGTTCCTTCATCTTCTCGGTCAATGCACGACCTTTGTAGTGCGCGTTGTCACGGTGCACGATCAATGCCAGTGCATCGACTTTCTCACCGTTGATCAGCACATCCAGTTTCACCAGATTAGCCGATTGGTAACGATCAAAATGATAGTCCAGCGAAGCATAGCCGCGACTGGTGGATTTGAGACGGTCGAAGAAGTCCAGCACCACTTCGTTCATCGGCAGGTCGTAGGTCACCTGGACCTGCGTGCCAAGGAACAGCATGTCGTGTTGTACGCCGCGTTTCTCGATGCACAGGGTAATGACGTTACCCAGGTGCTCCTGAGGCACAAGGATGTTGGCCCGCACGATCGGCTCGCGCATGTCCTCGATGGCCGACAGGTCCGGCAGCTTGGACGGGTTGTCGACGTAGAGGGTTTCGCCGTTCTTGAGCAGCAGCTCGAAGATTACCGTCGGCGCCGTGGTGATCAGGTCCAGGTCGTACTCGCGCTCCAGGCGCTCCTGGATGATTTCCATGTGCAGCATGCCCAGGAACCCGCAGCGGAAGCCGAAGCCCAGGGCGTCGGAGCTTTCCGGGGTGTATTGCAGGGACGAGTCGTTCAGGGTCAGCTTTTGCAGCGCTTCGCGGAAATCCTCGAAGTCGTCGGAGCTGACCGGGAACAGGCCGGCATAGACCTGCGGCTGGATGCGCTTGAAACCGGGCAGCACGTCGACGTCGGGGGTGGAGCTCAAGGTCAGGGTGTCGCCGACCGGCGCCCCGTGGATGTCCTTGATACCGGCGATGATGAAGCCCACTTCGCCGGCCTTCAGGTCGACGGTGGCGGTATGTTTCGGGTTGAAGACCCCGACGCTGTCCACCAGGTGGATCTTGCCGGTGGACTTGACCAGGATCTTGTCGCCCTTCTTCACGCGGCCATGGCGCACGCGTACCAGGGAGACTACGCCCAGGTAGTTGTCGAACCAGGAGTCGATGATCAACGCTTGCAGCGGATCTTCGATGTTGCCGGTTGGCGCGGGAATGGTGGTGACCAGGCGTTCGAGCACTTCATCCACGCCCAGGCCGGTCTTGGCGCTGCAGGTGACCGCGTCGGTGGCGTCGATGCCGATGATTTTCTCGATTTCTTCCTTCACGCGGTCCGGATCGGCCTGGGGCAGGTCGATCTTGTTCAGCACCGGCATGACCTCCAGGCCCTGCTCGATGGCCGTGTAGCAGTTGGCAACCGACTGGGCCTCGACGCCCTGGCCGGCATCGACCACCAGCAATGCACCCTCACAGGCCGCCAGCGACCGGCTGACTTCATAGGTGAAGTCGACGTGGCCGGGGGTATCGATGAAGTTCAGTTGATAGGTGACGCCGTCCCGGGCCTTGTAATAGAGGGTAACGCTGTGGGCCTTGATGGTGATCCCGCGCTCACGCTCGAGGTCCATGGAATCCAGGACCTGGGCTTCCATTTCACGCTCGGCCAGGCCGCCGCACATCTGGATGAAGCGATCAGCCAGCGTCGACTTGCCATGGTCAATGTGGGCGATGATGGAGAAATTGCGGATATGACTCAAATCACTCACGGATCAACACTCAAAAAGGCTGCAGGCATGGCCCGCCGAAAAATAGCCGGGAATTGTACCTGATACACCGCGCGAGTGGGAGCAAAGCTTGCTCGCGAAACAGCCACCTCGATTTCCGAAAGACCGCATCGCCCGTATCGCGAGCAAGCTTTGCTCCCACACAGCCCAGCCCCCACAGCCCCCTCGCTACGCCTGCGGTCAACCCGCCCGACGCAGCAGCCAGACCCCGGCCAACGCGCAGACACCGGCCGGCACCAGCACCGCGAACAGTGGCGAGAAACCGAACACCAGGCTCGACGGCCCCAGCAGATCCTGGGCGATACGGAAGGTGAAGCCCACCAGCACGCCGGTGAACACTCGTTGACCGAGGGTCACCGAGCGCAGCGGGCCGAAAATGAAGGAAATCGCCATCAACACCAGGGCGGCGGTGACCAGCGGTTGCAACACCTTGACCCAAAAAGCCAGCCAGTAGCGGCCATTGTTCAGGCCCTGGTCCGCCAGGTAGTGGATATAGCCCCACAAACCGGTAATCGACAGCGATTCCGGCGCCATCACCACGGTGCTGAGCAACTGCGGACTGATCGACACGTCCCAACGCTCTTGCGGGGCGGAGACCACTTCGGTGCGCTTGTCATGGAACAGGGTGGTGGTGACATCACTCAGTTGCCAGTGGTCCTCGGCGAAATTCGCCCGCTTGGCGAAGCTCGATGACAGCATGTGCCGCTGGTCGTCGAAACGATAGCGGGTCACGCCATAGAGGATGCCATTGGGCTGGACCGAGTTGATGTGGATGAACTCGTCGCCCTGGCGGTGCCACAGGCCGTGCTTGGCGCTTTGCGCATCACCGCCGCCCTGGGCCAGGGAACGGTTCGCCTGGGCGGTGTTCTCGGTGGCCGGGGCAATGTATTCGCCGATCAACACACCCACCAGCATCAGCACCAGCATCGGCTTCATCACCGCCCAGACGATCCGACCAATGGACACGCCTGCGGCGCGCATGATGGTCAGCTCGCTGTTGCTGGCCAGGCTGCCCAGGCCGATCAGGCAGCCGATCAGCGCCGCCATCGGCAGCATGTCGTACAGGCGACGAGGCGCGGTCAGCAGCACGTAGCTCGCCACGTCCGTGAGGGTATAGGTGTCGCTGACGTCGCTCATTTCATCGATGAAGGCAAACAGGGTCGCCAGGCCAAGGATGATCCCCAGCACCGCGAGAATCGCCATGAACACGCTGCTGCCGATGTAGCGGTCGAGTTTAACCACGGGCCACCTCCAGCGCGCTGCGACGACTGGCCAGTTTCAGGCGCAGCGGTTCCCAATAGAGCAGCCCCAGGCCGATGGCCAGGAAGATGCCATGCACCCACCACAAGCCCAGCGCCGGCGGGATCTTGCCCTTCTCCAGGGCGCCGCGGGCGGAAATCAGGATGGTCAGGTAAGCCATATACAGGAGAATCGCCGGCAGCAACTTGAGGAAACGGCCCTGGCGCGGGTTGACCCGCGACAGCGGGACCGCCATGAGGGTCACGATGAATACCAGCAGCGGCAACGACAGGCGCCATTGCAGCTCGGTGCGGGCACGAATGTCCTGGTTGCCCAGCAGGCTGGCGGTCGGCATCGCATCGCGATCGGTGACTTCGTCGCTGACCTCGGGCTTGGGCAACAGCACGCCATAGGTGTCGTACTTGATGGCCCGGTAGTCGGCCTGCCCCGGCTTGCCATCGTAGCGATAACCATTGTGCAGGATCAGGTAGCGGTTGCCGTCGGGGTTGATCTCCTGCCGGCCCTTCTCGGCCACCAGCACGGAAATGCCACGGTCCTTCTTGGCGTCCGAAGACAGGTTCTTTTGCGTAATGAAGACGCCGCCCAGGTCGATCCGGTCATCCGAGAGCTGTTCGGTGTAGGTCACCCGGGTGCCATCGCGCAGGGCCTGGAAACGCCCTGGCACCAGGGTGTCGAATTCGGTCATGGCGTCCTGCTGGTTGATCAGCAGCTGGAATTGGTTGGCGCCCTGGGGCGACAGGCTCAGGCTCAGCCAGGCCACCACCAGCGCCACCAATGTGGCCGGGAACAGGGTCATGCGAAACAGCCGCTGCTGGCTCATGCCGGTGGCCGACAGCACGGTCATTTCACTGTCCAGGTACAGGCGCCCATAGGCCAGCAAAATGCCGAGGAACAACCCCAGCGGCAGGATCAATTGCAGGAAGCCCGGCAGGCGGAACCCCATGATCAGGAACAGGGAGCCCGGATCCAGGGCGCCGGAGGCCGCCTGGGCAAGGTATTTGATGAAGCGTCCGCTCATGATGATGACCAGCAGCACGGCGCTCACGGCGCTCAGGGTCAGCAGGACTTCGCGGGATAGATAACGAAAGACGATCACACCAGACACTCCAGGGTTGTCAGGCTGGGTTTTGTATGAAAATTGCCTGCGCGACGATCATGCAGCGTTGAAAACAGGCTCGGAATGCTCATTGACAGCCAGTCAACTCCGCTTCCTCGCCTGTTTTCGCCGTGCCTGATCGCCGCTCGGCGACTTTTCATACAAACCCTTAAGGCGGCCAAACAAGCAAACGTATCGAGCCGGCCCGCCAACGCGAACCGCCGAAAAAAGAGCCGCATTATCCTGTGATTGGAGGCGCCTGTCACTTCGCACGCTTTAAACCGCTGCTTAAAGCCAAAAGTTAGCGCCGCCGAGGGTTGTCAGGCTCGGGCGCCGGGGTTCAAACTGCGGCCTTTGTCGCCGGCAAGCACCGGCGCTTCTTTTATATAGAAGAAGCTCGCTCAGCGCGCCATTGTGTCGGCGCCTGGCCTCTTGACCATTCACTCAGGGATCCGGACATGGAACTGGTTGTAAAAAGCGTCAGCCCAGAAACGTTGAAAACCGCCACGCTGGTGGTTGCCGTCGGTGAAAACCGCAAGCTCGGCGTCGTCGCCACCCAGCTCGACAGCCTGAGCGGCGGTGCCATCAGCGCCGTGCTCAAGCGCGGCGACCTGGCCGGCAAGGTCGGCCAGAGCCTGTTGCTGCACAGCCTGCCCAACCTCAAGGCCGATCGGGTGCTGCTGGTGGGCGTGGGCAAGGACGCCGAACTGGGCGACCGTCCGTTCCGTAAAATCATCGCCGGCGCGCTGGGCACCCTCAAGGGCCTGGGCGGCACCGATGCCGTCCTGGCGTTGGACGAGTTGGTGGTCAAGGGGCGCGACAGCTACGGCAAGAACCGTCTGCTGGCGGAAACCCTGGTGGACGGCGAATACCAGTTCGACCAGTTCAAGAGCCAGAAAGCCGACCCTCGCGCCCTGGAGAAAATCACCCTGCTGACCATCAAGGCCGCCCAGGCTGAAGTCCAGCGCGCCGTGACCCACGCCACCGCGATTGCCAACGGCATGGCCTTCACCCGCGACCTGGGCAACCTGCCGCCGAACATCTGCCACCCGACGTTCCTCGGCGAACAGGCCAAGGCACTGGGCAAGGAGTTCAAGGGCCTGAAGGTCGAAGTCTTCGACGAGAAGAAGATCAAGGACCTGGGCATGGGTTCGTTCTATGCCGTCGGCCAGGGCAGCGCCCAGCCGCCACGCCTGATCGTCATGCAATACAACGGCGGCAAGAAGTCCGAGAAGCCTTACGCGCTGGTCGGCAAGGGCATCACCTTCGACACCGGCGGCATCAGCCTCAAGCCAGGCGCCGGCATGGATGAAATGAAGTACGACATGGGCGGTGCCGCGAGTGTGTTCGGCACCCTGCGCGCCGTGCTCGAACTGCAACTGCCGATCAACCTGGTGTGCATCCTGGCCTGCGCCGAGAACATGCCCAGCGGCACGGCCTCGCGTCCGGGCGACATCGTCACCACCATGAGCGGCCAGACCGTGGAAATCCTCAACACCGACGCCGAAGGCCGCCTGGTGCTGTGTGACGCCCTCACCTACTCCGAGCGCTTCAAGCCGCAGGCGGTGATCGACATCGCCACCCTGACCGGCGCCTGCGTCGTCGCCCTCGGTGCCCACACTTCGGGCCTGCTGGGCAACAACGACGAACTGATCGGCCAATTGCTCAGCGCCGGCCAGCAAGCCGACGACCGCGCCTGGCAGTTGCCCTTGTTCGACGAGTACCAGGAACAACTGGACAGCCCGTTCGCCGACATCGCCAACATCGGCGGCCCGAAAGCCGGGACCATCACCGCGGCCTGCTTCCTGTCGCGTTTCACCAAGAACCTGAACTGGGCGCACCTGGACATCGCCGGCACGGCCTGGACCAGCGGCGGCAAGGACAAAGGCGCCACCGGTCGCCCAGTGCCCCTGCTGACCCAGTACCTGCTGGACCGCGCCAAAGCCTGACACCAATGACCGTCGTTGGCGTCGCCCTCGGGTGGCGCCAGCGGCGGCTCAGGAACCGCAATGACCAAAGTCGATTTCTATATCCTGCCCAGCGCCGATCCGTCGGCGCGGCTGGATTTCGCCTGCAAGCTCGTCGAAAAGGCCTGGCGGATGGGGCACCGCATCTACCTGCATTGCAGCGATGCCGCCCAGCGCGACGACCTGGATGCACGCCTATGGGCTTTCAAGGGCGAGAGTTTCGTGCCCCACGGCCCGGCCGAAAGCGAACCCGAGGGGCTGATCGTGCTGGGGCTGGGAGATGACTGCGGCCAGCACCAGGACCTGTTGGTCAACCTCGACCTGAAAGTACCGGCCTTTGCCCAGCGCTTCGCCCGCGTGGCGGAAGTGGTGGTGGAAGACCCGGCCATCCGACAAGCCGCGCGGGAGAGTTTCCGTTTCTACCGCGAACAGGGCTATCCTCTGCAAGACCACCGTTTACAGCGACTCTGAGCCCTACGATGGACACTCCAAAATCGCCACAAAAGTCCGCGCACCTGCTGGATGACCTCGAGTCGATCCGCCAACTGCTCGGCGACGACAACCTGCAACCACCGCTGTTGACCGACACGGTCGTGCCCGAGCCGGTGCATGACGAGCAGATTCCCTTGCTGTTCGATCCGATCAACGGCCAGCCCGAACCCGAGCCTGCCGCCAAGGCCGAAGCCAAGGGCCCCGACGCCCTGCTGCACCTGGACCGCGAATTGCGCGCTGCGGCGCAGTTGATCATGCAAGACGTCATCGATGACTTCGCCCCGCACATCGAAACCGAGATCAAGCGCCGGCTGGATGCGCGGATGGAGCGGTTGCTCAGCCACTACGAGTAGGTTTTCCTGCCTCACAGTGGACACCTTGTGGGAGCCGAGCTTGCTCGCGATGGCGGCGGGTCAGCCTGCATCATTGTCGGATGTGCCGCCGCTATCGCGAGCAAGCTCGGCTCCCACAGGATTCGGCACTGCTCACACTTTCTGCGCCTGTGGCTTGCACCAGCCCCGCCCGCTATACTTCCCGGCTTTTCCTGAATAAATGCCAATAGGGTCCCGCCGCGCATGGATAAGACCTACCAGCCGCACGCCATTGAAACTTCCTGGTACAACACCTGGGAGTCCGAGAATTATTTCGCTCCGCAAGGCGCGGGCGATTCCTACACCATCATGATCCCGCCGCCGAACGTCACCGGCAGCCTGCACATGGGCCACGGCTTCAACAACGCGATCATGGACGCCCTGATCCGTTTCCGTCGCATGCAAGGTCGCAACACCTTGTGGCAGCCGGGCACCGACCATGCCGGTATCGCCACGCAGATGCTGGTGGAACGCCGCCTCGAAGCCCAAGGCCAGAATCGCCACGACCTGGGCCGCGAGAAATTCCTCGAGAAAGTCTGGGAATGGAAAGACGAGTCCGGTGGCAACATCAGCCGCCAGATCCGTCGCCTCGGCTCGTCCGTGGACTGGAGCCGCGAGCGCTTCACCATGGACGACGGTCTTTCGGAAGCGGTGAAGGAAGCCTTCGTGCGCCTGCATGAAGACGGGCTGATCTATCGCGGCAAGCGCCTGGTCAACTGGGACACCAAGTTGCACACGGCCATTTCCGACCTCGAAGTGGAGAACCACGACGAGAAAGGTTTCCTGTGGAACCTCAAGTACCCCCTGGCCGATGGCGCCAAGACCGCCGAAGGCAAGGATTACCTGATCGTCGCCACCACGCGTCCGGAAACCATGCTCGGTGACGCCGCCGTGGCGGTAAACCCGAACGACGAGCGCTACCAGGCCCTGATCGGCAAGTTCGTCGAGCTGCCCCTGGTTGGCCGGCGCATCCCGATCATCGGCGACGATTACTGCGACCCTGAATTCGGCACCGGCTGTGTGAAAATCACCCCGGCCCACGATTTCAACGACTACGAAGTCGGCAAGCGCCACAACCTGCCGCTGCTGAACATCTTCGACAAGAACGCCAACGTGTTGCCCGCGGCCCAGGTGTTCAACCTCGACGGCACGCTGAACGAAAGCGTCGACGGTGCGTTGCCGGCCGAATACGCCGGCCTGGACCGCTTCGAAGCGCGCAAGCGGATCGTCGCGGCGTTCGAGGCCGCCGGCCTGCTGGTCAGCGTCGACGATCACGCCCTGAAAGTCCCGAAAGGCGACCGCTCCGGCACCATCATCGAACCGTGGCTGACCGACCAGTGGTACGTGTCCACCAAACCGCTGGCCGAGCCGGCGATTGCCGCCGTGGAAGACGGCCGCATCCAGTTCGTACCCAAGCAATACGAAAACATGTACTTCTCGTGGATGCGCGACATCCAGGATTGGTGCATCAGCCGTCAGCTGTGGTGGGGCCATCGCATCCCGGCCTGGTACGACGAATCGGGCAAGGTCTATGTCGGCCGTGATGAAGCCGAAGTCCGCGCCAAGCACAACCTCGGTCCGGACATCGCCCTGACGCAGGACAACGACGTCCTCGACACCTGGTTCAGCTCGGGCCTGTGGACCTTCTCGACCCTGGGCTGGCCGCAGCAGACCGAGTTCCTGAAGAAATTCCACTCCACCGACGTGCTGGTCACCGGCTTCGACATCATTTTCTTCTGGGTCGCCCGGATGATCATGCTGACCATGCACCTGGTGAAGAACGAGGACGGCACTCCTCAAGTGCCGTTCAAGACGGTCTACGTCCACGGCCTGGTGCGCGATGGCCAGGGCCAGAAGATGTCCAAGTCCAAGGGCAACGTCCTGGACCCGCTGGACATCATCGACGGCATCGACCTGGAAACCCTGGTGCAGAAACGCACCTCCGGCCTGATGCAGCCGAAACTGGCGAAGAAGATCGAGAAGGCCACCCGCGAAGAATTCGCCGAGGGCATCGCCAGCTACGGCACCGATGCCCTGCGTTTCACTTTCTGCTCGCTGGCGTCCACCGGTCGCGACATCAAGTTCGACATGGGTCGCGTCGAAGGCTATCGCAACTTCTGCAACAAGATCTGGAACGCCGCGCGCTACGTGCTGGACAAAGGCGAAGACTGCGGCCAGAACGGCGAAGCCTACGAGCTGACCCTGGCCGATCGCTGGATCATTTCCCAGTTGCAACGCACCGAAGCCGAAGTGACCCGCCAACTGGACCAGTTCCGTTTCGACCTGGCCGCACAAGCCTTGTACGAGTTCATCTGGAACCAGTACTGCGACTGGTACCTGGAGCTGTCCAAGCCGGTGCTGTGGGACGAAAACGCACCGGTCGAGCGCCAGCGCGGCACCCGTCGCACCCTGGTTCGCGTGCTGGAAGTGGCCCTTCGCCTGGCGCATCCGTTCATGCCGTTCATCACCGAGGAAATCTGGCAGCGCATCGCACCGCTGGCGGGCATCCAGGGCAAGACGATCATGCTGCAACCGTGGCCGGTGGCCAACGAGACCCGCATCGATCCGGCAGCCGAGGACGACATCGAATGGCTCAAGACCTTCATGCTGGGCCTGCGTAACATCCGCGCCGAAATGAACATCGGCCCGGGCAAGCCGCTGACCCTGTTCCTGAAGAATGCCAGCGCCGAAGACCTGCGCCGCCTCAACGAAAACGAGGCGCTGCTCAAGAAGCTGGCGAAGCTCGAGTCGGTGACGGTGCTGGCCGCCGGCGAAGAAGCGCCACTGTCCGCCACCGCCCTGGTCGGCGAGATGGAAGTGCTGGTGCCGATGGCCGGCCTGATCGACAAGGCCGCCGAACTGGCGCGCCTGGACAAGGAAATCCTGCGTCTGAAGGGTGAAGTGCAGCGGGTCGGCGGCAAGCTGTCCAACGCCGGTTTCGTTGACAAGGCTCCGGCCGAAGTCATCGAGAAGGAACGGGCCAAACTGGCCGAGGCCGAGCAGGCCCTGGGCAAGCTGGCCGAGCAGCATGGGCGGATCTCCAGCCTGTAACGGCGGTTCGTCACTGAAGAAGGAGGCCCTGGCGGCCTCCTTTTTTTCTGCCTGGCACTTTCCTACTCATGCTGAGCCCCTCTGTGGGAGAGCTTGCTCGCGATAGCGGAGGGTCAGCTTGCATCAATGCCGGATGTGTCGCCGCCATCGCGAGCGAGCTCGCTCCCACATTTGAACTGTGCAGTCATCAAGACCAGGCTGGATGTGGGACAATACCCGCCACTTTTTGAGCCACCCCGAATCGACCCGCCCATGACAGCCCCTCGCGCCCCAAAACCTGTCCGCCAGAAGCCCAAGCCCGCCATCGAGGCCAAACCTGTGGTGCCGCGGGAGAAGGCCAGCCTCCACCCGCGCAACCGCCACCAGGGCCGCTACGACTTCCCGGCGTTGATCAAGTCCACGCCTGAATTGGCCAGGTTCGTGATCCTCAATCCGTACGGCAAGGAGAGCATCGACTTCGCCAGCCCCGACGCGGTGCGGGTGTTCAACCGGGCGCTGCTCAAATCCTTCTATGGCATCGCCCATTGGGACATTCCAGCCGACTACCTGTGCCCCCCAGTGCCTGGTCGCGCGGACTATGTGCACTTCCTCGCCGATCTGCTCGCCAGTCATAACGACGGCGAAATCCCTCGGGGAGCGGCGGTGAAGGTGCTGGACATCGGCACTGGCGCCAACTGTGTCTATCCATTGATCGGCTACAGCGACTACCGCTGGCACTTCCTTGGCTCGGAGATCGACCCAACCGCCATCGCCTCGGCCAAGGCCATCGTCCAATCCAACGGCTTGAGCAAGGCCATCCAGTTGCGCCAGCAAGCCAACCGCAAGCAGATCCTCCTGGGCCTGCTGGAGGATGGCGAACGGTTCGACCTGACGATGTGCAACCCGCCGTTCCACGCCTCCCTGGAAGAAGCCACCAAGGGCAGCCAGCGCAAGTGGCGGGCACTGGGCAAGGCCGATCCGAAGCGCAAGCTGCCGGTGCTGAATTTTGGCGGCCAGGCCGCGGAGTTGTGGTGCGAGGGTGGGGAAGCCCGGTTCGTGACGCAACTGGTCGGCGAGAGTGCCCAGGTGGCCGGGCAAGTGTTGTGGTTCAGCACCCTGGTATCGAAGGCGTCGAACCTGCCGGCGATCCAGGCGGCGTTGAAGAAAGCCGGTGCGCTGCACAGCCACGTGGTGGAGATGTCCCAGGGCCAGAAGCAGAGCCGCTTCGTGGCCTGGACCTTCCAGACCGAGGCGCAGCAACAGGCGTGGCGCCAAATGCGCTGGGTCCGCAAAGATTAGAAGGACATTGCGCTAGCGTAGGAGCTGCCGAGCGAAGCGAGGCTGCGATCTTTTGATCTTTCGCTTGAAATTTAACAGCCAGGGGAAAGATCGCAGCCTCGCTCCGCTCGACAGCTCCTACGGGCGGTTTCCCAAGGCAATAAAAAACCGTGCCCGGATCACTCCGAGGCACGGTTTTTTTACAGCGATCTTACTTGTTGACCGCGTCGGTCAGGCCTTTGGCCACAACCAGCTTGATCACTTTCTTGGCAGCGATTTCGATGGCAGCGCCAGTCGAAGGGTTACGGCCGGTACGGGCAGGACGCTCGGTGACTTTCAGCTTGCCGATACCTGGCAGGGTGATTTCGCCGCCGTTTTCCAGCTGATCGGCAACGATTTGGCCCAGTTGGTCCAAAGCGTTACGCGCGGTGGTTTTTGGCGCGTCGATAGCTTCAGCGATGTCAGCGATCAGTTGGTCTTTAGTAAGAGCCATGTAGTGTTCCTTCCCTATCAAATTCATATGGATTGCAGAGTGCAGTGTCAGCCATCGAGCCCGATCTCTCTGGATCAGGCACCCTCGGCAATCACCACGACGGATCGGGGTAATAGATGCCGAAAACCGGGTTTGGTTCGACCTGACAGATGCTGAATGCACGCTTAACGCAGTGACTTCGCGTAAGACCGGGCAAAACTAGCACAACGCCTCTGAAATATCCGCCTCTAGCTACCCATTTGGTCAGCTTTCTTGCACTAAAACGTTAAAAAAATGCATATAGGCAGTCGGACGGGCCTGAAAGGACCTTTGCCGGGTTCCAAAACCAGTGATTGCGGTACACTGGGCCTTTTTCGGGGAGCACGCCCTCCTCTCTTTCATCAGCCGAGAAATCCATGCCGATCCGTCATTGCATCGTCCACCTGATCGACAAAAAACCCGACGGCACCCCTGCCGTGCTCCATGCCCGCGACTCCGAACTGGCAGAGTCCACGGCCATCGAGAACATGCTCGCCGACCTCAACGAAAGCTATAACGCCAAGCAAGGCAAGGCCTGGGGTTTTTTCCATGCCGAGTCCGGGGCGCATCCGTTCAGCGGCTGGCTGAAGGAGTACCTGGACGGCGGGAAGGATTTCACCGCGTTCAGTCGAGTGGCGGTGGAACACCTGCAAAAACTGATGGAAGAGTCCAACCTGTCGGTGGGCGGCCACGTGCTGTTCGCCCATTACCAGCAGGGCATGACCGACTACCTGGCCATCGCCCTGCTGCACCACAGCGAAGGCGTGGCGGTGACAGATGAATTGGACGTGACCCCGTCCCGCCACCTGGACCTGGGCCAGCTGCACCTCGCGGCGCGGATCAACGTCTCGGAATGGCAGAACAACAAGCAGTCCAGGCAGTACATCTCGTTCATCAAGGGCAAGAACGGCAAGAAGGTCTCGGAGTACTTCCGCGACTTCATCGGCTGCCAGGAAGGCGTCGATGGTCCCGGCGAGACCCGCACCCTGCTCAAGGCCTTCAGTGACTTCGTCGAAAGCGAAGACTTGCCGGAAGACGATGCCCGGGAAAAAACCAAGACCCTGGTGGACTACGCCAGCAGCCAGGCCAAGCTCGGCGAGCCCATGGGCCTGGAAGAACTGTCCGAGTTGATCGACGAAGATCGCCCGAAAGCCTTCTACGACCACATCCGCAACAAGGACTACGGGTTGTCGCCGGAAATCCCGGCGGATAAACGCACCCTCAACCAGTTCCGCCGCTTCACCGGCCGGGCCGAAGGCTTGTCCATCAGCTTCGAAGCGCATTTGCTGGGCTCCAAGATCGAGTATGACGAGGAAGCCGGAACGTTGATCATCAAGGGGTTGCCGACGTCGCTGACGGATCAGCTCAAGCGGCGCAATTGATGCTCGGTGGCGTACTGAAGAAAGTTCTGCTGGTCTTGCTGGTGGTGGTGGCTTACCAGAACTGGGGCAAGATCGAGCGGGTGTTCAACCCGTCGCAGAGGGTTTCAGAACAGATTCGCAACAATGCCCGCGTGGTGTTGTATGCCACCGACTGGTGCGGCTACTGCAAAGCCACCCGACGGTTCCTGGATGAGAAAGGCGTGCCGTTTCGCGAGTTCGATATCGAGAAGGACCCCGAGGCGCGCAAGGCCTACGAGGCGTTGGGTGGCCGGGGAATTCCGATCCTCGACGTAAATGGCACGTTGATTCGTGGGTACGAGCCGGAGAATATTCTCAAGGCGTTGTCTGCCATCTAGCCATCATCGCCAATCCCCTGTGGGAGCGAGCTTGCTCGCGATGGCGATGGATCGGCTTGCATCAATGCTGGATGTATCGCCGCCATCGCGAGCAAGCTCGCTCCCACAGGTCATTCGTTGCTCAGCGAGCCTCGATCCGAAACCCGAACCGCGGAAAGTGCACATGCACTACCCCGCCACGCTCATCTTCGCGACGCAGAATCAATTCTTCGCTGCCAGCAAACAATAACTCCCCGACCACCGGATCAACACCATAGTCCGTCGCGGCGATGGTCACCTGCTGCCCTGCGGTGAACCCGTTCGGCTCTTCGAACGACTCATCCGGCAGCGCTGCCGGTGTCGCGTTGCGGGCAACGTCCAGGGCTTCTTCGGCACTTATCTGGCTCGACGCGCCATGGCCGAAACCCAGCACCCGTGCCAACCATGCCGAAACGGCCGGATACGCGTCCACCAGCGGCGAGGTCACGGGGGTGCCCTTGAGGAACCACAGCGGATGGGCCATGGCGAAGTCGGCAATCGACGGTTCCCCCAACAGAAAATCGCCCTCTTCGCGCTGCAACTGCTGCTCCAGGCGCGCCATGATCGTTGGCCACTGGTGCTTGGCCTGCTCGGCAGGCAAGCGCGTGGTCGTGCCGCCACTGAACAGCCCGGCGCGGTCGCTGATGAACGCCTTGATGGCTTCAGGCGATAGCTTGGCGAAACGCACCGCCACCGATTCAGGCTGGAACACCAGGCTCACCGCATGCTGGAACACCACCGAGTCGGCCCAGGCGGCAAAGGACGCAGCCAGCATTTCCCGGCCTTCGGGGAACAGGGCCGGCGAGGCTTTTTCCTGCTCCAGCCGACGGGCGATCAGGGACGTATCGCAATAGATGTCCGCGCCAATCTGCAATACCGGCGTCTTGCGATAGCCGCCCGTCAGCGCCGTCAGGTCAGGCTTGGGCATCATTGGCGGAATGCTAGCCGAACGCCATGACAGGCCCTTGAAGCCCAGCAACAGCCGGGCCTTTTCCGCGAAAGGAGACGTAGGGTAATGATGAAGAATCAGCTCTGACATGAGACTCGCCACTGCAGGAATGAAGTCTTGCAGCTTAGCGCGACTGACCGGGCCAGCCTACCAGCCTGATAAAGGCCTATCAGCCAGGCTGATGAAGCGACAGCGCACTGGCCACCAGGCATTCCTTGGCGCTTTTCTTGAGCTTTTTGATCAGTCGCTCCTGGCGCAGGGCCTCGCCCTTGTCGCGACAGGCCTCGGTATACACCAGGGCCACTGCCGGGCTGGACAGGAAGAAGCGCGCGCCCTTGCCGCTTTGATGCTTGGCGAAGCGCCGCACCGGGTCATCACTGATGCCGCAGTACAGCGAGCCATTGGCGGCCCGTACCAAGTAGACGAACCAGGGTTTGTCCGCTTCGGAGGGACCTTGCGCAGGCAGATCGGGAGAGAGGTCGGCGGTCGTCACAAGATGTTCAACAGGTGGGCAAAGACAAGCCGCGATCTTATCAGCGACTGGCCTGGAACGCCCGCAACCCCTTCAGCGCCTGGGCCCTGACAGCGTTGCGCACCAGCGGCGTCCACCCCAGCAGCAGGCCCTTGGCGCCCAGCGCCTGGCGGGACCAGCGCCATAGATCGAAGCTGTCATGGTGCTCGCAGATCTTGCCATCGCGAAACACGAAGCGCGCCTGAATGTCGTTGATCACGATGTTGCCGGTCTGGCTGAACAGGTACGTCGCCACCCAGTGGGCACCGCCGGTACGCTCGTCGCTGCGCACGTTATCGAAGGTCAGGGAAAAGTCCTTGGCCCGGGTCGTCAACATGCGCCACATGTCACCGGCATCGCGTCCGCGCAGCTCGCCAAACGCC
Organism: Pseudomonas sp. NFACC13-1; assembly: GCF_900104425.1. Lineage (NCBI taxonomy): Bacteria > Pseudomonadati > Pseudomonadota > Gammaproteobacteria > Pseudomonadales > Pseudomonadaceae > Pseudomonas > Pseudomonas sp. NFACC13-1. Next base: position 263,941 of record NZ_FMXV01000001.1, on the reverse strand, counting down.
GGATCGCTGAACAACACGTCGTCGGTGTAGCAAGCGCTCATGGCGTCGGCGTCCAGGCGCTGGAAGGCCTGATAAAAACGGGTGATCAAGGCGTTGTGGGCATCACTCATGGACCGGCTCCGAAAAACGTTTCAGTAGGCCTGCACGATAATCTGCCAACGCGGGGAAAACTATCGTCATTCGCCATGAAAATGATATCAACGAAGGTCGGTGACTCTTTCGCTCTCGACCCCGACGTACAGCGCCCGGCCTGCGCCGATGCCCGCGATGATCGCCCCCAGGCCAATCAGGCCGAAGATCCAGCCGAGGGCATTCCAGCCCCCGGTCAAGTCGTGGACCACCCCCACCGCGAAAGGCCCCAGCGATGCCAGCGTATAACCGAAGCCCTGGGCCATGCTGGACAGGTTGGCGGCCACATGGGCATCCCGCGAACGCAACACGATCAGCGTGAGCGCCAGGCTGAACGTCGCGCCCTGCCCCAAGCCCAGCAATATCGCCCAGCCCCACAAACCATCGATGGGGGCGTAGAGGCAACCGAACAGCCCGCTCAGGGTCATGACCATGACGATCACGATGGCCAGGCGCTGGTCCTTGCCGCGCGTTGCCAGCCAGGGCGCCGCGAGGGAGCTGATCAATTGCACGATGACCGAGCCGGACAGCACGAGCCCGGCCTCGGTCGGGGTCAGGCCACGTCCAATCAGGATCGAGGGCAGCCAGCCAAAGACGATATAGGCCAGTGACGATTGCAGCCCCATGTACAAGGTCACTTGCCAGGCCAGGGGATCACGCAGCAAGCCGCGTACCCGGTACGCCACCTGATGGGCACCGGGTTTCTCGCCCACTTGCGGCAACCAGAACACCGCAGCCAGCAGCGCCGGGACCACCCAGAACCCCAGGCCCGAGGCCCAGCTATGGCCAAGGTGCTCGCTCAACGGCACTGTCGCCCCGGCCGCCATCGCCGCGCCCAGGCATAGCGCCATGGTGTACACACCCGTCATGGCGCCGGCCTGTCTGGCGAAGTCGCGCTTGACGATGCCCGGCAGCAGCACGCCGATCACGCCGATGCTCGCACCGGCCAGGATACTGCCGGCGAACAGCCCAACCTGACCGAACGCACTGCGCAGGACAATCCCACCCGCCAGTGTCAGCAAGATCCCCAGCACCACGCGCTCGGCCCCGAAGCGCCGCGCCAGCACTGGCGCCAGCGGGGCGAACAGGCCCAGGCAAAGCACTGGCAACGTGGTCAGCAAACCGGCCTGGGCAGCCGACAGGCCAAGGCTTCTTGACACGTCGCTGAGCAGCGGCGCCATGCTCGACAACGCCGGACGCAGGTTCAGCGCCACCAGGATCAGCCCGAGCAGCAAGAGCCAAGGCCGGCGCACCAACGCCTGGCTCTGCTGGACCTGGGCGTCGTCGGCTTCGGCGTCGATCAACAGTTCTTCGAGTTCGGCGGCGCGTTTGCACGCCGTCGAGGTGGCTGGGTCAAGCAGATCGCGGGACATGGAAAGCTCGGGTTCAGGGTTCATTGATCAACTGCCGACACAGGGCCTTGGCCTGCTCCGGGTCTTGGCGTTCGACCGCTTCGAGAATGTCGACATGCAGGTCGAACACATGCTGATGGCGGGGGACGATATTGAGGCTCTGGCGCAACTGCGCGCCGATCACGCTGGAAAAGTAACGATAAAGCTCGCTGAGCGTTGGATTGTGCGCGGCATCCACCAGCAGGCGGTGGAACACCAGGTCGCAGGCGATGTAGTGCTCCAGGTCGCCGTGGTAATGCTCGCCACTGGCCTGGAGCGCCTTGCGCAAGGCCTGCAAGTCTTCTTCGGTACGCCGCAGCGCGGCCAGGCCGATGGCCTCGACTTCGAGGATATGCCGGGTTTCCCGGGCCTGGTCCAGCGAACAGCGCGACAGCACCTTGAGGGTATCGAGCGGGTCCACCGTCGCCCGTACATAACTGCCGTCGCCCTGGCGGATCTCAATCAACCCGGAAAACGCCAGCACGCGCATGGCTTCGCGCACGGTATTGCGGCTGATACCCAGCTCGGCCACCAACTCGGGCTCGGTGGGCAAACGCTGGCCCACGACCCACACGCCATCACTGATGCGCTGGCGCAGTTGGTCCAGGGCTTGATCGACCAAGGACCGCTTAATTAATGGAGAAATGTCTGACATGGAGCTCACCCTTTCATCCAATCATAGGATGAATTTTCTGACATGTTAGTCAGCTTCATGTGGGACGGCAACCGCCTAGGGTCAACAGGAGGTAAAGAAACGAGATTTTCGATTAGTCAAAATTACCCTTTAAGGGTAATTTTAAGAACAAGGCACACCGTTCCATGGAAAAGAACACACCTCACTACGCCTTGGCGGCGATACAGGCAGATGTCAGGCGGCTTAAAGGGAAAGCTTTCACCAGCACTGCGAAGAACACTGCCCGGACGCTCGGTTTAAACGTCTCGGACATGCAGCAGGTCATCCATGGGCTTGAGCGAAAACAGTTCTACAAATCGATGCCCCCCCATGACGATCATCGAGTCTGGCATGACGTCTACCCCGCCAATTCACACGGTCTGCAGGTTTACCTGAAGGTGACGTACCGCCCCAGCGGAGGCCCACCGGTCGTTTCCTTCAAGGAGAAAAACTCATGAAACACCAGCAATGCTTCAGCTGTGGTGCCCCGGAAGGCATGTTGCATTTCGAAGGTCGCGGCGAAACCATGAGCGTCAAGGGATTGGAACGCCGGGTCGATGACTTGTCTGGCTGGGAATGTCAGATGTGCGGCGAAGTCGAGCTCGATTCAAGCTGCTCGGATCGCTACGACCACGCAGGTGATGAACTGGTCAACGCGGCCAGGCGAATGATCGGCGAAGAGATCAAACGTGTCCGGCGCAAACTGCATCTATCGCAAAAGGAAGCGGTACTGCTGCTATCGGGCGGTGGACACAATGCGTTTTCCCGCTATGAGCGCGGCGAGGTAGTGCCACCCAAGGCGTTGGTCTTGCTGATGCGCCTGCTTGATCGCTATCCGCACTTGCTTGCCGATGTCCATGCCTTCGCTGAAGACGCAGACTTGCGGCAATTCAAAACGACGGTGCACAAGGAACACGAGACCCTCACGGCTTGCTGAGCGGCCCATTAAAAACAAACCCGGAACACGTCCGGGTTTATTTCACTGCCTAAGACCGGATCAATGCAGAATCTGGCTCAGGAACAGCTTGGTGCGGTCGTTCTGCGGGTTGTCGAAGAAGTCGTTCGGCGCGGCCTGTTCGACGATTTCACCCTTGTCCATGAAGATCACGCGGTTGGCCACGGTGCGGGCGAAGCCCATTTCGTGGGTCACGCAGAGCATGGTCATGCCGTCTTCGGCCAGGCCGATCATGGTGTCCAGCACCTCTTTCACCATTTCCGGGTCGAGGGCCGAGGTCGGCTCGTCGAACAGCATGATTTTCGGTTTCATGCACAGGGCACGGGCGATGGCCACACGCTGTTGCTGACCGCCGGAGAGCTGGCCCGGATACTTGTTCGCCTGTTCTGGAATGCGCACGCGCTCCAGGTAATGCATGGCGATTTCCTCGGCCTTGCGCTTGGGCATCTTGCGTACCCACATCGGCGCCAGGGTGCAGTTCTGCAGGATGGTCAGGTGCGGGAACAGGTTGAAGTGCTGGAACACCATGCCGACTTCACGGCGGATCGCTTCGATCTGCTTGAGGTCGTTGGTCAGTTCCACGCCGTCGACCACGATGCGACCCTGCTGGTGCTCTTCCAGGCGGTTGAGGCAGCGGATGGTGGTGGACTTGCCGGAGCCCGACGGGCCGCACAGCACGATACGCTCGCCCTGCTTGACGTTCAGGTTGATGTCTTTCAACACGTGGAACTGGCCGTACCACTTGTTGACGCCCTGCATCTGAATAATGCCTTCAGGGCTCACAGGCTGTTTGATCGCTTCACTCATAAACTACGCTCCTAACGCTTGTGGCCAGTGTCCAGCTTGCGTTCCAAATGCATGGAATAGCGGGACATACCAAAACAGAAAATCCAGAACACCAGGGCGGCGAACACATAGCCTTCAGTGGCCATGCCCAGCCATTTCGGGTCGGCGGCAGCTTGTTTCACGCTGTTGAGCAGGTCGAACAGGCCGATGATGATTACCAGGCTCGTGTCCTTGAACAACGCAATGAAGGTGTTGACGATACCCGGGATCACCAGCTTCAAGGCTTGCGGCAGAATCACCAGGCCCATGCTGCGCCAGTACCCCAGGCCCATCGCCGCGGCCGCTTCGTACTGGCCCTTGGGAATGGCTTGCAGGCCGCCGCGCACCACTTCGGCCACATAGGCCGACTGGAACAGGATCACCCCGATCAGTGCTCGCAGCAGCTTGTCGAAGTTCATGCCTTCGGGCAGGAACAGCGGCAGCATCACCGACGACATGAACAGCACCGTGATCAACGGCACACCGCGCCAGAACTCGATGAAGGTCACGCAGACCACCCGGATCGCCGGCATGTTCGAACGCCGGCCCAGGGCCAGGACGATACCCAGCGGCAGTGCGCCGACGATACCGACGGTGGCGATCACCAACGTCAGCATCAGGCCGCCCCACTGGCTGGTCGCCACGGCATCCAGACCGAAAACGCCACCGTGCAGCAGGCACCAGGCAATGATCGGGTACAGCACCAGGAAGCTCAGGCCGTAGATCGCCTTGCGCGGGAAGCGCGAGATGAACAGCGGTGCCACGCCGAGCACTGCCGCCCACACGGTCAGGTCTACGCGCCAGCGCAGGTCCACCGGGTAGTAGCCGTACATGAACTGGCCGAAGCGCTGCTGGATGAACACCCAGCAGGCGCCCTCCTTCGTGCAGTCGGCACGAGTGGTACCGACCCAGTTGGCATCGAGGATCGCCCATTGCAGCAGCGGCGGTACGATCAGGTAGATCAAGTAGAACGCGAACAACGTCAGCAGCGTGTTGAGCCAGCTGGAGAACATGTTGGCGCGCATCCACGCCACCACGCCGATGCTACTGCTCGGCGGGGGCATGTCAGGTTTGAAAGTATGAGTCGTCATGCGCGTTTCCTCACCGCTCGATCAGCGCAATGCGCTTGTTGTACCAGTTCATCAGCAAGGAAATGCTGATACTGATCGCCAGGTACACACTCATGGTGATCGCGATCACCTCGATGGCCTGGCCGGTCTGGTTCAACACCGTGCCGGCAAACAACGACACCATTTCCGGGTAGCCGATACCGGCAGCCAGGGAGGAGTTTTTCGCCAGGTTCAGGTATTGGCTGGTCAACGGTGGAATGATCACGCGCAGGGCTTGCGGGATGATCACCTTGCGTAGGGTCGGACCGTTGCGCAGCCCCAGGGAGCGGGCCGCTTCGGTCTGGCCGTGGCTCACCGACTTGATGCCCGAACGCACGATTTCGGCGATGAACGCCGCGGTGTACACGGTCAAGGCGAGGGTCAAGGCCAACAGTTCAGGAATCAGAACCCAACCACCGACGAAGTTGAAACCCTTGAGCTCCGGCATTTCCCAGTGCACCGGCGCACCAAAGAGCAGCGCGCTCACGGCCGGGATCACCAGGAACAGCGCCAGGCCGGCCCAGAATTTATGGAACGGTTCACCGGTCGCTTCGAAACGCTTGTTGGCCCAGCGGGCCATCAGCACGATAGCGACAATCGCCAGCACGATGCTGATCACGAACGGCCAGAACCCTTCGGCCACCAGCGCGGCAGGCATGTTCAGGCCGCGGCTGCTGACAAAGAAGGTGTCGCCGAAGTTATGGGCGGCTCGCGGTCCCGGCATGCTCAGGAACACGGCAAAGTACCAGAACAGGATTTGCAGCAGTGGCGGGATGTTACGGAAAACCTCCACATAAACGGTTGCCAGCTTGGCGATGATCCAGTTCTGCGACAACCGCGCCACGCCGACGATGAAGCCGAGGATGGTCGCCAGGATCACGCCGATGAACGTCACCAGCAGCGTGTTGAGCAAACCGATGACAAAGACGCGGGCATAGCTGTCCGCTTCGGTGTAGTCGATCAGGTGTTGGGCAATGCCGAAGCCGGCACTGCGTTCCAGGAAGCCGAAACCGGAAGTGATGCCCCGGTGCGCGAGGTTGGTCTGCGTGTTGTCGAACAGAAACCAGCCCAGCGAAATGACCGCCACGATGGTGACGATCTGAAATACCCACGCACGCACTCGTGGATCGCTGAGGCTGAGCCTCTGCTTAGGTGCGCCGATTGAATTTTGCATGAAGTGCCCCGCAAGGAATGGAACAGAACATCACCCGGTGGTTGGCCCACCGGGTGACAGAACCATCAGCGCACTGGTGGTGCGTATTGGATGCCGCCAGCGTTCCACAGAGCGTTCAGGCCGCGGTCGATTTCCAGCGGAGTGCTCTTGCCGAGGTTGCGCTCGAACATTTCACCGTAGTTGCCGACTTGCTTGACGATCTGCACGACCCAGTCTTTCGGCAGTTTCAGATCCTTGCCGTATTCACCGTCAGCGCCGAGCATACGAGCCACGTCCGGGTTCTTGGTGGATTTGGCTTCAGCCTCGACGTTTTTCGAGGTCACGCCAGCTTCTTCAGCATTGAGCAGTGCGTAGCCAGTCCAGCGGACGATGGCCAGCCACTCGTCGTCACCGTTACGCACGACCGGGCCCAGGGGCTCCTTGGAAATGGTTTCCGGCAGAACCACATAGTCCTTCGGCGAAGCCAGCTTGCTGCGCTGGGCGAACAGTTGGGACTTGTCGGAGGTCAGCACGTCGCAACGACCGGATTCCAGCGACTTGGCGCTTTCATCGGAGGTGTCGAAGGTGATCGGGGTGTACTTCAGGCCGTTGGCGCGGAAGTAGTCGGAAACGTTCAGCTCGGTGGTGGTACCGGCCTGGATGCAGATGGTTGCACCGTCCAGTTCCTTGGCGCTCTTGACGCCCAGCTTGTTGTTGGCCAGGAAGCCGATCCCATCGTAGTAGGTGATGAAACCTGGGAATTTCAGGCCCATGCCCGCGTCACGGGAGCTGGTCATGGTGGAGTTGCGCGAGAGCATGTCGATTTCGCCGGACTGCAGCGCGGTGAAGCGCTCCTTGGCGTTCAACTGGCTGAACTTGACCTTGGTCGCATCGCCGAATACCGCAGCGGCAACGGCACGGCAGAAGTCAGCGTCGATACCGACGATCTTGCCGGTCGAATCAGGCACCGAGAAACCCGGCAAACCATCACTCACACCACATTGCACAAAACCTTTCTTCTGCACGGCATCCAGGGTTGCACCCGCCTGAGCGAACCCGCTGACACCGAGTACTGCTGCCGCAGTCACGACTGCCAGGGTGGATTTCAGTAACTTCATTCAAACCTCCAGTTTTGCTCTTGTTGTGTCGGAGCTCGAGTCCTGTCGCACCCTTTTGAGGCATTGCCGACCCTTGTTGGCTTTTTTTAGGGTCAACCGACGTCTGGACCTTCGCTATGAGTCTAATAATGAGGATGTCCGTAAACAGTGGTCATGCCCATCTCTCACCAATCGGCCGAACGGGCTGTAGCCCTTCACGTTCGCGAAGCCCGTAGCGGCTACTGGCGAACATTCATCACCGGATTTCTGATATCCCATGCGGCGCGTCTAACTGATAGTGTTACCGCGCAGCGTAAGAATCATCACTCAGCAACCCCATAGCAAAGCCCGTACCAGACCGCTGCGCTTAGGCCATGTAGAACACGTCAAGACAAAAACTTTCAACTTTGCGACATCTAATTAACTGAGGCACCGGGAGCGCACTGTAATCACGCACTGATTGGGCGCACCCGCACAGATTTGGAGCACAACCATGACCGACCCCTTGATTCTCGAGCCCAGCGGCACTGTTGACGCGTGCGTTATCTGGCTCCACGGCCTGGGCGCCGATCGTTATGATTTCCTGCCGGTGGCCGAAATGCTGCAGCAAAAACTGCTCACCACACGTTTCGTTCTACCCCAGGCGCCAACCCAGCCAGTCACGATCAACGGCGGCTATGAGATGCCCAGTTGGTACGACATCCGCGCCTTGAGCCCGGCGCGGGCCATTGACGAACAACAACTCGAAGCCTCGGCGCAACGGGTCATGGACCTGGTCGAAACCCAGCGAGCCAGCGGAATAGACGCCTCGCGGATTTTCCTCGCCGGTTTTTCCCAAGGAGGCGCGGTGGTCTATCACACCGCCTTCGTGAAATGGCAGGGGCCACTGGGCGGCGTGATCGCGCTGTCTACTTATGCACCGACGTTCAGCGATGAACTGCAATTGTCGGCCAGCCAGCAACGCATTCCGGTCCTGGCCCTGCACGGCCAATACGACGAAGTGGTACTCAACCCGATGGGCCGGACCGCAAAAGAGTATTTGAAGCAGCATGGTGTCACCGTGACATGGCAGGAATACCCAATGGGCCACGAAGTGTTACCCGAGGAGATTCATGACATCGGCACCTGGCTGGCCGAACGGTTGCGCTAAGAGGCCAAACGCCACGCCGGTCCTTTGACGATCCCACTACGCCGCGCCCGTTTCTTGCATTACACTGGCCGGCGTACATTCCTTAACCAATCGATGAGATGACCGTGCTCAAAGCACTCAAGAAGATGTTCGGTAAAAGCGAGGCCGAGCAACTCGCGCCTGGCTCCACTGCGCCGACCCACGGCCCGAGCCGTACCGATGCGCAACAACCGCGCCGGACGGCCCCCGTCGCACAGGCGAAAAAAGAACCCGTCGCCCAGCCTGTTACGCCCCCCGAGCCCGAGACACCACGCAACGAAGCCCCCCGGCCGCGCCGCGAACGCGCACCGAAACCGCCGGTCGTCGCCTGGAAACTCGAGGACTTCGTCGTAGAACCCCAGGAAGGCAAGACGCGCTTTCACGACTTCAAGCTCGCCCCGGAACTGATGCATGCCATCCAGGACCTGGGTTTCCCGTATTGCACGCCGATCCAGGCGCAGGTGCTGGGTTTCACCCTCGCCGGCAAGGACGCCATCGGTCGCGCCCAGACCGGCACCGGCAAGACCGCCGCGTTCCTGATTTCCATCATCACCCAGTTGCTCCAGACCCCGCCGCCCAAGGAGCGCTACATGGGCGAACCACGGGCGCTGATCATCGCGCCGACCCGGGAGCTGGTGGTGCAGATCGCCAAGGACGCCGCCGACCTGACCAAGTACACCGGCCTGAACGTCATGACGTTCGTGGGCGGCATGGATTTCGACAAGCAGCTCAAGCACCTCGAAGCCCGTCATTGCGACATCCTGGTCGCCACGCCGGGCCGTCTGCTGGACTTCAACCAGCGCGGCGACGTGCACCTGGACATGGTCGAAGTGATGGTACTGGACGAAGCCGACCGCATGCTCGACATGGGCTTCATCCCGCAAGTGCGCCAGATCATTCGCCAGACGCCCCCCAAAAGCGAACGCCAGACCCTGTTGTTCTCCGCCACCTTCACCGAGGACGTGATGAACCTGGCGAAGCAGTGGACCACCGACCCGGCCATCGTCGAGATCGAAGCCGAGAACGTCGCCAGCGAAAACGTCGAACAACATATCTACGCAGTCGCCGGTGCCGACAAGTACAAGCTGCTCTACAACCTGGTCAACGACAACGGTTGGGAGCGCGTGATGGTGTTCGCCAACCGCAAGGACGAAGTGCGGCGCATCGAAGAACGCCTGGTGCGCGATGGCGTCAACGCGGCCCAGCTCTCGGGCGACGTGCCCCAGCACAAGCGCATCAAGACCCTCGAAGGTTTCCGCGAGGGCAAGATCCGCGTGCTGGTTGCCACCGACGTGGCCGGTCGCGGTATCCACATCGACGGTATCAGCCACGTGATCAACTTCACCCTGCCGGAAGTCCCGGACGACTACGTGCACCGTATCGGTCGTACCGGGCGTGCCGGGGCCGCCGGGGTGTCGATCAGCTTCGCCGGTGAAGACGACTCCTACCAGTTGCCGTCGATCGAGGCGTTGCTGGGGCGCAAGATCAGTTGTGAAATGCCACCGACCCACCTGTTGCGACCGGTCGAGCGCAAGCGCCCTTAACCGTCTCCACAGAGCAAAAAGCGCAGCCAGGACAGGCTGCGCTTTTTTTTGCCTCGGGATATTGCTCGACTAAACTAAAAGTCCATAATGGACAAATTAGTTTACAAAGTACCCGGAGCCTCCATGCCCAGCACGCCCTATGTGATGACCCAAGCCCAAGTCAGTGAACTGCTCGGGCAAATCGACGTGCCGCACATCCTGCGCCAGCTGTTTCGTGATCTGGCGGCCGGGCAAGCGGTGCAACCGCCCCAACAATGGGTGGTGTTTCCCCAAGGCGCCGGGGACTTCATCAACTACCTGGGCGTGTTGGCGCAAGACCAGGTCTATGGGGTCAAGACTTCGCCCTATATCGTGCGCGAGCAAGGCCCATTGGTGACCGCCTGGACCTTGCTGATGTCGATGCAGACCGGCCATCCGCTGCTGCTCTGCGACGCCGCCGAGCTGACCACCGCCCGTACCGCCGCCACCACCGCCGTCGCCGTCGATGCCCTCGCCCCGCACAACGCCAGGCGCCTGGCGGTCATCGGCAGCGGCGCGGTGGCCCAGGCGCACGTGCACTACGTCAAGAACCTGCGGGACTGGCAAGGCATCCGCCTCTACTCGCCAGGCCTGAAAACCAAGTCGGCACAGGAACGTGCCTCGCTCACCGGCCTGGACCCGCGCCTGCACATCGCCGACACCCTCGAAGCGGCGCTGCACGACGCCGATGTGGTGATGCTCTGCACTTCGTCCGCCAAAGCCGTGCTCGACCCGCAGACCTTGGACAAACCGGCGCTGATCACTTCCATCAGCACCAACGCCCCACGCGCCCACGAAATACCGCCCCAGCGCCTCAACGACATGGACGTGTTCTGCGACTATCGTCAGACCACCCCGGGCTCGGCCGGTGAAATGCTGATCGCCGGCGAACAGCACGGCTGGGAGGCGTCGCGCATCGTCGGCGACTTGCCTGAATTGCTCAGCGAACACGTGGCGCGTCCCGATTACCAACGCCACGTGTTCTTCCGCTCCATCGGCCTGGGGCTGGAGGATGTTGCGCTGGCGAATGCGCTGTACCGACTTCGCACCTGACACACCCCAGTTTCCCTTGTGGGAGCGAGCCTGCTCGCGATAGCGGTTTATCGGATAAATATATGTGGCTGACACTCCGCTATCGCGAGCAGGCTCGCTCCCACAGGGCTGCACTAACACCCGGCAATGTGCTCTACAGGAGAGCTTCATGACCTCAGCAGACTTCATCATCATCGGCGGCGGCATTGCCGGTGCTTCCACCGGTTACTGGCTGGCGCCCCATGGCCGGGTGATTGTGCTCGAACGCGAGTCCCATCCGGCCTATCACTCCACCGGACGTTCGGCGGCGCTGTACTCCGCCGCCTACGGCACCCCGCAGGTGCGGGCGCTGACCCAGGCCAGCCGGGACTTTTTCGATGCCCCGCCGGCCAGTTTCTGCGAGCACCCGTTGCTAAGTCCTCGGGGCGAAATGACCGTGGATTTCACCGGCGACCCGGCCGAGCTGAACAACCAGTACCTGAGCGCCAAGGCCACGGTGCCACAGATGCAACTGCTCAGCGCCGATGAAGCCTGTGTGCGGCTGCCGATCCTGCGGCGGGACAAGGTCCACGGGGCGATCCATGACCCGACGGCCTGCGACATCGACACCGACGCCCTGCACCAGGGCTACTTGCGCGGTATTCGCCGCAATGGCGGTGCAGTGCACACCGACAGCGAAGTGCTGGGCCTGAGCCGCGACGACCAGGGACTTTGGCAGGTGAAGACAGCCAGCCAACGCTTCACCGCCCCCATCGTGATCAACGCTGCCGGTGCCTGGGCCGATCAGGTGGCCGACCTGGCTGGTGCCCGAAAGCTGGGGCTGCAACCCAAGCGGCGTGCGGCCTTCATCTTCGCCGGCCCCGAAGGCGTGGATATCCATGACTGGCCGATGCTGGTGAGCCTGGACGAATCCTTCTACATGAAGCCCGACGCCGGCATGTTCCTCGGCTCGCCGGCGAACGCCGACCCGGTGGAGCCTCACGACGTTCAGCCGGAAGAGCTGGACATCGCCATGGGCATCTACCAGATCGAAGAAGCCACCACCCTGACCATCCGCCGCCCGACCCGCACCTGGGCCGGATTGCGCAGTTTCGTCCACGACGGTGACCTGGTGTCCGGTTTCGATCCACAGGTGCCCGGACTGTTCTGGGTCGCGGCCCAGGGCGGCTACGGCATCCAGACGTCACCGGCCATGGGCCAGGCCAGCGCGGCGCTGGTGCGTGGCGAACCGCTGCCCGAAGCCCTGGCCCGTTTCGGCCTGAGCAGCGCCATGCTCTCCCCCAAGCGCTTGGGGTGAGCCAACCGGCGTGACGCATCGCCACGATTGCGGCACACTTCCCGCGCCCCTGTTCCACGGGGCGCTGACGCTGCCTGGAGCCCTGTCATGACCGCTTCGCCATCCGATCCGGCGCTGGAAAACTTCCGCACCATCGCCGACGCCATCGCCACGCTGTTCTATCCCCACGCCGAAGTGGTGCTGCACGACCTGCGCAGCCAGAAAGTCGATTACATCGCCAATAACCTGTCCAAGCGCGAAATTGGCGATGACTCGTCCCTGGAAGACATGCTCAGTGAGGACGTCAACGAACGTAACATCGGGCCGTACGAGAAACTGAACTGGGACGGACAGAAAATTCGCAGCCTCAGCAGCGTCCTGCGCGACGCCCACGGTCATCCGCTGGCGGTGCTGTGCATCAACCTGAATATTTCGCTGTTCGAGAATGCCAAGGCCGCGTTGGATTTGTTCCTGTCGCCGGGCAAGTTGATTCCCCAGCCGGATTCACTGTTTCGCGATGACTGGCAGGAACGGATCAACACCTTCCTCCACGCCTGGATGCGCGAGCGTCAGCTGAGCCTGAACCTGTTGACCCGCGATCACAAACGCGAGCTGGTGCTGGCGCTGCATGCCGAAGGCGCCTTCAAGGGCAAGAGCGCGTCCAACTATGTGGCTAATGTGCTGAACATGGGACGGGCGACGGTGTACAAGCATTTGAAGGAGTTGAAGAGCTGAGGTTTTGAGTTGCCTGGTCTGGCCTCATCGCGAGCAAGCTCGCTCCCACATTTGATCTCATTGCACACAGATATCGTGTACGACACCAATCCTCTGTGGGAGCAAGCCTGCTCGCGATAACGATCAGTCAGTCGCCATAGATATCCGACTTGAAATACTTGGCCTGGATCTCCTGGTACTTCCCATTGGCCCGAATCCCATCGATGGCCTTGTTCAAGTCCGCCACCAGTTGGGTATTGCCCTTGCGCACCGCGATACCGGCGCCCTCACCGACGTATTTCGGGTCCTTGAGTTCGGGACCGACAAACGCGTAACCCTTGCCACGGGGCATCGACAGGAAGTCTTCCAGCGGGATGGTATCGGCGAAAACCGCGTCCAGGCGACCGGACGCCAGGTCCATGTAGATTTCTTCGTTGTTGCTGTAGCGCTTGACCGTCACACCCTTGGGTTCGAGCACTTCAGTGGCGTAGCGGTCGGTGGTGGTGGCCCGTTGCACACCCACGGTCTTGCCCTTGAGGCTGGCGTACTGATCATCGACCACCGCCCCTTCCTTCATGACCAGGCGCGAGGAGGTGAAGTAGTACTTGTGGGTGAAATCCACCGACTTCTTGCGCTCTTCGGTGATGGTCATGGACGACAGCGCCAGGTCGATCTTCTTCACCTTGAGCGACGGAATCAGCCCGTCGAACTCACCCTCGATCCATTGGCACTTGACCTCCATCTGCGCGCACAGGGCATTGCCGATGTCGTAGTCGAACCCCTCGATTTTCCCTTCCGAGGTCTTGGAAGCGAACGGCGGATAAGCTGCCTCGATGCCGATGCGCAAGGTTTTCTCAGCGGCGAACAGGCTGCTGGAGGCCAACAGGCTCAAGGCCAGGCCGGTGATGAGGGGGAATTTGCTCATGATGTTCTCTCGCGGGTTGTTGTTGGTCTGGCAGAGAAAGGTGGACGCGGCTACTTGTACTTATAAATCCATACTGGACTTTAATGTACACATCGTCAATCGGCGGGCGGGGGGATGTGATGGGTGGCTGATGGCCTCATCGCGAGCAAGCTCGCTCCCACACTGGATCTTTATGCATCAAGGATCCCCTGTGGTAGCGAGCTTGCTCGCGATGACGGACTCATGACTTGCGAAAAACTACAGGGGGACTTACTGCTTCCAGCGATCCGCCGCCGCATGATCACTGTCCCGCCCTTCAACCCAGCGCGGGCCGTCGACGGTGTTTTCCTTTTTCCAGAACGGCGCACGGGTCTTGAGGTAGTCCATGACAAAGGCGCAGGCGTCGAACGCCGCCTGGCGATGAGCACTGGCGGCCGCGACGAAGACTATTGGCTCGCCCGGTTCCAGGGCACCGATGCGGTGCAGCACTTCCAGCTTGAGCAACGGCCAGCGCTGCTCGGCCTCGGTGGCGATCTTGCCCAAGGCCTTTTCAGTCATGCCCGGATAGTGCTCCAGAAACAGCCCGGACACATCAAGGCCGTCATTGAAGTCGCGCACGTAACCGACGAAGCTCACCACCGCCCCCACGCCGACATTGGCGGCGTGCATCGCGTTGACTTCGACGCCCGGGTCGAACGGTTCGGCCTGCACACGAATCGCCACGGCTCAACCTCCGGTCACGGTAGGAAAGAACGCCACTTCGTCACCGTCCGCCAGGGGCTCGTCGAGCTGGCACAGGTCTTCGTTGCGTGCGCACATCAGGTTCTGCTCTGTCAGCACCTCGGCTCCGTCGCGCTGGGCGAGCAGCGCGCGCACATCGTCGACCGTGGCGAACTCGCCTTCTACCCTGATCGAATCCACGCCGAGCGCTTCACGGTAACGAGCAAAGAACTTCACAGTGATGTTCATGATGCATCCGCCTGGAAGTGGCCGCTCTTGCCGCCGAGCTTTTCCAGCACCCGTACGCCTTCGATGGTCATGCCACGGTCGACGGCCTTGCACATGTCGTAGATGGTCAGCGCCGCAACGCTGGCGGCGGTGAGGGCTTCCATCTCCACGCCGGTCTGGCCCGACAGCTTGCAGCGGGCGACGATGCGCACCCGCTCCTCTCCTTCGGCCGTGAGCTCGACCTTGACGCTGGTGAGCAGCAACGGATGGCAGAGCGGAATCAGGTCGCTGGTTTTTTTCGCGGCCTGGATACCGGCGATGCGCGCGACGGCGAACACATCGCCCTTGGGGTGACCGCCGCTGACGATCATCTGCAGCGTGTCGGGCAACATGCGCACAAAGGCCTCGGCCGTGGCTTCACGGAACGTCACGGCCTTGTCGGTCACATCGACCATGTTGGCGCGACCTTGGGAATCGAGATGGGTCAGCACAGGGTTACTCCTGATCGGGAGCCTTGATTGTAAACCTGTGGGTCAGATTCCGGCAGGGTTGATTGTCGCACCTGCAATTTGCCAGACACTGTGGATCCCTGTGGGAGCGAGCCTGCTCGCGATAACGGTGTGTCAGACAGCGATGTTTAGCTGATGCGTCGCCATCGCGAGCAGGCTCGCTCCCACAGGGTTCTCGTTAGCGCCATAAAAAACCGGGCGGCTTGAAGGCCGCCCGGTTGGGTTACAGGTGGGATTCGGCGTATTCGGCCAGGATCGAGCGCGGTACGCCCTGCAGGGTGATGTGGACCCCGTTGGGGAAGTCCTTGAAGCGTTCGGTCAGGTAGGTCAGCCCGGAGCTGGTCGCGGACAGGTAAGGGGTATCGATCTGCGCCAGGTTACCCAGGCACACCACTTTGGAACCGGCGCCGGCACGGGTGATGATGGTTTTCATCTGGTGCGGGGTCAGGTTCTGGCATTCGTCGATCAGGATCAGGCTCTGCTGGAAGCTGCGCCCGCGAATGTAGTTGAGGGATTTGAACTGCAACGGCACTTTGCTGAGGATGTAGTCGACGCTGCCATGGGTGCTTTCGTCATCCATGTGCAAGGCTTCGAGGTTGTCGGTGATCGCCCCCAGCCATGGCTCCATTTTCTCCGCCTCGGTGCCGGGCAGGAAACCGATCTCCTGGTCCAGGCCCTGCACGCTGCGGGTGGCGATGATGCGCCGGTAGCGCTTGCTGACCATGGTCTGCTCGATGGCGGCGGCCAGGGCCAGGATGGTCTTGCCGGAACCGGCGGCGCCGGACAGGTTGACCAGGTGGATATCCGGGTCGAGCAAGGCGAACAGGGCCAGGCTCTGGTAGATGTCGCGAGGCTTGAGGCCCCAGGCTTCCTGGTGCAGCAGCGGTTCCTGGTGCAGGTCGAGGATCAGCAGTTTGTCGACCTGGATTTCCTTGATCCAGCCGACGAAGCCTTGTTCGTCGATGATGAACTCGTTGATGTGCACGGCCGGCAGGTTGTCGATCAATTGCACCTGGTGCCAGGTGCGGCCATGGTCCTGGCGAGTCTCGACCTTGCTCACACGGTCCCAGAAGGAGCCGGTCATGGTGTGGTAGCCGTTGGGCAACAGCGAAACGTCGTCAACCAGTTGGTCGGTGCTGTAGTCCTCCGCCGCGATCCCGCAGGCGCGGGCCTTGAGGCGCATGTTGATGTCTTTGGTCACCAGCACCACGGACTGGTCCTTGTTGCGCGCGTGCAGGTCGATCAACTGGTTGATGATGATGTTGTCGTTCAGGTGTTCGGGCAGCACCAGGTTGGGTTCGGTGCGCTTGCTCATCAGGATCGAAAGCAAGCCCTTGGGACCACTTTTACCGCGCTGGATCGGCACGCCGAGCTCTACGTCTTCCGGGGAGGCATCCCCCAGGGTCTTGTCGATCAGGCGGATCGCCTGCCGGCATTCGGCCGCAACACTGTGGTGCCCGCTCTTGAGCTTGTCCAGCTCCTCAAGCACGGTCATCGGGATGGCGACGTGGTGTTCTTCGAAGTTCAGGAGCGCGTTTGGATCGTGGATCAATACGTTGGTATCGAGTACATAGAGGATTGGCTGGTTGGAGGAAAGGCTACGTCCGTGGTCATCCATACTCGGTCACCTATGTGGGGGCCATTCGACGCAATACCGTGACAGTGCTGCGCCTCGAGGTAGCCACCGAATCCACCCGCGAGGGTTCAGGTGAACTGCACACAATCTGGGTCTTGGAAGACGCCACCTGTGTTGCAGGTTTCGGCGGTCTGACTTCTTGATACTCCAAAAACCATGACAGGAAAAAGCACTTTGACGCTTTTTTGAAGTTTATTTTTCAGAGTGACGAATAACCCTTGGCGTACCGCCGTCGCGCCGTTAAAGTCGGAAGTCCGGTTGTCATGAATCTGTCCCGGATTTTCCTCCTTCCCCAATGTTTCCGGGCCTTTCCCGGTTTCAGCGAAACGCCTCCTGACAGTCCGCCCACCCGATCCCGCTCTGCGCCGTCTGCGCCATGAGCCAGGGCATCGCCGTTTTCACCCCATCCTGCTTGGCGTTGAAATTGATCACCCCGTGGCGCCACAGCAGCATCAGGGTCAGCACACGCTGGGCGCTTTGCTCAGGCTTGAGCCGATTGCCGCTGTCCTGGGGATCGATGTCCCACAGCGCCACCTGCAGGCCCTGCTGTCGGAAAAACCCTTCGGCATCGCCACGCCGCTGACCTTGGGGCGGCCGGAACAACGGCACATAATTTTCGGGCAGCTTGCCCTTGACCAGCTCGACACTGCGCCGGACCGAGTCTTGCCAGTCCTGCCAATGACTGTGGGAACGGAACTCCCAGCCCTGCACACCTACGCACTGCCCTGCATACAACATCTGGAGACTGTTGACCGAGCGCTCTTCCAACCGCGCCTGGATGTCCTTGCCCAGCACGAAGAAGGTGCCGTTCATGTTCGCCTTGCGCAGGTAGTCGGTCAGCCACGGGGTGTTGTCCGGCACGACGTTGGCGGCGCTGTCGAAGGTCAACAGGAACAGCCGGTCGTTCATCTCCTCGCCGTTGCGCTCGTATTCGCCAAAACGGGCGATTTCACTGCTGGTTTGCGGGAAAAGCGCGGCCTTACGTAGCAGTTCATCACGATATTGCGTATGAAAGATCTGGCTCGGTGCCGCCCATTTGATGTAGTAGGAGTCGTCATCGAGATGGAACCTGCGGGCCTCTTCACGCAGGGTCGCCATGTCCTCGACCAGGTAACAGAAGGACGCATCCTGATCGCAACTGCGCTGGGCGAAGTTGTAGTTGCTCAGCAACCGTTGCCACAGCCGGGCGCGAAGAGCGTCGATCGCGACCATATTGACCGTGCGCAGCCCCAGGTACTGCTTGAGCGCGATTTCGTCCATGGCATCGACGTCCAGCAAGCCCCGGGCGAACATCAGGATCTCGGCCCGCGAGGCCACGTCGAACAGCGTCGGGCTGGTGAGTTGTTCCGGCCAGGTCGTGCGGTCCAGGGTGGCGACGTCGTTGGGCGCCGCGAGGGCGCCGAAGCTCAACAGCCAGGCCGATAACACAAGGGCGATGCGCAAAAGGGATGTCTCCATAACGAAACCCGCGCGGCATCATAGCCGATCTGTGACGAGGGGATTTATCCCCGCTGGGCTGCGCAGCAGCCCCAACAACAGTGGAATCAATCTGATTAATGAGGTTGCCGTGATTCAGGCGACACGGTCCAGCTGCGAGACTGCGTCATCGTTCATCGCGAGCAAGCTTTGCTCCCACAGCCCCCTCGCCACAAAAGCCCATCAATGCTCGCCCCATCCATCACCTATTGCCTCGATAGCTGGAGTCCACCCGGACAACCCCCTAGAATCGCCGAACCTTCAAGGAGACGATTGCATGCTGATGGTGATTTCCCCCGCCAAGACCCTCGATTACGAAACACCGCCGGCCACCGCGCGCTTTACCCAGCCGCAGTACCTGGATCACTCCCAGGAACTGATCGAACAACTGCGCGCACTCTCGCCGGCACAGATCAGTGAACTGATGCACGTCTCTGACAAGATCGGCGGCCTCAATGCCGCGCGATTCGGCAGTTGGACGCCAGCGTTCACCCCAGCCAACGCCAAGCAGGCGCTGCTGGCCTTCAAGGGTGACGTGTACACCGGCCTCGATGCGCAAAGCTTTGGCGAAGCCGACTTCGACTATGCCCAGCAGCACTTGCGCATGCTCTCGGGGCTCTATGGCCTGCTGCGCCCACTGGACCTGATGCAACCCTATCGCCTGGAGATGGGCACGAAGCTGGCCAATGCCCGCGGCAAGGACCTGTATGCCTTCTGGGGCACGCGCATCAGCGAATGGCTGAACGAAGCCCTGGCCGAACAAGGCGATGACGTCCTGTTGAACCTGGCGTCCAATGAATACTTCTCGGCGGTCAAGCGCAGCGCACTGAAAGCGCGCGTCATCGATACCGAATTCCGCGACTTGAAAAATGGCCAGTACAAGATCATCAGCTTCTACGCCAAAAAGGCCCGGGGCCTGATGAGTCGTTTCGTCATTGAAGAGCGTATCAACGACCCTGCGGCACTCCGCCAATTCGATGTTCAGGGTTATCGCTTCAATGCACTACAGTCGAGCCAGGACAAACTAGTGTTCTTGCGCGATCATGCTCCCGAATAAGGCATAACCTTATATCGCCCCTGATCGGGGGCTTCGATCAAGCCCCGATCTGTCATCTTAGTTCCCCGCCTGTTTCGCCAGTTTCATGACGTCAATTAATCGCCCCACTCCCCCTCTAACTTTTCTTTCACTCGACACTCGTCAGTTTTTTGCGTAGTGGCACCGAAATTTTTTATAGGTAGTGGCACAAAACCATCTACCACTCCTAACTCCCCATTAATAAAGGATGAAACGGCAAGTGCCATCATATTGAGGGCAGTGCCATCTTGGATAATATTTCGAAAAATTTCGAAAATCGCGATGAGCGGATCGGAACTATGTGAAATTGCACGGCTCATACCACCCGTAACGATTCTCACGGAGCGTGTAAGAGATGACTTACACAGGCTGTCGATCCAAGTAACCAAGTTGTCATGGCAATTTAGCGAAACGGTCGCCTATCTGGATCCATCTTATAAAGGACAGGAGATAACGCACCATTACTATCCCCTACAAGGCCAAGGCTGCGCCCCTATAACGTGCTCACCCGAGCACACAAGCTTCTGATTTTGTGGGCTTTTGCCAGGAATCGGAGGTGAGAGACTTTTTGCACGAGCGTTCTTGATTTACAGGGACTGGCTGCATAACAGGGCAGGTCATAACAACTAGGCCGCTTTGCGCACAACTTGAGTGCACTTATTTAGACACTCGGAACTTAGTATGCCTGCACACGGCACTGTGGCGCCTGCATTCCACACTTCCGAGTGCTCGATGACCGCTGAACACTATTAACTCCGGCCATTTAATGGCGTGAAAACAGAGGTAAATGCGATGCGCATTAGCATATTTGGTTTGGGTTACGTCGGTGCAGTATGTGCCGGTTGCCTGTCTGCACGGGGCCATGATGTAGTTGGCGTGGATGTCGCCAAAGACAAAATCGACATGATCAACGCCGGTAAATCGCCGATCGTTGAACCGGGTCTTGGTGAGCTATTGGCGCAAGGCATTCAAACTGGCCGACTGCGCGGCACGACCAACTTCGCCGAGGCGATTCGCGATACTGACCTGTCGATGATCTGCGTCGGTACACCGAGCAAAAAGAACGGCGACCTGGAACTGAACTACATCGAAGCGGTGTGCCGCGAGATCGGTTTTGTCCTGCGTGACAAGACCACCCGCCACACTATCGTAGTTCGCAGCACCGTATTGCCGGGCACCGTGGCAAACGTTGTCATCCCGATTCTCGAAGACTGCTCCGGCAAGAAAGCCGGCGTCGATTTCGGTGTCGCGGTCAACCCTGAGTTCCTGCGTGAAAGCACCGCGATCAAGGACTACGACCAACCGCCGATGACCGTTATCGGTGAGTTCGACACCGCCTCCGGCGACGTCCTGCAGTCGCTGTACGAAGAGCTCGATGCGCCGATCATCCGCAAGGACATCGCCGTCGCCGAGATGATCAAGTACACCTGCAACGTGTGGCACGCCACCAAGGTGACCTTCGCCAACGAGATCGGCAACATCGCCAAGGCCGTCGGCGTCGATGGTCGTGAAGTGATGGACGTGGTCTGCCAGGACAAGACCCTGAACCTGTCCCAGTACTATATGCGCCCAGGCTTCGCCTTCGGCGGCTCCTGCCTGCCCAAGGACGTTCGCGCCCTGACCTACCGCGCCGGCGCCCTGGACGTGGAAGCGCCGCTGCTCAACTCGCTGATGCGCAGCAACGAGTCCCAGGTGCAAAACGCCTTCGACATCGTTTCCAGCCACGACAAGCGCAAGGTCGCCCTGCTGGGCCTGAGCTTCAAGGCCGGCACCGACGACCTGCGCGAAAGCCCGCTGGTGGAACTGGCGGAAATGCTGATCGGCAAGGGTTTCGACCTGAAGATCTACGACAGCAACGTCGAATACGCCCGCGTCCACGGTGCGAACAAGGATTACATCGAGTCGAAGATTCCTCACGTCTCGTCCTTGCTCAACGCCGACTTCGACTCGGTGATCGACGGCTCCGACATCATCATCCTGGGTAACCGCGACGAGAAGTTCCGCGCGCTGACCGAAAACGTACCGGAAGGCAAGCAGGTCATCGACCTGGTCGGCTTCATGTCCAAGGCCACCAATCCGAGTGGCCGGACCGAAGGCATCTGCTGGTAAGTCTGTTTGCCGGCCGGGGCATGCCCCGGCCGGCCTTTCGCCTGCCTTAACCCATCGGGCCGCCCACAAGGCCCGCCCGAGATAGAGACGGATGCAGATTATGCACAGGCTAAAGCACGGCCTGCTTCAGGCCGCCGGTTGGCTGTTTTACTTGAGTTTATTGATGGGCATCGCCATGGCGCTGCCCACGTCCACGTTCGACTCCGAATCCAAGGACTTCATCTTCCTGATCGGCGCCGTGGGCATCTGGCGTTACTCCATGGGAGCGACGCATTTCGTGCGCGGCATGATCTTCCTGTACATCGTCTACCCACACCTGCGCCGCAAGGTCCGCAAGCTGGGCAAGGCGGCGGATCCGTCCCACGTGTATCTGATGGTCACCAGCTTCCGGATCGATGCGCTGACCACTGCCCAGGTGTATGGCTCGGTGATCCGCGAGGCCATCGACTGCGGGCTGCCCACCACCGTGGTCTGCTCCATCGTGGAAATGTCCGACGAATTGCTGGTCAAGAGCCTCTGGACCCGCATGAACCCGCCTGAGCGAGTCAAGCTGGACTTCGTGCGTATCCCTGGCACCGGCAAGCGTGACGGCCTGGCCTACGGCTTCCGCGCCATCTCCCGCCACCTGCCGGACGACCGCGCCGTGGTCGCCGTGATCGATGGCGACACCGTGCTCGCCGAAGGCGTCGTGCGCAAGACCGTGCCGTGGTTCCAGCTGTTCGGCAACGTCGGCGGCCTGACCACCAACGAGTTCTGCGAAGTGCGCGGCGGCTACATCATGAGCGAGTGGCACAAACTGCGCTTCGCCCAGCGGCACATCAACATGTGCTCCATGGCCTTGTCCAAGCGCGTGCTGACCATGACCGGGCGCATGTCGGTGTTCCGCGCCACCGTGGTCACCAACCCGGACTTCATCGCCGACGTGGAAAGCGACTCGCTGCAACACTGGCGCCTGGGCCGCTTCAAGTTCCTGACCGGTGACGACAAGTCGAGCTGGTTCAGCCTGATGCGCCTGGGCTACGACACGTTCTACGTGCCCGACGCGGCGATCAACACCGTCGAGCATCCGCCGGAGAAGAGCTTCATCAAGGCCAGCCGCAAGCTGATGTTCCGCTGGTACGGCAACAACCTGCGGCAGAACTCCCGGGCCCTGGGCCTGGGCCTGCGCCGTCTGGGCCTGTTCACCTCGGTGGTGCTGTTCGACCAGCGCGTGTCGATGTGGACTTCGCTGCTGGGCTTGACCGTGGCCTTGATCGCCAGCTTCAAATACGGCACCGCGTTCATCCTGGTGTACCTGCTGTGGATCGGCATCACACGGTTGATCCTGACCTTGCTGCTGTCGTGCTCCGGTCACCGGATCGGCCCCGCCTACCCGGCGATTCTCTATTACAACCAGATCGTCGGCGCGTTGGTGAAGATCTACGTGTTCTTCCGCCTTGACCAGCAGTCCTGGACTCGCCAGCCCACCTCACTGACCCGTGATCTCGCCAGCTTTCAACGTTGGTTCAACACTTGGTCGTCTCGGACCATGACCTTCTCCGCCGGCAGCATTTTTGTCGCCGTGCTGCTGACGATGGTCTGACCGGACTTGAATGAATTAACTAGGAAATCGCCCCTATGAACACCGCCGTGAATGTCAACGTAGTGCATGAATCCGAAGCCCAGCGCCAACATGCCCGGGTCAAAATCCCGGCCAAGCTGCGCTTCTTCGGCCCCGACCGTACGCCCATGGAAGTCAAGGTCCTGGACCTGTCCGCCGGTGGGCTGTGCTTCAACGCCGGCCAACTGCCGCTCAAGGTTGGCGAGACCTACAAGGCTCGCCTGCAGTTCGTGATCGACAACCTTGGCCTGGCCATGGACGTGGAGTTGCAGATCCGTTCCTACGACCGCCAGACCGGCCGCACCGGTTGCCAGTTCCAGAACCTGGAGCCGCGGGACATCTCGACACTGCGTCACATCATCACCTCGCACCTGGCCGGCGACATCGTCGGTGTCGGTGACGTGCTGGCGACCCTGCAACGCGACAACTTCACCAAGGCCCGCAAGCAGAAAGACGAAAACGGCGGCATGAGTGCCTTGGGTCGCCTGCGCGCCGTGACCTTCAGCCTGGGGGTCTTCGTCGTTGGCCTGGCGGCGTTCGGTTTCATCTTCAAGTCGGTGTACGGCATGTACTTCGTCAGCCACGCCCAAGCCGGCCTGGTGAACGTACCGGGCATGGCCATCACCATGCCGCGCGACGGCACCGTGCAGAGCCTGGTCAAGACCGACGGTGTGGCCGCCAAAGGCGCCCCGCTGGCGACCTTCAGCACCAGCATGCTCGACGTGCTCAAGGGTCACCTGGACGACAACCAGTTGCAGCCGGCCAAGGTCGAGGAGCTGTTTGGCAAGCAAATGACCGGCACCCTGACCTCCCCGTGCGATTGCATCGTGGCCCAGCAAATGGTCGCCAACGGCCAGTACGCCAGCAAGGGCGACGTGATCTTCCAACTGGTCCCACGAGGCACCGAAGCCAACGTCGAAGCGCGCTTCTCCTATCGCCAGTTCAACGACGTGCGCCCAGGCACCCCGGTCAACTTCCAGGTCGCCGGCGAAGACACCCTCCGTACCGGCAAGATCGTCAGCAGCACCAGCCTGAAAAGCGAAGACCTGTCCTCCGATATCCGCGTGCTGATCAAGCCTGACGAACCGCTGGACAGCGCGCTGGCCGGCCGTCCGGTAGAAGTCACCAGCGACCGTGGCCCGAACCTGAACTGGCTGATCGACAAAGCCATGGCTGTCGGTATTTAAGTCGAGGATATGCCCGTGACCACTCCACAAAACAACAATGCACCGCATTCCCTGTGGGAGCGAGCTTGCTCGCGATGGGATCGACGCGGTCTGTCTGGTACACCGAGCGGCCTGCATCGCGAGCAGGCTCGCTCCCACACAGGATATGCGTTGTGTGCTCTGGCGCTGGCAGTCAGTCTCAGTGGCTGTGCCGGCCTGCCCGACCAGCGCCTGGCCAACGAAGCGCTCAAGCGCGGCGACACGGCGCTGGCGCAGCAGAACTACCAGCAACTGGCCGACCTGGGCTACAGCGAGGCCCAGGTGGGCCTGGCCGACATCCAGGTGGACAGCCGCGACCCCGAGCAGATGAAAAAAGCCGAGGCGACTTACCGCGCCGCGGCCGATATCTCGCCACGGGCCCAGGCTCGCCTGGGTCGCCTGCTGGTGGCCAAGCCCGGTTCCACCGAAGCGGAAAAACACGAAGCCGAAGGCCTGTTGAAGAAAGCCTTCGCCAACGGCGAAGGTAACACCCTGATCCCGCTGGCGATGCTGTACCTGCAATATCCCCACAGCTTCCCGAACGTCAACGCCCAGCAGCAGATCAGCCAATGGCGCAGCGCCGGCTACCCGGAAGCGGGCCTGGCGCAGATTCTGCTCTACCGCACCCAGGGCACCTACGACCAGCACCTGGATGAAATCGAGAAGGTCTGCAAGGCCGCGCTGGCGACCACGGACATCTGCTACGTCGAACTGGCCACGGTCTATCAGAAACGCGGCCAGCCGGAACAGCAGGCCGCATTGCTCAAGCAGATGCAGGACGGTCACGCCCGTGGCGTCGTATCCGCCCAGCGCGTGGACAGCGTCGCCCGTGTCCTGGCCGATGCCAGCCTGGGCAAGACCGACGAAAAGACCGCCCAGTCGTTGCTCGAAGGCATCGCCCCTGGCTACCCCGCAGCCTGGGTCAGCCTGGCGCAACTGCTCTACGACTTCCCGGAACTGGGTGACGTCGACAAGATGATGCAATACCTGGAAAACGGCCGCGCCGCCGACCAGCCTCGCGCCGAGCTGTTGCTGGGCAAGCTGTACTACGAAGGCAAGTGGGTCCCGGCCGATGCCAAGGCCGCCGAGGCGCATTTCCAGAAAGCCGTGGGCCGCGAAGTGGCCGCCGATTACTACCTCGGCCAGATCTATCGCCGCGGTTACCTGGGCCAGGTGTACTCGCAAAAAGCCCTGGACCACCTGCTCAAGGCCGCCCGCAACGGCCAGAACAGCGCCGACTTCGCCATTGCCCAGCTGTTCTCCCAGGGCAGGGGCACCAAGCCCAACCCGGTCAACGCTTATGTGTTCAGCCAGTTGGCCAAGGCGCAGAACACCCCGCAAGCCATCGAGCTTGCCCAGACCCTCGAAGCACAATTACCGCCGGAACAACTTGCACAAGCGCAACGCCTGCTACAACAAGAGCAGGCCATTCGCGGCGCAATGAGCCCCGATACGCTGGAACTGCAAGCCCTAAAAGAAGATGACGGCGAGGAACCTCTATGAAGCTTTTGAAGCTCAATCCTTTTGTGCAGGCTGGTATTGGCCTGTCGTTTGCTCTGCTGTGGTCCTGCCCGACCCTGGCGGCACTGACCGAAAGCAAGAATTTCGGCCTGGAAGTGAAGATCACCGGCCAGTCCGAAGACGACCGTGACCTCGGCACCCAGAGCGGTGGCGACGTCAACGGTGTCGGCCTGGACCTGCGTCCCTGGGTCTACGGTGAAAGCGAAAGCGGTGCCTGGAGCGCCTATGCCATGGCCCAGGCCGTGACGTCCTCCGACATCATCGAGACCGACACCCTGCAACAGTCCGATGGCAGCACCCAGCAAACCGACAGCGGCGATCGCGAAGCCAAGAAAAGCTACCTGGCCATGCGCGAGTTCTGGATCGGCTACCGCGGCCTGACCCCCTACCCGGGCGAGCAGTTGAAGTTCGGTCGCCAACGCCTGCGCAACGACGACGGCCAATGGCGCGACACCAACATCGAAGCCCTGAACTGGACCTTCGACACCACCTTGCTGCGGGCCAACCTCGGCGTGGCCGAACGCTTCAGCGAATACCGCACCGACCTCAAGGAACTGTCCCCCAAGGACAAGGACCGCCTGCACGTCTATGGCGACGTGGGCTACCAGTGGATGCCAGGCCAGTGGGCCAGCATCCGTGCCCACCATTCCCACGACAACGGCAGCCTCGACTACCCGACCCCGGGCGAGCCCACCGACACCCTGGACAAGACCCAGAACGGCGACATCTCCTGGCTGGGCCTGGAAGCCAACAGCGATGCCTACAACTGGCGCAACACCAACACCGTCAACTACTGGGCCAGCATCACCGGCATGAGCGGCGAGCGCGACACCGTCAACCCGCTCAACGCCGACGGCACGCGCCCGACAGAAGCCAAGCACAGCGATGATGTGGACGGCTGGGCCACTGACCTGGGTATCCGCTTGCGTCTCGACCCGCAATGGCAAGTCGGTGCGGCCTATGCCCGCGCCAGCGACGAGTACCAACAGAACGGCCTGCAAAGCAACCGCTCGAACTTCACCGGCACCCGCTCGCGGGTCCACCGTTTCGGCGAAGCGTTCCGGGGCGAAATGGCCAACACCCAGAGCGCCAGCCTGTTCGGTTCCTGGCAGTTGCGTGACGAATACGATGCCAGCCTGGTGTACCACAAGTTCTGGCGCGTGGACGGCAACAAGCCCGTGGGCAGCAACGGCATCAACGCCGTGGAAAACAACACCGACGACGTGACCGGCGCGATCCTGTCCACCTCGACCCTGCCGCTGCGTGACGGTGACAAGGACCTGGGCCAGGAAGTCGACCTGGTGGTCACCAAGTACTTCAAGCAAGGCCTGCTGCCGGCCGCGCTGAGCCAGTCCATCGATGAGCCGTCGGCGCTGGTGCGCTTTCGTGGCGGTGTGTTCAAGCCAGGCGACGCCTACGGCAAAGAGGTCGATTCGTACATGCATCGCGCCTTTGTCGACGTGATCTGGCGCTTCTGATGCGAATGGCCATGGGAGTGCCCGATATGAACCGCTACCTCAGGAACAGCCAGGCGATGAAAGGTTCGATCAGCCTGTTGGTCGCAGCCATGCTGCTGGCTGGCTCGCCGGCGTTCGCCAACGTTGAACCGGCGGTCAAGCCGGGCAACGTGGTCAAGGAACTGCAACGGGCCAAGACCTACACGGTCAGCAGCGCGCCGACCGCACCGCTGGAATTGGCCAAGCCGACCCTGCCCGACCTCAAAGGCTTCACCGCCGAAGCGGCCGCGGCCAAGATCGTGCGCACCAAGCCCGGCAAGGTCAGCGTGCGCCGGATGATGCAGGAAAACGCCTTGAAGGACTTCATTGGCGGCGACAACAAGATGGCCGAGTGGGTCGTGCGCCAGCACGGTATCCCACAGGCCATCTTCCTCGACGATGGCTACATGAACCTCAAGGACCTGGCCAAGAAACAGCCCAAGTACATCATCGAAACCTCGCCGGGTGTCTACCTGGCGAGGATTCCGATCGTGGTCGGCCAGAAAGGCATCCTGGAGATCGACAAACAGACCCAGGAACTGCGCCTGTCCCAAGAGGGCGGCTCATTCCTGGTCAACGATGGCCAGATGTTCATCCGCGACACCAAGGTCACCGGCTGGCGCGAAAAGGACAACGGCCCTGCCACGTTCCGCTCGCCCAAGGAGTTCCGTCCATTCCTGCTGGCCTGGGGTGGCACCGAGACCTACATCGTCAACACCAAGATGGCCAGTTTCGGCTACGCCAACAGTAAGTCGTACGGGGTGAGTATTTCCCAGTACACGCCGAACATGGCCAAGGTCCTCAAGCGCCCGGAACCGACTGGCTGGATCATCGGTTCCGAGTTCTCGGACATGTGGTACGGCTTCTACTGCTATGAGACCCGCGACTTCGTGGTCAAGGGCAACACCTACAAAGACAACATCGTCTACGGCATCGACCCCCACGACCGTTCCCATCGGCTGATCATTGCCGACAACACCGTCTACGGGACCAAGAAGAAGCACGGGATCATTATTTCCCGTGAGGTCAACGACAGCTTCATTTTCAACAACCGCAGCTACGACAACAAACTCTCGGGCCTGGTGATCGACCGTAACAGTGTGAACAACATCATCGCCTACAACGAGATCTACAAGAACCACACCGACGGCATCACGCTCTATGAGAGTGCTGACAACCTGCTGTGGGACAACAAGGTGATCAGCAACCGCCGCCACGGCATCCGTATTCGTAACAGCGTGAACATCCGCCTCTACGAAAACGTCGCCATGGCCAACGGCCTGACCGGTATCTACGGCCACATCAAGGACCTGTCCAACACCGACCGGGACATCAAGCTCGACCCGTTCGACGCCGAGGTCTCGCTGATCGTGGTGGGTGGCGAACTGGCTGGCAACGGCAGCGGCCCGCTGACCATCGACTCGCCGCTGAGCGTCGAGCTGTACCGCGTGTCCATGCTCGCGCCGACCAAATCCAGCGGCATCACTTTCACGGGAGTTCTGGGCGAACGCCAGGATGAAATTCTCGACCTGTTGGTGCGCCAGCAGAAAGCCGTGCTGATCGACCCTGTCGAACGCCAGACCGAATTGCGGGACTGAGGATGACCTTTATGAACCCACAGATGATCAAACTCCTGGGCCTCTCCGCCCTGACTGCCGGCATCCTGGCCGCTGCAAGCGGCGCGCGCGCCGACGACATCAAGGCCCCGACCTTTACGGCCGAACCGTGCTGCAACCTGTGCCCCGCAGCTCACGATCCGAAGAACTACACCACGCGCTACCAGCAGAACTTCACCACGCTGGTGCAGGCCCAGGGCGACTGGCTGTTCCGTACCCAGGAAGACCTGCGCACCGAATTCAACACCACGCCGGCCGGCTACCAGCGCATGCAGCAGTTGCACGATGCGTTCAAGAAAAAAGGCATCGAGCTGGTGATCGTCTACCAGCCGACCCGGGGCCTGGTGAACCGCAACAAGCTCAACCCACAGGAAAAGGCCGCCTTCGACTACGAGAAAGCCCTGACCAACTACAAATCCATGCTCGGCCGCTTCGCCCAGATGGGTTATGTGGTGCCGGACCTATCGCCGCTGACCAACGAAAACCTGCCCGAGACGCTGCCGGCCCACGATTTCTATTTCCGTGGCGACCAGCACTGGACGCCGTATGGCGCCCAGCGCACGGCCAAGATCGTCGCCGAGAAGATCAAGCAGATCCCGGCCTTCGCCGACATTCCCAAGCGTGAGTTCGAGACCAAGAAATCCGGCCGCATGGGCAAGACCGGCACCCTGCACAACATGGCGGGGCAACTGTGTGGCACCAGCTATGCGATCCAGTACATGGACCAGTTCACCACCGAGCCCAAGGGCGAGGCCGGCGACGGCGACCTGTTCGGCGACTCCGGCAACCCGCAGATCACCCTCGTGGGCACCAGTCACAGCGGCAAGAACTACAACTTTGCCGGCTTCCTGGAAGAAGCCATCGGCGCCGACATCCTCAACGTGGCCTTCCCCGGTGGTGGTTTCGAAGGCGCGATGATCCAGTACCTGGGCAGCGAAGAATTCCAGAAAAGCCCGCCGAAAATCCTGATCTGGGAATTCTCGCCGCTGTATCGCCTGGACCAGGAAACCATTTACCGCCAGATGATGGCGCTGCTGGACAACAACGGTTGCGAAGGCAAGCCGGCACTCATGAGCAGCAAGACCGCGCTCAAGCCAGGCAAGAACGAATTGATGGTCAATAGCAAGAACATGGATCTGCGTAACAGCAGCCACCAGGTCGACATCCGCTTCGCCGATACCTCGGTGAAAACCTTGCAAGCCACCCTCTGGTACATGAATGGGCGCCACGAGGATATCAAGATCGAAAAACCGGATACCTCCGACACCGACGGACGTTTCGCCTTCCAATTGCGCACCGACGCGGACTGGGCTTCGCAGAACCTGCTGGCTGTCGAAGTCCAGGGTCCCGAAGCCGGCGCAGCGCCACAGCAAGTCGAGGCGAAAATCTGCAAACGCAACGCATCTCCGCAAGCCGAACAAACGGCTCAAATCGGACAATGAGGTCTCGTCTCATGACCAGAACCATGCGCACCCGAACGTTGAAAACACTGCTGGCACCGTCCCTGCTGACCCTGGCGATGTTCGCCGGGGCCACGCAGGCCGCGGCCCCGCTGCGCCCGCCACAGGGCTACTTCGCACCGATCGAGAAGGTCAAGGTCGGCGATGCCGCCCAGGGTTGCGACGCCACGCCGACGCCCTACACCGGCTCCCTGCAATTTCGCAGCAAATACGAGGGCTCCGACAAGGCCCGCGCGACGTTGAACGTGCAGTCGGAAAAAGCCTTCCGCGACAGCACCGCCGACATCACCAAGATCGAGCGTGGCGTCAGCAAGCAAGTCATGCAGTTCATGCGTGACGGCCGCCCCGAGCAGCTGGAATGCACGCTGAACTGGCTGACCGCCTGGGCCCAGGCCGATGCGCTGATGTCCAAGGACTTCAACCACACCGGCAAGTCCATGCGCAAATGGGCGCTGGGCAGCATGGCGTCGGCCTATGTGCGCCTGAAGTTCTCCGAATCGCGTCCACTGGCCAACCACCAGGAGCAGGCGCAACTGATCGAAGGCTGGTTCAGCCGGATGGCCGATCAGGTCGTCAGCGACTGGGACAACCTGCCGTTGGACAAGACCAACAACCATTCCTACTGGGCCGCCTGGTCGGTGATGGCCACCTCCGTGGCAACCAACCGCCGTGACCTGTTCGACTGGGCTGTCAAGGAATACAAGGTCGGCGTCAACCAGGTCGATGCCGACGGTTTCCTGCCCAACGAACTCAAGCGCAAGCAACGGGCCCTGTCCTACCACAACTATGCCCTGCCGCCGTTGGCGATGATCGCCAGCTTCGCCCAGGTCAACGGTGTGGACCTGCGCCAGGAAAACAACGGCGCCCTCAAGCGACTGGGTGACCGGGTGCTGGCGGGGGTGAAAGACCCGGACATCTTCGAAGAGAAGAACGGCGAAGAGCAGGACATGAAAGACCTGAAGGTCGATTCGAAATTCGCCTGGCTCGAACCGTTCTGCAGCCTCTACACCTGCTCCGAGGATGTGCTGGAGCGCAAGCATGAAATGCAACCGTTCAAGACCTTCCGCCTCGGCGGGGACTTGACCAAGGTGTACGACCCTTCGCGGGATAAGGGTGAGAAAGGAAGCTGAGCCCACCCTCCCCGCCTGGCGGGGAATCCTGTGGGAGCAGGCTCCCACAGGGAATGTGGTTTGTTTCGAATGTAATCAACCCCCCGGTTTTCATGGGGGGGTTTGGGGGGGCTCTGGCCCTTGACTGTTGATTCAACATGGAGAGATCGGGATGGTATTTTCATCCAACGTGTTCCTGTTCCTGTTCCTGCCGATCTTTCTCGGCTTGTACTACTTGAGCGGGCAACGCTATCGCAACCTGCTGCTGCTGATCGCCAGCTACGTGTTCTATGCCTGGTGGCGGGTGGACTTCCTCGCCCTGTTCGCTGGCGTGACCCTGTGGAACTACTGGATCGGCCTGAAAGTCGGCGCCGCCGGTGTGCGCACCAAACCGGCCCAGCGCTGGCTGTTGCTCGGCGTGGGCGTGGACTTGGCCATCCTGGGCTATTTCAAGTACGCCAACTTCGGCGTGGACAGCCTCAACGCCATCATCACCGGCTTCGGTCTCAACCCGTTCATCCTGACCCACGTGTTGTTGCCGATCGGGATCTCGTTCTACATCTTCGAGTCCATCAGCTACATCATCGACGTCTATCGCGGTGACACGCCGGCAACCCGCAACCTGATCGACTTCGCAGCGTTCGTGGCGATTTTCCCGCACCTGATCGCCGGCCCCGTGTTGCGTTTCCGCGACCTGGCCGACCAGTTCAACAACCGCACCCACACGCTGGACAAGTTCTCCGAAGGCTGCACCCGCTTCATGCAGGGCTTCATCAAGAAAGTGTTCATCGCCGACACCCTGGCGGTGGTGGCCGACCATTGCTTCGCCTTACAGAACCCGACCACGGGCGATGCCTGGCTCGGCGCCCTGGCCTACACCGCGCAGCTGTACTTCGACTTCTCCGGCTACAGCGACATGGCCATCGGCCTGGGCCTGATGATGGGTTTCCGTTTCATGGAAAACTTCAAACAACCCTACATCAGCCAGTCGATCACCGAGTTCTGGCGCCGCTGGCACATCAGCCTGTCGACCTGGCTGCGCGATTACCTCTACATCACCCTGGGCGGTAACCGCAAAGGCACGCTGATGACCTATCGCAACCTGTTCCTGACCATGCTCCTTGGTGGTCTGTGGCACGGCGCGAACATCACCTACGTGATCTGGGGTGCCTGGCACGGCATGTGGCTGGCCATCGAGAAAGCGGTGGGCATCAACACCACGCCACGCAGCATCAATCCGATCCGCTGGGCGCTGACCTTCCTGCTGGTGGTGATGGGCTGGGTGATCTTCCGGGCCGAGAACCTGCACGTGGCCGGTCGCATGTACGGCGCCATGTTCAGCTTCGGCGACTGGTCGCTGTCGGAACTGACCCGCGCCAACCTCACCGGCCTGCAGATCGCCACGCTGGTGGTGGCCTACGTCACCCTCGCCTTCTTCGGCCTGCGGGACTTCTACACCAACCGTCCGCCGGTCAAGACCAAGCCTGAAGTCAACACCGAGGCCAACGGCCCGGCCACTGCGCAACCGGGGCTGATCAAGGCGGTACCGGGCGACAACCCGGCGTCGATCCATGAACCCGGCTACACCGTGGGTGTCGAAGCCCAGGTGCAACCGGCCTACTGGACCGTGGACTGGTCGCGCTACGTGATGCGCGCCCTCGTGCTGCTGCTGTTCATCGCTTCGATTCTCAAACTCTCGGCGCAAAGCTTCTCGCCGTTCCTTTACTTCCAGTTCTGAGGGATCTGAACATGACCCGCTCATTACGCATCTTTTACATCGCACTGTTCCTGCTGATCCTGACAGCACTGGGCCTGTGGTCGATGCGCAGTTTCTTCGGCTTCAGCACCAACCCCGACGCGACCGTGCTCAACGGTCGCTGGGCCAAGGCCGTGGAAACGCACTATGACGACCAGTTCCCGATCAAGCGCCTGGGCACCAACATCTGGGCCGCACTGGACTACAAGCTGTTCAACGAAGGCCGCAAAGGCGTGGTCCTGGGCCGCGACCAGTGGCTGTACAGCGACGAAGAGTTCAACCCGATCGTCAACGAAGAGCTGAACCTGCAAGGCAACTACGCGCTGGTCGAAGGCGTGCGCCAGAAGCTCAAGGAACAAGGCATCACCCTGGTCATGGCGATCGTGCCGGCCAAGGCGCGGCTGTACCCCGAGCACCTGGGCGAAGTGAAGCCATCGAGCATTCACACCAACCTCTACCAGGATTTCCATGCTCGCGTCGCGGCCGACAATATCCTCGCGCCTGACCTGCTCGGCCCGCTGCAACAGGCCAAGCAAAGCGGCCAGCAAGTGTTCCTGCGCACCGACACCCACTGGACGCCGGAAGGCGCCCAGGTCGCTGCCGAGAACCTGGCCAAGGCCATCGCCGAACGCGCGCCGCTCAACGGCGAGCCGCAGCGCTTCGTCACCGAGCCGGCAGAAAAAATCACCCACAAGGGCGACCTGCGCCAGTTCCTGCCGCTGGACCCGCTGTTCGAAAACCTGATGCCAGCCCAGGAGCCGCTGGTCAAGCGCAACACCCGCGAAGTCGACGACCAGCCGGCCGGCGACGACGCACTGTTCGCCGATGCCCAGGTGCCCGTGGCCCTGATCGGCACCAGCTACAGCGCCAACCCCAACTGGAACTTCGTCGGTGCACTCAAGCAAGCCCTGCACAGCGACGTCGTGAACTACGCCGAAGACGGCCACGGCCCGATTCTGCCAATGCTCAGCTACCTCAAGAGCGATGCCTTCAAGAACAGCCCGCCGCAGGTGCTGATCTGGGAGTTCCCTGAACGTTATCTGCCTGTAAACAACGAAATCGGCGACGCCGACCCGCAGTGGGTCGCAGAGCTCAAGCAAGCCGGCGCTCGCCAACAGAACGTAGCCGCCAACACCCCATCCGAGACGCCCGAACGGGCGCAAAACTGAAAGAGAGGTCCACCATGACTTTCAACACTACTCCTCGCCGTCTCGCTGCTCGCTCCTTCAAGGCCGTAGCCCTCGTCGCCAGCATGAGCGCCCTCTCGTTGTCCGCCTTTGCCGGTGACTCGGCCCTGTACGGCCCGGTCGCACCAAAAGGTTCGAGCTTCGTACGCATCTACAACGCCAGCAACACCGAAGTCAGCGCCACTGTCGGCAGCACCAACCTCAACGACGTGGCGCCCCTGGCCAGCAGTGATTTCAGCTTCATGCCCGGTGGCGACTACAGCGCCAAGGTTGGCAGCCAGACCGTCCCGGTAAAACTGGCCCCCGACCACTATTACACCCTGGTCAACAACGCCAGCGGCCAGCCTCAGCTGATCGAAGAGCCGCCGTTCAAGAACAAGCAGAAGTCCCTGGTCCGCGTGCAGAACCTCAGCGACAAGGCGCTGACCCTCAAGACCGCCGATGGCAAGACCGAAGTGGTCCCGAACGTGGCGGCCAAAGGCCGTGGCGAACGTGAAATCAACCCGGTGAAAGTCTCCCTGGCGCTGTTCGAAGGCGACAAGAAAGTCGGCGACCTCAAGCCTGTGGCCCTGGAACGCGGCGAAGCCGCGGTGCTGTACGTCACCGGTTCGGGCAGCAGCCTGTCGCCAGTTTGGGTGAAACGCCCGGTGTCGACCCGCTGATGAATTCACCTGAAGGCTGAACGCCTATTTGTGTAGGAGCTGCCGCAGGCTGCGATCTTTTGATCTTGATCTTTCGCTTGGGATTCAAGTGTTAGCGCAAAGATCGCAGCCTCGCTGCACTCGTCAGCTCCTACAGCAGAGGCCAGTCATTCGGGTACGGAACAACAACAAGAGAGTGAAACGACAGAACGCAGTAGCTCTATAACCATTTCGATTTGTAGGAGTAACAAACATGATTCCGGTGATCTTGTCAGGTGGTAGCGGCTCACGTCTTTGGCCGCTTTCGCGTAAGCAATTCCCTAAACAGTTCCTGGCCCTGACCGGCGAACACACCCTGTTCCAGCAGACCCTCGAGCGCCTGGTGTTCGAAGGCATGGACACGCCGATCGTGGTCTGCAACAAAGACCACCGGTTCATCGTCAACGAGCAGTTGGCCAACCGCAAACTCGAAGCCCAGCGCATCCTGATGGAACCGTTCGGGCGCAACACCGCACCGGCCGTGGCCCTGACGGCCATGATGCTGGTCAACGAAGGCCGCGACGAGCTGATGCTGGTGCTGCCGGCCGACCACGTGATCGAAGACCAAAAAGCCCTGCAACGCGCCCTGGCCCTGGCCACCGTGGCCGCCGAACGTGGCGAGATGGTGCTGTTCGGCGTGCCGGCCACCAAGCCGGAAACCGGCTACGGCTACATCAAGTCGACCAACGACGCGCTGCTGCCTGAGGGCGTGAGCCGCGTCTCGCACTTCGTCGAAAAACCCGACGTCAAGCGTGCCACCGAGTTCGTCGATGCCGGTGGTTACTTCTGGAACAGCGGCATGTTCCTGTTCCGCGCCAGCCGTTTCCTCGAAGAGCTGAAAAAGCACGACCCGGACATCTACGACACCTGCCTGCTGACCCTGGAGCGCAGTGAACAGACAGCCGACACCATCACCTTCGACGAAGCCACCTTCGCCTGCTGCCCGGACAACTCCATCGACTACGCCGTGATGGAAAAAACCCAGCGCGCCTGCGTGGTACCGCTGTCGGCCGGCTGGAGCGACGTCGGCTGCTGGGCTTCGCTGTGGGAAGTCAACGAAAAAGACGCCAACGGCAACGTCACCAAGGGCGACGTGGTAGTCCAGGACAGCCGCAACTGCATGATCCACGGCAACGGCAAGCTGGTGTCGGTGATCGGCCTGGAAAACATCGTGGTGGTCGAAACCAAGGACGCCATGATGATCGCCCACAAGGACAAGGTCCAAGGCGTCAAGCAGATGGTCAACACCCTCAACGCACAGGGCCGCACCGAGACCCAGAACCACTGCGAGGTCTATCGTCCGTGGGGTTCCTATGACTCGGTGGACATGGGCGGTCGTTTCCAGGTCAAGCACATCTCGGTCAAGCCGGGCGCGTGCCTGTCGCTGCAGATGCACCACCACCGCGCCGAACACTGGATCGTGGTCAGCGGCACCGCCGAAGTGACCTGCGACGAGAACGTGTTCCTGCTCTGCGAAAACCAGTCGACCTACATCCCGATCGCGTCGGTCCACCGCCTGCGCAACCCGGGCAAGATCCCGCTGGAAATCATCGAAGTGCAGTCCGGCAGCTACCTGGGCGAAGACGACATCGAGCGTTTCGAAGACATCTACGGTCGTTCCACCCCGGTTGAGCGCGGCGTCTCGGTGAAAACCATCGCGCAGTAACCCTTGGCAAAAGAGAAGCCCCCGTCCAGCCCACTGCGTCCCCTATCCGCAGTGGGTTGGGTGGGGGCTTTTTTTTGAGTCGGGTGATGGCCTGATATCATTGCTTCAACATTGCCCGCGCCCTTCGGTAGGATGTGCCTACGGTAACGGAGGCTTCCACCATGCTTATCGGCGTCTTGCTGGTCATCACTTGGCTCATCCTGCTGTTGCGCTACCCGGCCAAGGCCTTGCCGGTCTCCCTGGCGGCCTTCATCGGGCTGGGACTGGTCGCCGCGTGGGTGCTCTGGCAGGAGAACCGCGAGACCCGCCAATTGGAGCGCCTGGAACTGCGCATCCGCTACGCCCCCGAACAATGCCCCGCCGACCGGCCGCTGTCGCTGACCCTGAAAAACAACAACGACGTGCCGCTGATCGAGCTGCGCTGGCGGGTTGCGGCCTATGCGCCCGGGGACACCATCAACCTGGCCGACAGTCCCTACGACGCTCCGCGCTACCGTGGCCCCGGCGAATTGCAAGCCGGCGCCGACTGGCAAGACTGCCTGCCGCTGCCGCCCCTGCGCCCGGGTTATCGCCCGCAGACCCTGGAGTTTCGCGCCGAACGATTGCACGGTAGCTTTTCCAACTGATTGCCCTCCCCCAACTTTTGCACAAGGACCGCGCCATGCCTGTTGCGTTGATTACCGGATGTTCCAGCGGCATTGGCCACGCCCTCGCCGACGCCTTCAAGGCCGCGGGTTATCAGGTCTGGGCCACGGCGCGCAAGGCTGAAGACGTGGCGACACTCGCCGCGGCCGGGTTCACCGCCGTGCCACTGGACGTCAACGATGGCCAAGCCCTGGAACAGCTGGGCGAGCGGATCAACCAGCAATGTGGCGGCCTGGATGTGCTGGTCAACAATGCCGGCTACGGCGCCATGGGCCCGCTGCTGGACGGCGGCGTGCCGGCCATGCAGCGTCAGTTCGAAACCAACGTGTTCGCCATCGTCGGGGTCACTCGGGCGCTGTTCCCGGTGCTACGCCGGGCCAGGGGGCTGGTGGTGAACATCGGCAGTGTTTCCGGGGTGCTGGTCACGCCGTTCGCTGGCGCCTATTGCGCTTCGAAGGCGGCGGTGCATGCCTTGAGCGATGCCTTGCGCATGGAACTGGCACCGTTCGGCATCCGCGTGATGGAGGTCCAGCCCGGCGCGATTGCCTCCAGCTTCGCCAAGAATGCCGGTCATGAGGCCGAACAATTGATCAGCGAACAATCGCCCTGGTGGCCCCTGCGCGATGGCATCCGCGCCCGGGCCAAGGCTTCCCAGGACAACCCGACCCCCACCCACGAATTCGCCGCGGCGCTGCTCAAGGCGGTTCAACAACCCAAGCCACCCCGCTTGCTGCGTCTGGGCAACGGCAGCCGGGCGCTGCCGTTGATGGCGGGTTTATTGCCCAAAGGGTTGCTGGAGAAGGGGTTGATGAAGCGGTTCGGGTTGGGAAAATCGCTGTAATCCACGCTGGTTTTTTTGCTGTCGTGGCCAGGCTGAACGCCAATCCCTGTGGGAGCAAGCTCGCTTCCACAGGAGACTTGTGGTGTACAGTAAATCTCGCCATCACCCCGGAAAAAAATGTGGGAGCGAGCTTGCTCGCGATGGCGGAGTGTCTGTCACCCTCGATACGGCGGAACCACCGCTATCGCGAGCAAGCTCGCTCCCACAGGGGATTTGTGGTGCACATAAATCTCGCCATCACCCACAGATGATGCAATGCCTCAGCCCTTGGCATGAGGTTCGACCACCACCGTGCAGGTCATTCCCGCCGCCAGCAGCACGCCGTCCGGCACTTCGTCCAGATGGATGCGCACCGGCACTCGCTGGGCCAGGCGAACCCAGTTGAACGTGGGGTTCACATCGGCGATCAGTTCGCGGCTTTCGGGGTTGTCGCGGTCGTAGATGCCTCGGGAAATACTTTCCACATGGCCCTTGAGCGTCTCACCGCTCATCAACTGCAACTGCGCCGAATCGCCGACCCGCACCTTGGGCAATTTGGTCTCTTCGAAGAAGCCGTAGACCCAGAAAGAATGCATGTCCACCACGGCCATTTTCGCCTCGCCGATGCGCGCATAGTCACCGCGGTGCACGTTGAGGTTGGTGACGTAGCCATCCACCGCCGCGCGAACTTCGGTGCGCGACAGGTTCAGCTCCGCGGCTTCCAATTGGGCCTGGGCCTGCTGGTAGTCGGCCAGGGCCGAGTCGGCGATGTTGCTGGCGTCGTCGCGGTTTTCCCGGGAGATCACCAGGCTGTCCAGATCGGCACGGCGATGGGCGTTGACCTTGCGCATCTCCCAGGTGGCCTTGCGCGATGCCACCAGGGAACGCGCCTGCTTCACGGCGATGCGGTAATGCTCGGGGTCGATGCGCATCAACAAGTCGCCCTTTTTCACCAACTGGTTGTCGCGCACCGGCACCTCGACCACCTCGCCGCTGACATCGGCGGCCACATTGATGATGTCGGCCCGCACCCGGCCGTCACGGGTCCAGGGCGTGTTCATGTAATGGACCCACAGCGTACGGCCGATCCACAACGCCAGGGCCAGTACCAACAGCGTCGCCAGCAGGCTGAAAAACTTTTTCATCGCATCGATCTCAACGGTAGACCGTCAGCGCCAGCGCGCCGAACAGACAGGTGAACAGACTCAGGCGCAACAACGCCGGGTGCCAGAAGAAACGGTACAGGTCCAACCCCGACAGGAAGCGGTCCAAGGCCCAGACCAGGCCGGCGGCGATGAAAAACATCAGGGTCATGGTGGGCATGTACACGCCATGGAAGGCGATCTCACGGGGCATGTTCAGGTTCCTGGGGAAGCGATGTGGCATGCGCCATGGCATAGCCGGCCAATGGCGATTGCGGGTCCAGCAGCGAAGTGCGGATGAAATGCAGGTAGCTCTTCACCCGGCGCAGGGCCGAGGTGTCGAAATGCGGGGCGAAGGGTTCGTCGGTGGCCTGCACGCGGCCGATGGCATGATCCACCGCCACCAACGCACGCTCCAGATTGCTCTGGCCCGGCTGGCGAAACAGCCGCACCAGCGCCCGCCCCATCACCCGAATCGCCTGGCGCCATGGCTGGCTTTCGGCATACGCCGGGTGCACCGGCAAGATGGCCTGCTCCTTGCGCAACTCAATGATCGCGTGACCGACTTCCAGCACTACGAACATCCAGCGCAGCAAGTCCCGTTGCACCCGCGGCTGCCCGGCCGCCAGTCCGTAGGCCTGATGCAGCAAGTCGCGGGTACGGCTTTCGAAACCCGAGGCCAGCCCCTTGAGCCGGCCACTGATGGCATATACCACCTGCTCGCGCAGGTCTTGCTCCAGCCGGCGCCACAACCAGCGGCTGTTGGGCGGCAAGATGATCGCCCCGGCGGCGGCGCACACCAGCATGCCGAGGATCATCGCGATGTAGTCGTTGATGAAGGCGTAAGGGTTGTAGAGCGTCAGGTTGTCCGGCACCGAGCCGGTGCAGAAAAAGATCAGCAGCCCCAGCCCGACCCCGGCATATTGCGGCCTGGAACTGAGGAACGACCCGAACATGATGACGGGGGCGAGCATCACGCAGAGCAACGGAAAACCATCGATCAGCGGGAAGATGAAGAACATCTCGACGAAGCCGACCAGCGCCCCGAACAACGTACCGCAGGCCATCTGGAAGGCCATGCGCTTGGGGTTCGGCGTCGCGGCCGACAAGCCTACGGTGGCGGCGGCGATCATCGTCATGGTCGCGCCGCTCGGCCAGGCCGTGGCGACCCAGTAGCTACCCAGCACCAGCAGAATGAAAGCGGCGCGAACCCCCGATGCCGTGGCGGCCAGCCAGTTGGTCTGCGGCACGAACGGTTCGTCCCAGCGCTCGCGTTCGTGGCGATGTTCGGCCAGGGAGGCATGGGTCTGGGCGTAGCCGTGCAAGTCGTCGACAAAGCGATAAAGCAGCTCATAAGCGGTATGAAAGTCCAACTGCTCGCCATCGCTTGGCGCGGTGTCCTGGAACGCTGCCCGCAAGCACCGTACCTGGGCCGGCAGGCCAGTCTTGTAGTCCGCCAGCGCCGCCGCCAACCGCGCTGCGTCGGCGTCGGTCAAGGCCCTTGCGCTAAAGCCGTCCAGCAGCTCGGCAAGGTTTTGCAAACCAGGCTTGATGGCGTTCACCACATGATCCGCCGCCCCGCTGCGCAAGCGTTCGAGCAATTGGTGCAGGGCATTGAAACGGGTGGTGACCCCCATGAATTCGCTGTTCAAGCGACTGAGCCGACCATTGCGCCGACGCATGTGCGGGTCTTCGAACACCGTCACGCTGCGCAGGCTCTCCAGGCCGACGGCTTCGGCGATGAAACGCACGTTACCGGCCTCGAAGGCCTCCCGCTTGCTGCGTCCGCGCAAGCCGTCGGTGACAAACAGGGCGAACACACCAAAGCGCTGGTACAAGGCGTTGCGCATGGCAGCGCTGGCGGTTTGCGGCAGGATCGCGGCACTGACCAGGGTCGAGCAGAGAATTCCCAGGGAAATCTCCAGCACCCGCCAGACCGCCGCCATGAACGCCCCTTCGGGGTGGGCCAAAGCTGGCAAGCCGATCATCGCCGCGGTGTAGCCAGCCAGCACGAAACCATAGGCGCGGAAGTTACGATACCGCGCCGCCCCTGCCGAACAGATGCCGACCCAGATCGCCAGGCAACCAAGGAACAGTTCGGTGTTCTGGGCGAACAGCGCGATCAGCGCCACCATCACCGCAGAACCCGCCAGGGTGCCGAGGAAACGGTAGAAGCTCTTGGCGAACACCTGCCCGCTCTGGGGCTGCATGACGATGAACACGGTGATCATGGCCGTGCGCGGTTGCGGCAATTCCAGGCGCATCGCCAGCCACAAGGTCAGGAACGCGGCAAACAGGACCTTGAAGATATAGACCCAGGTCACCCCGTCGCTGCGGGCCCAGTCGAAGAAACCACGGCGCCATTCGAGGCGATACAGCCGGCGTGCGGGGGCAAGTAAGGACATCACGACAGGCCTACTCAGCATGGTGGTTCAGGTCGGGGCTGTCGCTGCCGGCCTCCAGCCCACCGCCCAACGCCGTCACCAGATCGGCATGGGCCGTCAGGCGAGCCGCCTCCACCCGTTGTTGCACCTGTTGCTGCTTGAACAACAGGCTTTGGGCGTTGAGCACATTGAGGTAGTCCGTCAGGCCACGTTGGAACGCCACCTTGGCGATGTCGTAGGTACGCTGGGCCGCGGCCACCGATTCGGCGGCGAAGGCCTGCTGCTTGTCCATGGATTCGCGACGGATCAACTGATCGGAAATGCTCTTGAGCGCGTTTACCAGTGTCTGGTTGTAGTGCGCCACGGCGATGTCATACCCGGCGGCCGCCTCGCCCAACTGCGAACGCAGGCGCCCGCCGTCGAAGATCGGCAACGTGATCGCCGGCCCGACGTTGTAGGTGAGTTTCTTGCCGGTCAAAAACTCCAGTGCCCCGCCACCGGTGGCCATGTAGCCGAGGCTCCCCACCAGGTCGACGTTGGGATAGAAGCCGGCCCGGGCCACATCGATGCCCCGGGCCTGGGCCGCCACTTGCCAACGCCCGGCCACCACATCCGGACGCTGGCCAAGCAGTTCGGCGGGCAAGGCCGACGGCAGCTTCAAGGGCGCGCCGAGGGCCAAGGTCGGACGTTGCAGTTGCGCACCCGCTCCCGGCCCCTGGCCCGCCAA
Source organism: Pseudomonas sp. NFACC13-1 (assembly GCF_900104425.1). NCBI lineage: Bacteria > Pseudomonadati > Pseudomonadota > Gammaproteobacteria > Pseudomonadales > Pseudomonadaceae > Pseudomonas > Pseudomonas sp. NFACC13-1. Next base: position 221,186 of record NZ_FMXV01000001.1, on the reverse strand, counting down.
GGCCGCCAATTGATTGCCGCTCAAGGCGATGGCCTCGTCCAGGGCGTCGAGTTGGCGATGGGTCTCGGGCAGCGGCGCCTGGGCCTGGCTGACTTCGAAATGGGTGCCGATGCCACCGTCCAGGCGCTTCTGCGCCAGGTCGAGAATCTGCTCTTGTTGGCGCAGGGTCGCGGCGACGATATCGCGCTGGGCGTAGTGCAACGAAAACTGGATGTAGGCGCGCACGATGTTGTTCTGCAATTCCAGTTGCGCCTGCCGTGCCTCGGCGACGCTGACATGGGCCAGGTCAACCGCTCGTTCGCTGGCATTGCGCTCACGGCCCCACAGGTCCAGGGCATAACTCAAGCCCAGGGAGGCATTGTTGTCCCAGGTCGTGGTGTCGGCCAACTCGCCCGGGCCGTAGAATTGATCGGTGGGCCAGTTATGCCGCTTGAGGGTCGATTCGCCATTGATCTGCAACGACTCGGCGGCCTCGGCAATGCCGGCCATGGCCTTGGCCTGACGTACTCGCGCCGCGGCCATGGCCAGGCTCGGGCTGCCTTGCACGGCCAGGTCGATCCAGCGGTCCAGTTGCCGATCGCCATAGGCTTGCCACCACTGGCGGGTGGGCCAGTGGGCGTCGCGGGCGGCCTCGCGGATCGCGGCATCGGTGGCCAATTGATTGGCCGACAGCGCCTCGCCTTGCGGTGCGATACCCCCCGTGCAGATGCAACCGCTGATGGTTAACGTTAAAACCCAAACACTGAGAGTCTTCAGCTCTCTGCTGATGCAACGCGGCACTTGCGCAAAATTCCTGGAATGGAGAGGCATGAAGAGGTCATGAGCATGCGTGTCTGGTAACACACCTGTGGGAGCGAGCCTGCTCGCGATGGGGGCCTCACATCCACCCTCGATGTGTCTGTCGAGACGCCATCGCGAGCAGGCTCGCTCCCACAGGAATCAGCGACCCAGAACTGCCGGCAATTCTAGGCACCCCGCCGAACGGCGATAAGCCGACCTTTTTGCGAATCTTTGTTACCGTTAACGCGATAATCCATTAGTCGGGTCCCGCACCTCTGTAACTTCATGTCACAATTTGCCACCTCCCAAGAGAGCCCTCCATGGACACCTTGCAAAACATGCGCGCGTTCAGCTGTGTGGCCGAAGCCGGCAGTTTCACCGCCGCCGCCGTGCAACTGGATACCACCACAGCCAACGTCTCGCGTGCGGTTTCCAACCTGGAAGCCCATCTGCAAACCCGCCTGCTCAACCGCACCACACGGCGCATCGCCCTGACCGAGGCGGGTAAACGCTACTTGCTGCGTTGCGAACAGATCCTGGCTTACGTCGAAGAAGCGGAAGCCGAAGCCAGCGACGCCCACGCGCGACCGGCCGGGCAGTTGAAGGTCCACACCATGACCGGCATCGGCCAGCATTTCGTGATCGACGCCATCGCCCGCTACCGCAAGACACATCCGGACGTGACCTTCGACCTGACCCTGGCCAATCGGGTGCCGGACATCCTCGACGAGGGCTACGACGTCTCCATCGTGCTCGCCAGCGAACTGCCGGATTCGGGCTTCGTCTCCCAGCGCCTGGGGATCACCTACAGCATCGTTTGCGCCTCGCCCGCCTACGTGAAAGCGAGCGGCTGCCCGCAAAAACCCAGCGACCTGCTCAACCACGCCTGCCTGCGCCTGGTCAGCCCGGTCATTCCGCTGGAAAAATGGGTGTTCGACGGCCCGGAAGGCCAAGAGATGGTCACCATCAACAGCTCACCGTTCCTGGTGAACTCCGCCGATGCGATGAAAACCGCGATCACCAGCGGCATGGGCGTGGGGGTATTGCCGGTGTACGCGGCCATCGAAGGCTTGCGCAACGGCACGCTGGTGCGGGTCATGCCCAACTACCGCTCCCAGGAACTGAACCTCTACGCCATCTACCCGTCGCGCCAATACCTGGATGCGAAGATCAAGACCTGGGTCGAGTACCTGCGCGGCTCGTTGCCGGAAATCCTCGCGGCGCACCAGGCTGAGCTGACGGCTTACGAATTGAGTGGCAGCCTGGCAGGCGCACGGGTCACGAGTTGAAGTCGTCCCCGTGCTCGAAGGAGCAATTCAGCGCTTGCCCATGGAACGCCGCGTACCGGGAGGCGCCGCGCCCGGGGTCTTGGTATGGCCATTCTTCGCGCCGTTCTTGTACCACGGCTGTTGCCCGGCGCCCTTGGCCGCCGCCAGTTCACCGGGTTTGAATGGGAATTTGAAAGCCGGGATCGCCGCCTTGATGTCCTCGCTGCTGGAAACATCGCTGACGGGCAAATCGGCCTGTTCGCCGCCGGGGAGTTCGTCCGCGGACGAAGGTGTCGGGGAAGTCATGTAAGGCTCCGGGTCATGCATGCAAGTCGGGCCCGAAGGGCGAGCCGCGAAAGGCGGCAGTATACCTGCCCGATATCACCGCGCGCTGGCAGTTTCATCCGGCATATGCATTCATCCGACAGCAAGCCGGGACAAAACTGACAAGCCTGTCAGTTAGGCGTCACCTTCCTGACCGGCTCGCAACGCTATATAAGAAAGCTCCAACTCCTGTGTCTTGAACCGGCCCTTCATATCCATGCGCATCCAGAAGAAAACTGTCCTGATTGTCGTGCTGTTGATCGCCCTGGCGGCCCTCGCCCTCTGGTTTGTGCTCAAGCCCGCGACCGCCAGGCCCGGCGCTCCCGCCGCCGTTCCGGTACGGGTCGTCAGCGTGATGCAAAAGGACGTACCGCGCTTTGCCAGCGGCATCGGCACGGTGCTGTCGCTGCACAGCGTGGTGATCCGTCCGCAGATCGACGGCATCCTCACCCGGCTGCTGGTCAAGGAGGGGCAGTTGGTCAAGAAGGGTGACCTGCTGGCGACCATCGACGACCGCTCGATCCGCGCCAGCCTCGACCAGGCCCGCGCCCAGCTCGGCGAAAGCCAGGCACAACTGGCGGTGGCCCAGGTCAATCTCAAGCGCTACAAGTTGCTGAGCGTCGATGACGGCGTCTCGAAACAGACCTACGACCAGCAACAGGCGCTGGTCAACCAGCTCAAGGCGACCGCCCAGGGCAACCAGGCGGCTATCGACTCGGCACAGGTGCAACTGTCCTACACCCAGATCCGCTCCCCGGTGAGCGGTCGCGTCGGCATTCGCAACGTGGACGAAGGTAACTTCCTGCGCACCAGCGACGCCGAAGGCCTGTTCACGGTGACCCAGATCGACCCCATCGCCGTGGAGTTCTCCCTGCCCCAGCAAATGCTGCCCACCTTGCAACGGTTGATCGCCGCCCCCGAGCAAGCCTTGGTCAAGGCCTATATCGGCGCCGATGGCGCCACCGGGGAGCTGCTCGGCGAGGGACGCCTGAGCCTCATCGACAACCAGATCAACGCCAACACCGGAACCCTGCGGGCCAAGGCTGAATTCAACAACGCCGCGCAACGGCTGTGGCCAGGGCAACTGGTGACACTGAAAATCCAGACCGCCATCGACAAGGATGCCCTGGTGGTACCGCCCACCGTGGTCCAGCGCGGCCTGGAGCAACACTTCGTGTACCGCATAAAGGGCGACAAGGTCGAGAGCGTGCCGGTGGAGATGGTTTACCAGGACAGCGACCTGCACATCATCAGGGGGGTGAACGCCGGCGACCAACTGGTGAGCGACGGCCAGTCACGGCTCAAGCCGGGCAGCCACATCCAGGTGCTCAGTGATCCGCCCGCCCTGGCCAAGACCGCGGAGCCGCAACCATGAAGGGCCGCGGCTCGGTTTCGGCGTGGTGCATCGACCACCCTATCGCCACGGTACTGCTGACGTTCGCCCTGGTGCTGCTGGGGGTGATCGCGTTTCCTCGCCTGCCCGTCGCGCCGTTGCCGGAGGCGGAATTCCCGACCATCCAGGTCAACGCCCAGTTGCCCGGGGCCAGCCCCGAAACCATGGCGTCGTCGGTGGCGACGCCGCTGGAAGTGCAATTCAGTGCCATTCCCGGCATTACCCAGATGACCTCCAGCAGCGCCCTGGGCTCGACCAACCTGATCCTGCAATTCAGCCTCGATAAAAGCATCGACACCGCCGCCCAGGAAGTGCAGGCGGCGATCAATACTGCCGCCGGCAAACTGCCCAACGACATGCCGAACCTGCCGACCTGGCGCAAGGTCAACCCCGCCGACAGCCCGGTGCTGATCCTCAGCATCAGTTCCACGCTGATGCCCGGCACCGAACTGAGCGACTACGTCGAAACCCTGCTCTCCCGTCAGATCAGCCAGATCGATGGCGTAGGACAAATCTACATCACCGGCCAGCAGCGTCCGGCGATCCGGGTCCAGGCCTCGGCCGACCGGCTCGCCGCCATCGGCCTGACCCTGGCGGACATCCGCCTGGCGCTCCAACAGGCCAGCCTCAACCTGGCCAAGGGCGCCTTGTACGGTGAGTCGAGCATTTCCACCCTGTCCACCAACGACCAGTTGTTCAAGCCCGCGGAGTACGGAGAGCTGATCGTGTCCTACCGGGACGGGGCACCGGTTCACCTCAAGGACATTGCCAAGGTGGTCAACGGCTCGGAAAACGCCTACGTCCAGGCCTGGGCCGACAACGAGCCCGGGGTCAACCTGGTGATTTTCCGGCAACCGGGGGCCAATATCGTCGAGACCGTCGACCGCATCCAGGCGGCCCTGCCCACCCTGCAGGCCATGTTGCCTGCGGCGGTGCAGGTCAAGGTGCTGATCGACCGCACCCAGACCATCCGCGCCTCGCTGCACGAAGTGGAAATCACCTTGCTGATCGCGGTGCTGCTGGTGGTGGCGGTGATGGCGTTGTTCCTGCGCCAGCTCTCGGCGACCCTGATCGTCTCGGCGGTGCTGGGGGTGTCGCTGACCGCCAGTTTCGCCCTGATGTACGTGATGGGTTTCAGCCTGAACAACCTGACCCTGGTGGCGATCGTCATCTCGGTAGGGTTCGTGGTGGACGATGCGATTGTGGTGGTGGAGAACATCCACCGGCACCTGGAGGCCGGCGACGGCATGCGCGAGGCGGCGATCAAGGGGGCCGGCGAAATCGGCTTCACCGTGGTCTCCATCAGTTTCTCGCTGATCGCCGCGTTCATTCCGCTGCTGTTCATGGGCGGCGTGGTCGGGCGCCTGTTCAAGGAGTTTGCCCTGACCGCCACCTCGACCATCCTGATCTCGGTGGTGGTGTCCCTCACGTTGGCGCCGACCCTGGCCGCGTTGTTCATGCGCGCCCCGGTGCATCACGCCCATGGCAAGGCGGGGTTCGGCGAACGCCTGCTGGGCGGGTATGAGCGGGGCCTGCGCAAGGCCCTGGCCCATCAGAAGTTGATGATCGGCGTGTTCGGCCTGACCCTGGCACTGGCGGTGGTGGGCTATGTGTTCATTCCCAAGGGCTTCTTCCCGGTGCAGGACACCGGCCTGGTGCTGGGCACCAGCGAAGCCGCCGCCGATGTGTCGTTCCCGGACATGGTGGCCAAGCACAAGGCCCTGGCCGACATCGTCGCCGCCGACCCGGCAGTGCAGACCTTCTCCCACTCCGTCGGCGTCTCGGGCAATAACCAGACCATCGCCAACGGCCGTTTCTGGATCGCCCTCAAGCCCCGGGGCGAGCGTGACGTGTCGGCCAGCGGCTTCATCGACCGGATCCGCCCGCAATTGCTGAAAATCCCCGGCGTGGTGCTGTACCTCAGGGCCGGGCAGGACATCAACCTCAGCTCCGGTCCCAGCCGCGCCCAATATCAATACGTGCTCAAGAGCAACGACGGGCCGAGCCTCAACGCCTGGACGCAAAAACTCACCGACAAGCTGCGCGGCAACCCGGCGTTCCGTGACATTTCCAACGACCTGCAACTGGGCGGCAGCATCACCCACATCGACATCGACCGCAGCGCGGCGGCGCGCTTCGGCCTCACCGCAACCGATGTCGACCAGGCCCTGTACGACGCCTTCGGCCAGCGGCAGATCAATGAATTCCAGACCGAGACCAACCAGTACAACGTGATCCTGGAGCTCGATACCGCGCAGCGGGGCAAGGCCGAAAGCCTGGCGTATTTCTACCTGCGTTCGCCCCTGAGTGGGGAAATGGTGCCGCTCTCGGCCCTGGCCCGCTTCGATGCGCCGAGCAACGGCCCGTTGTCGATTGCCCACGACGGCATGTTCCCGGCCGCCAACCTGTCGTTCAACCTGGCGCCTGGCGTGGCCCTGGGAGACGCGGTGCGCCTGCTCGACCAGGCGAAGAACGAAATCGGCATGCCGGCCGCCATCACCGGTAATTTCCAGGGCGCGGCCCAGGCTTTCCAAAGCTCGCTGGCGAGCCAGCCGTGGCTGATCCTCGCCGCACTGGTGGCCGTGTACATCATTCTCGGCGTGCTCTACGAAAGTTTCGTGCACCCATTGACGATCATCTCCACCCTGCCCTCGGCCGGCCTCGGCGCGCTGATCATGCTCTGGCTGCTGGGCCAGGACTTTTCGATCATGGCGCTGATCGGGCTGGTGCTGCTGATCGGGATCGTCAAGAAGAACGGCATCCTGATGATCGACTTCGCCCTCGACGCCCAGCGCAACAAAGGGCTGGCTCCCCAGGAGGCGATTTTCCAGGCGTGCCTGACACGCTTCCGCCCGATCATGATGACCACCCTGGCGGCCCTGCTCGGAGCCCTGCCGCTGATGCTCGGCTATGGCCCCGGCGCGGAACTGCGCCAGCCCCTGGGCATCGCCGTGGTGGGCGGCCTGTTGGTAAGCCAGGCGCTGACGCTGTTCACGACACCGGTCATATACTTGTGGCTCGAGCGAGTGTTCCATCGGCCCGCCCAACAGCCAGGGTCGGCGCCGACGGCGCTGGCGAGCACAGACCACTGAGGCGGGGCCATGCGCGTTCTGATCATCGAAGACGAAGAAAAAACCGCGGACTACCTGCACCGCGGCCTGACCGAACAGGGCTACACCGTGGACGTGGCGCCGGACGGCATCGAAGGGCTGCACCTGGCCCTGGAAAGCGACTATGCGGTGATCGTGCTCGACGTGATGCTGCCGGGCCTGGACGGCTTCGGCGTACTGCGGGCCCTGCGCGCCCGCAAGCAGACACCGGTGATCATGCTCACCGCCCGGGAACGGGTCGAGGACCGCATCAAGGGCTTGCGCGACGGGGCCGATGACTACCTGGGCAAGCCCTTCTCCTTCCTCGAACTGGTGGCCCGCCTGCAAGCCCTGACCCGCCGCAGCGGTGGCCATGAACCGGTGCAGGTGAGCATCGCCGACCTGTGGATCGACCTGATCAGCCGCAAGGCCACCCGCGCCGGCCAACGCCTGGACCTGACCGCCAAGGAGTTCTCCCTGCTCAGCGTCCTGGCTCGCCGCCAGGGCGAAATCCTCTCGAAAACCGCCATTGCCGAAATGGTCTGGGACATCAACTTCGACAGTGACGCCAACGTGGTGGAGGTGGCGATCAAACGCTTGCGGGCCAAGCTCGACGGGCCATTCGAACAGAAGTTGCTGCACACCATTCGCGGCATGGGTTATGTGCTGGAGAGTCGCGGCGATGAGCGTCCCTGACAGCATCGCCCTGCGCTTGAGCGCCATGTTCACGCTGGTGGCGGCGCTGGTGTTCCTGTTGATCGGCGGCGCCTTGTACCAACAGGTCGGCAAGGGCCTGGGCCTGTTGCCAGAAGCCGAGCTCGATGCCCGCTACAGTGTCCTGGAGTCCACCGTCGGCCGCTACGGCACGCCTGAACACTGGGTGAAGATCAACAACAAGCTGCGATTGCTTGGCGAAGAAGACAAGCGCATCCATTTCTGGATCGTCAGCGACGATCCGCGCTTTGAATACGGCGATCCCGATGCGCAGATCCGCACCTTTGCCCAAGGCCCGCTGGGTAAACGCGACCTGACGTTGCCCCATCGGCACTACCCGATGAAAGTGCTGGTGAGCCAATTCCCGGCCAAGGACCAACGCCCGCCGCTGCGCTTCATGATCGGCATCGACACCGAGACCTTCTACCAGACCCAACATCGCCTGTTGGTGGCGCTGGTGAGCCTGGCGATTGTCGGCGTGCTCCTGGCTTCGTTGCTGGGCTACTGGGTCGCCCGCATCGGTCTCAAACCGCTGATCAAGCTGTCCGAGGAAGCCCGGCGCCTGGCTCCACCCCGCCTGTCCGGGCGCTTGCAACTGTCACCCTTGCCGCCGGAACTGAGCCAGTTCGTCAGTTCCTTCAACGCCACCCTGGACCGGGTCGAACAGGCCTACTCGCGGCTGGAGTCGTTCAACGCCGACGTCGCCCACGAGTTACGCTCGCCCCTGACCAACCTGATCGGCCAGACCCAGGTGGCGCTGACCCGTGGGCGCTCGGCGGAACATTACTTCGAAGTGTTGCAATCGAATCTCGAGGAGTTGGAGCGGCTGCGCTCGATCATCAACGACATGCTGTTCCTGGCCAGCGCCGACCAGGGCAGCAAGGCCACCAAGTTGACCAGCGCATCCCTGGCCGGCGAAGTGGCGACCACCCTCGATTACCTGGACTTCATTCTGGAGGATGCCCAGGTCCAGGTCCGGGTCAGCGGCGACGCCCAGGCCAACATCGAGATCGCTCACTTGCGGCGGGCGCTGATCAACCTGCTGAGCAACGCCGTGCAACACACCGCGCCCGGACAAGTGATCGACGTGCGCATCGAAGCCCTTGGCGACCAGATCACCCTCGCCGTCACCAACCCCGGCGAACCGATCGCCGGCGAGCATCTGCCACGCCTGTTCGAACGTTTCTATCGCGTCGATGCCTCGCGCACCAACAGTGGCGCCAACCATGGGCTCGGGCTGGCCATCGTCAAGGCCATTGCGCTGATGCACGGTGGCGATGTGTTCGTGCGCAGCGACCAGGGTGCCAACACGTTCGGGATCCGCTTGCCGGCCTGACCCCCTCCCCTGGGCTTGTACGCGTTATCAGGTCTTTCCAGGCCAATGAATGCTGGGCGAAAGCCAACTGTAGCAAAATCGGAATACCGTCCGAACGCGCCCCCAGCTTTCATTAATTACCGGGTAATCGCGCAAACACTGATTGCCCGCTCTCATTGATCCAAGCACAATCAGCAAAAGGCCAGCATCTGGTTCATTGCCGGTTTGCAATCCTTTGGGACGGATCCCAGCCACATGACAATGCAGACATCGGAACCATGAGCGCGCGCAGTGCGACACCCGGCAACACCCCGCTTTCGAGACGTTCGGAACGGGTATTCGTACTGGCCAGCTCGCTGGTTGTCATTGCCATCCTGAGCATCGTGACGTTTCTGTTGATCCGCGAACATGCCGCCGCACAACAGGCTGCGACACGTGCGGCGACCAATATCGTGCAACTGATTGACGCCGATGTGCTGCGTAACGTGGAGCTCTACGATCTGTCGCTGCAAGGTCTGGTCGCCGCCGCCAAACGCGATGACCTGAAAGACGTTTCGCCGGCGATTCGCCATCTGGCGCTGTTCGACCGCGCCACCGCCGCCCCCTACAAAGGCGACATCCTGCTGCTCGACAAGCATGGCGATGTAATCGCCGACTCCGCCTCGATCGAACCGCGCAAAGGCAATTACGCCGACCGGGAATATTTCCAGTCCCATGTCCAGGACCCGAACCTGGGCATGATGATCAGTCGCCCGTTCCGTTCCAGGAGTGCCACCCACGATTGGCGCATCAGTTTCAGCTATCGACTGAGCGACGACCGGGGTGAGTTCATGGGCGTGGCCGAGGCCGCGATGCGCCTGAACTACTTCAGCCAGTTGTTCAAAAGCCTGAACGTCGGCCACGGGACGGTCAACCTGGTCAGCCGCGATGGGATTCTGCTGGCCCAGGAACCGCCCCTGGCCGACGACATGATCGGCAAGGACTTCAGCAACCGACCGAACTTCGTACGCATCCTGCGTGAAGGTAACGGCAGTTTTACCGGCATCTCCAGTGTTGATCAGACACAGCGGCTGTACACCTTTTCCCAGGTGGGCAACCTGCCATTGATCGTCGTGGTAGCGCTCTCCTACCAAGAGGTTTTCGCCTCATGGCAACGCACGGCGTTGTTGGTCAGCGGCGCCACCGGCGCACTGTGCATCGGTTTGCTCTGGCTCACCTGGCTGCTGCGCCGCGAATTGCGCCGCCGTTACAGGGCTGAACGGGAATTGGCCCAACTGGCGTCCGTCGACGCCCTCACGGGCCTGGCCAACCGACGGACACTGGACGAGACATTGCAGCAGGAATGGCTGCGCGCCCAACGTTCGGGCCAACCGTTGTCTGTGCTGATGATCGATGCCGATCATTTCAAGGCGTTCAACGATCGCCATGGTCATCAACAGGGTGACGAGGCCCTGCGCACCTTGGCGCAATTGATCGGCCAGCATGTCCGACGCCCCGCCGACCTGGCGGCGCGCTATGGCGGTGAGGAGTTCTCGGTGGTGCTGCCGGAGACCACCACCGCTGGCGCCTTCACCATGGCCCAGAATATTCGCGACGCGGTCGAACAACTGCCACCGGTGTCCGATGGGGGAGCGCCCATGACGGTCAGTATCGGCATCGCCACTTGGACCCAGGGACCGTACAACGAACTCGAACAACTCTTGTTCGCCGCGGACAAGGCGCTGTACCAGGCCAAGGCCAGCGGGCGCAATCGTGTGGTCTGCGCGATGTAACACCGCAACACCCGAAGGCTATGGACACGGCGCTCCCTGTGGCGAGGGGATTTATCCCCTCGCCACAGGGCCCATCTGATCCTCAGGAAACATCCATAAAAAAAGGCCACCCGAAGGCAGCCCTTAAAAAACTAGAGAGGTTTTTTGCTTACACCGCCGCGACAGGGCGCATGTAAGAGATTGGTGCGGTGCTGGCGTCTTCGAACGTCACGACTTCCCAAGCATCTTTCTGCTCAATCAACTTGCGCAGCAGCTGGTTGTTCAGTGCGTGGCCGGACTTGAAGCCCTTGAACTCACCAATCAGGCTATTGCCCAGCAGGTAGAGGTCGCCGATTGCATCGAGGATCTTGTGCTTGACGAATTCGTCTTCATAACGAAGGCCGTCTTCGTTCAACACACCATCGGAATCGACCACGATCGCGTTTTCAACACTGCCGCCGAGTGCGAGGTTGTGCTTGCGCAGGTACTCGATATCACTCATGAAACCAAAGGTACGGGCGCGGCTGACTTCTTTTACGAACGAAGTGCTGGAAAAATCCACGCTTGCACTCTGGGTGCGGTCACGGAAAACCGGATGATCGAAATCGATCTCGAAGCTCACCTTGAAACCTTCGAAAGGGACGAAAGTGGCGCGCTTGTCGCCGTCTTCCACTGTCACTTCCCGCAGGATGCGGATGAACTTCTTGGCTGCGTCCTGCTCTTCCAGGCCAGCCGATTGAATCAGGAATACGAAGGGTCCGGCACTGCCATCCATGATCGGGACTTCGGACGCGGAGAGCTCGACGTAGGCGTTATCGATGCCCAGGCCAGCCATGGCCGAGAGCAAATGCTCCACCGTGTCCACTTTGGTGTCACCGTTGACCAGTGTGGTCGACATAGTGGTTTCACCAACGTTTTCCGCGCGAGCAGGAATCTGCACCACAGGGTCGAGGTCGGCACGACAAAACACAATGCCGGTATCGACAGGCGCGGGCTTGAGGGTCAGGTAGACCTTCTCGCCGGAGTGCAAGCCGACACCTGTGGCACGGATAATATTCTTCAGGGTGCGTTGTTTAATCATGGCATGGGCCGCTTCAGCGCAAATTGCGAACTGGTATCAACAAAGGCTGGCGATGATAGCAGACCAGACCTTTGCTGAACACCAATCACCCGTATCCCCCTGATACATTTCATCAATCGGCCTGACGACGCAGGAATGCCGGGATATCCAGGTAATCCAGATCGTCTTGCGGATTCATCTTCGCGGCAGTCGCGGTACCGGCCTGGGCCTGGTTGCGCATGACGGTCGGACGGTCCAGGTCACGGTAATTCACCGCAGGCTGTTCCTGACGAACGGGGGCTTGTTGCTGTGGCTGGGAAGCCATGGCGGTCTGGACAGTGTTGTCGATCACCTTCATCGGCTTCTCGATTTTCGCGCCCAGCCCAGTGGCAACCACGGTCACATGCAGCTCGTCACGCATGTCCGGATCGATCACAGTGCCCACCTTGACCATCGCGTGGTCGGAAGCGAACGCCTCGATGATGCTACCCACGTCGGAGTACTCGCCCAAGGACAAGTCCGGACCGGCGGTGATGTTCACCAGGATGCCGCGGGCGCCTTGCAGGTTGACGTCTTCGAGCAACGGGTTGCGAATGGCCGCTTCAGTGGCTTCGCGGGCACGGTTCGGACCGCTGGCGCAGCCAGTGCCCATCATCGCCATGCCCATTTCGGACATTACGGTGCGTACGTCGGCGAAGTCGACGTTGATCATGCCTGGACGCTTGATGATGTCGGAGATGCCACGAACGGCACCGGCCAATACATCATCGGCCTTGGCGAAAGCCGACAGCAGGCTGGCGTCTTTACCCAGGATGGTCAGCAGCTTCTCGTTGGGGATGGTGATCAACGAGTCGACACTTTCGCTCAGCGCGCGGATGCCTTCATCGGCGATTTGCATGCGCTTGCGGCCTTCGAACGGGAACGGACGGGTCACCACCGCAACGGTGAGAATACCCATTTCCTTGGCCACTTCGGCAATGATCGGCGCCGCACCGGTACCGGTACCGCCGCCCATGCCAGTGGTGATGAACACCATGTTGGTGCCGGCCAGGACTTCAGCGATGCGCTCGCGGTCTTCCAGGGCAGCCTGACGGCCAACCTCGGGATTCGCGCCGGCACCCAGGCCCTTGGTCACACCGGTACCCAGTTGCAGGATGGTCCGCGCGCCGATGTTTTTCAGCGCTTGAGCATCAGTGTTGGCGCAGATGAATTCAACGCCTTCGATGTTGCTCTTGACCATGTGGTTGACAGCGTTGCCGCCGCCACCGCCGACACCGATTACTTTGATAACCGGGCTAGCGGGGATGTTGTCTACGAGTTCGAACATTTTCCCTCTCCTTTCATTCTCTAGTTTTTTCGCCTACTGCGTTTGCTGCGTCTTCCAGCGCCAAGCCTGAAACCTGCCGCGTGAAGCTTTGAAACTGTTTAGAAGTTGCCTTTGACCCAAGCCTGGAGCCGCTCGAACAGCGGAGCCTTCGGCTCGTCGCTGCTGTAGCTGTCGCGGCTGCCGATCCCTGAAAACGAGATCCCGTCGGACTGTTTCTGCAGGCCGTACATCAACAGGCCCACGCCGGTGGAATAGATCGGGTTGCGGACCACGTCATCCAGGCCCTTGACGCCATGGGGCACGCCCAGGCGCACCGGCATGTGGAAAATCTCCTCGGCCAGCTCGACCGCGCCTTCCATCTTCGACGTACCGCCGGTCAGCACGATGCCGGCCGGGATCAGGTCTTCGTAGCCGCTGCGACGCAGTTCGGCCTGGATCAGCGTGAACAGCTCGTCGTAGCGCGGCTCGACCACTTCGGCCAGGGCCTGGCGCGACAGTTCGCGCGGTGGACGGTCGCCGACGCTCGGCACCTTGATGGTTTCACCGGCACCGGCCAGCTTCGCCAGGGCGCAGGCGTAACGGATCTTGATTTCCTCGGCGTACTGGGTCGGGGTACGCAACGCCATGGCGATGTCGTTGGTCACCTGGTCGCCGGCAATCGGGATCACGGCCGTGTGGCGGATCGCGCCTTCGGTGAAGATCGCGATGTCGGTGGTGCCGCCGCCGATGTCCACCAGGCACACGCCCAGTTCTTTCTCGTCGTCGGTCAGCACCGAGTAGGCCGAGGCCAGTTGCTCGAGGATGATGTCGTCGATTTCCAGGCCGCAGCGACGCACGCATTTCTCGATGTTCTGCGCGGCGTTCACCGCACAGGTCACCACGTGGACCTTGGCTTCCAGGCGCACGCCGGACATGCCCAGGGGTTCACGCACGCCTTCCTGGTTATCGATCACGTAATCCTGCGGCAGGGTGTGCAGCACACGTTGGTCGGCCGGGATCGCCACGGCCTGGGCCGCGTCGAGTACACGCTCGAGGTCCGCGGAGCTGACTTCGCGATCACGAATCGCCACGATACCGTGGGAGTTCAGGCTGCGGATGTGATTGCCCGCCACGCCGACGAACGCCGAGTGGATCCGGCAACCGGCCATCAGCTGCGCCTCTTCGATGGCGCGCTGGATCGATTGCACGGTGGACTCGATGTTCACCACCACGCCTTTTTTCAAGCCGCGGGACGGATGTGTACCGATCCCGACGATGACCAGCGTGCCATCGTCCGCGACTTCGCCTACCAGCGCCACCACCTTGGAAGTGCCGATATCGAGACCGACGATCATTTTCCCGCTTTGCACGTTTGCCATGGGTCCTGCCTCTTCTTAATTCTTCGCGACGGCGGGTTCGGCCGTCGTCGGCGCTACAGGTTCCCGCCAGCCAACGGCCAGGCCGTTGGCGTAGCGCAGATCGATGCGCGCAATGTTCGTAATCTTTTCTTTAAGCGTCTTGTCATAGATGGCGATGAAGCGGCGCATCTTTTCCACCAGGTTGCCGCGCCCGAGCAACAGCTCGATGCCCGGCCCCGAGCTGCCCGCGCCAGTGGTCAGGAACCAACTGCCGCGCTCACGCAATTCCAGGCGCGCGATGGAGAAGCCCAACGGCCGCAACATCTGGCTCAACACCTGGTATTGCTGCATCACTTGCTGCTGGGCCCGCTGTGGACCGAACAGTTGTGGCAAATGTTCATAGTTGGCCAGTTCTCGCGGCGTAAACGCCTGGCCCTGGTTGTTCAACAGCGACTCGTCGCCCCAGCGGGCCACCGGCAGTTGCTCTTCCAGGCGAATCGACACCTGGTCGGGCCACACCCGCCGGACTTCGGCGTGAGCGATCCAGGGCATCTGCTCCAGCTCCGTGCGCATGCCCGCCAGGTCGATGGTGAAGAAACTCGACGCGACGAACGGGGCGATCCGCTGCTGCACCGCCTGCTGGCTGATGTAGCTCAGATCGCCCTGGACGTTGATCCGGGCGATCGGTCGGTCGGCATACGGCAGCAACCGTTGCGCGCCTTCATAGGTACCGAACCCCAACGCCACCAACAGCACCGGCCAGAACAGGCTCTTGAGAAAACCAAAATTGGCTTTCGGCAAGCGCGCCGACATCGGCTCCTTGGCCACCATTCGGCTGGCACCCCGCGGCACCGGCTTACGACCGGGTGCGGATGGCTGATGACGAAGCGATGCGCCTTGCATGGCTTAACCTCTTGGCTCTTGAGTGCCGACACTGGCCGCCAGGATCGACAGCACCAGTTGCTGGAAATCCAGACCGGCGGCGCGGGCCGCCATGGGTACCAGGCTGTGATCGGTCATGCCGGGCGCGGTGTTGACTTCCAGGAACCAGAACTGCCCATCGGCGTCCTGCATCACGTCCGCCCGGCCCCAACCGGCGATACCCAACGCCTCACAGGCCTTGGCCGTGAGGTCCATCAGTTCTTTTTCCTTGGCAGCGTCCAGCCCGCAGGGAATGCGGTACTGGGTATCGTTGGCGATGTACTTGGCGTCGTAGTCGTAGAACGTGTGGGGCGTGCCCAGCGCAATCGGGGGCAACACCTGGTCACGCAGGGTGGCGATGGTGAACTCGGGACCGGTGATCCATTGTTCGACCAACACTTGCGAATCGTAGGAACTGGCGTCTTTCCATGCCGCGGTCAACTCAGGCAGCGAATTCACTTTCGCCATGCCGATACTTGAACCTTCATGGGCCGGTTTGACGATCAAAGGGAAACCCAGTTCCGTGGCCGCCGAAATACAATCGGCCTCGGACGCCAGCACGGCGTGACGCGGCGTCGGAATGCCGAGGCTGTGCCAGACCTGCTTGGTGCGCAGTTTGTCCATCGCCAGGGCGGATGCCAGGATGCCGCTGCCGGTGTAGGGGATCCCCAGGCATTCGAGCAGGCCTTGCATGCTGCCGTCTTCGCCGCCGCGACCATGGAGGATGATGAACGCGCGATCGATCTTCTCGTTCAGCAGGCGCTGCAGGAAATCATCGCCCACGTCGATGCCGAAGGCGTCGACGCCGGCGCTTTGCAAGGCTTGCAGCACGGCGTTGCCGGACTTGAGGGACACCTCGCGCTCGGCGCTCTTGCCACCGAACAGCACGGCCACGCGGCCGAAGGCTTTCGGATCGAGGGTCGAGACCAGGTTGGCGTAGGCAGCAGTCATTTCAGTTTCCCCTCGCTGGAGGCCACGATTGCTCCGGCGAATAACGGACTTTTCAACAGTTTCGGGGCCAGGCCACCGATGTCACCGGCACCCTGGCACAGCAGGATGTCGCCGGCGCGCAGCAACGGCTTGACCAGCGGCGCGAGGTCTACGCCACGCTCGATGTAGATCGGGTCCAACTGGCCGCGTTGACGAATGCTGTGGCACAGCTGGCGGCTGTCGGCCCCAGGGATCGGTTCTTCACCGGCCGGGTAGACTTCCATCAACAGCAGCACGTTGGCGTCGGCCAGCACCTGGACGAAATCGTCATACAGGTCGCGGGTGCGGCTATAGCGGTGCGGCTGGTAGACCATCACCAGGCGCCGCTCCGGCCAGCCACCGCGCACGGCCTTGATCACCGCCGCGACTTCGGTCGGGTGGTGGCCATAGTCGTCCACCAGCATCACGTTGCCGCCTTCCACCGGCAATTCGCCGTAGACCTGGAAGCGCCGGCCCACGCCCTGGAAGCCGGACAGGCCCTGGACGATGGCTTCATCGCTGACGCCTTCGTCGGTGGCGATGCAGATGGTGGCCAGGGAATTGAGCACGTTGTGGTTGCCGGGCATGTTCACCGACACATCCAACGGTTCGCGATCGGGGCGCAAGACGGTGAAGAACGTCTGCATGCCTTGCTGGCGCACGTTGATGGCGCGCACGTCGGCGTCTTCGCCAAAGCCGTAGGTCACGGTCGGACGCTTGATCAGCGGCAGGATTTCACGCACCACCGGGTCGTCCAGGCACACCACCGCCAGACCGTAGAACGGCAGGTTGTGCAGGAACTCGACGAAGGTTTTCTTCAATTTGTTGAAGTCACCGTCGTAGGTCGCCATGTGGTCGGCGTCGATGTTGGTCACCACGGCCACCAGCGGTTGCAGGTGCAGGAAGCTCGCATCGCTCTCGTCGGCTTCGGCGATCAGGTAGCGGCTGGTGCCCAGCTGGGCATTGGTGCCCGCGGCATTCAAACGACCACCGATCACGAACGTCGGGTCCAGGCCACCGGCCGCGAACACCGAGGCGATCAGGCTGGTGGTGGTGGTTTTGCCATGGGTACCGGCGACGGCGATGCCATGGCGATAGCGCATCAGCTCGGCGAGCATCTCAGCCCGTGGCACCACGGGAATGCGGCGTTCCAGGGCGGTGGCGACTTCCGGGTTGGAGGTGTTCACGGCGCTGGAAACCACCAGCACGTCAGCATTGGCGGCGTTCTCGGCGCGGTGACCGATAAAGATCTGCGCGCCGAAGGACTCCAGGCGCTCGGTGACCGGGGAAGCTTTCAGGTCGGAACCCGAGACCTGGTAACCCAGGTTCAGCAATACCTCGGCGATCCCGCACATGCCCACGCCGCCGATACCGACGAAGTGGATGCGGCGGATACGGCGCATTTCCGGTTGTGGCATGGCTTTGCGATTCTCAACCATGGGCCACCTCCAGGCAGGTATCGACCACTTGGGCCGTGGCATCGGGTTTGGCCAGGCGGCGGGCGGCGCGGGCCATGTCTTCAAGTCGTTGCGGCTGCATCAAAACCTCTGTCAGGCGGGCGGCAAGATCCGCGGCGCCAGTCGTTCTTTGCGGCATCAGGAAGGCAGCGCCTTCACGGGCCAAATAATCGGCGTTACGGGTCTGGTGATCGTCGATGGCGTGGGGCAAAGGCACCAGCATCGAGGGCAGACCGGCGGCAGCCAGTTCACTGATGGTCAGCGCGCCTGCGCGGCAGACCACCAGGTCGGCCCAGCCATAGGCTTGGGCCATGTCTTTGATGAAAGGCTGCACTTGCGCCTCGACGCCGGCAGCACGGTAGCGCTCGGCGGTCACTTCATCGTGATGTTTGCCAGCCTGATGGAACACGTCCGGCCGCAGGTCGGGAGCGACCAGCGACAAGGCTTCGGGCAGCAATTTGTTCAACGGTTCCGCCCCCAGGCTTCCACCCAGGATCAGCAAACGCGCCTTGCGTCCAGCCAGGGCCGGGCGCGGTGTCTCCAGGAACAGCTCGGTACGCACCGGATTACCGGTGGTGCGGCGGCTGCCCGACAGGGTAAAGGTGTCGGGAAAAGCTTCACAGACCCGGGCGGCCAACGGCACCAGTAACCGATTGGCGGTACCGGCCACGGCGTTCTGCTCGTGGACGATCACCGGCACACCGGCCAGTTTTGCCGCAACGCCGCCAGGGCCGGTCACATAACCACCGAACCCGACCACGCACACCGGGCGCAACCGACGAATGATCGCTCGCGCCTGCCAGATCGACTTGAGCAGCATCAGCGGCGCCCTGAGCAGCGACAACTTGCCCTTGCCCCGCAGGCCGCTGGCGTCGATCCGGTGCAGTTCGAGGCCGGCGCCAGGCACCAGTTCGTTCTCGATCCCCCGCGGCGTACCCAGCCAGTGCACGGTGTAGCCCCGAGCCTGGAACTCCCGGGCACAGGCCAGCGCCGGGAACACGTGCCCGCCGGTACCACCTGCCATGATCAGCACATTAGCGCCCATGAGTCGGCTCCTCGGCGAAGTCGCTCTCCTGGAATTCCATCTCTTCGCTGCCCAGGTGGGTTCGACTTTCCCATTCAATGCGCAGCAACAGGCCGAGACAGGCACAGCAGATCACCAGGGAACTGCCGCCATAACTGAGGAACGGCAGCGTCAGCCCCTTGGTCGGCAACAGGCCGACGTTCACGCCGATGTTGATCAGGAACTGGCCGATCCACAGGAACGACAAGCCATACGCCACGTAAGCGGCGAAAAACTGCTTGGCCTTCTCGGCCCACAAGCCGATGTACATGCCGCGCACACAGACGAACACGAACAGGGCGACGGTGCACAGGGAGCCGACGACGCCCAGCTCTTCGGCCAGCACCGAGAATACGAAGTCGGTGTGGGCTTCCGGCAGGTAGAACTGCTTCTGCACGCTGTTGCCCAGGCCCACGCCCAACCATTCGCCGCGACCGAAGGCAATCAAGGCCTGGGTCAATTGATAGCCGGAACCGAACTGGTCGGCCCACGGGTCGGTAAAGGTGATCAGGCGCGCCATCCGGTACGGTTGCGCCTGAACCAGCACGGTCACGGCCGCCACCGCCAACGCCACCATCAGGATGAAGCGAAACAGCCCGACCCCACCGAGGAACAGCATCGCCGCCGCGGCGCCCATCATCACCACCGTGGCGCCGAAGTCCGGCTCCATCAGCAGCAGGCCCGCCATGGGCAGCAAGACGATGAACGGCTTGAAGAATCCCATCCAGCTCTCGCGCACTTCTTTCTGGCGACGTACCAGATAACCGGCCAGGAAAATCACCACGAAGACCTTGGCGATCTCCGAGGGTTGCACGTTGAAGAAGCTGAAGCCGATCCAGCGCATCGAGCCGTTGACCTCGCGGCCGATCCCCGGCACCAGCACCATCACCAACAGGCCGAAGGCCCCGAGCAGCATCATCCAGCCCAGGCGCTGCCAGGTGGCGATCGGCACCATCATGGTGACGACGCATGCGCCCAGGCCGATCACCAGGTAAACCAGGTGGCGGATCATGTGATAAAGGGTGTTGCCCGACTGCACGGCGGCCACTTCCGACGACGCGGAGGTGATCATCACCAGGCCCAGGCCCAGCAAGGCCAGGCAACCGGCGAGCATCGGGAAATCCAGGTCGATGCCACGTCCGGTGATCAACGGCGACGGGTACGGCTTGATGATGTTCATCAGGCTCATGCCAAGTCCTCCGCGGCCCGGGCGAACAACTGCCCGCGCTCTTCATAGTTCTTGAACATGTCGAAACTGGCGCAGGCCGGTGACAACAGCACCGCGTCGCCCGGGTGCGCGAGCGCGCGGCATTGCTGTACCGCCTCGTCCAGCGAACCGACGCGAACCAGCGGCACGGCATCGCCGAGGGCCTGGGCGATCAATTCGCGGTCGCGGCCCATCAGCACCACGGCACGGCAGTTGGCTGCCACGGGATCGCGCAGGTCCTTGAAGTCGGCGCCCTTGCCGTCGCCGCCGGCGATCAGCACGAGCTTGCCTGCGATGTCCGCCCCCAGGCCTTCGATGGCCGCCAGTGCGGCACCGACGTTGGTGGCCTTGGAGTCGTTGTACCAGGCCACGCCATCGAGGTCGCGCACCCACTGGCAGCGGTGTTCGAGACCGGCAAACGTGCGCAGGGCCGACAGCATGGCGTCGAACGGCAGGCCGACCGCATGCCCCAGGGCCAGCGCGGCCAGGGCATTGGCCTGGTTATGGGCGCCACGAATCTTCAGTTCCCGCACCGGCATCAGGTTCTGGAATTCGAAGGCCAGGTATTTCTCGCCATTCTCTTCGCGCAAGCCGAAACCTTTGAAATCCGGGACGCCCAGGCCGAAGGACCAGCATGGCATGCCCTCGCCCAGCAACGGACGGGTCAAGGCGTCCTGGCGGTTGAACACCACCTGCCGGGCCCCACGGAAGATCCGGTGCTTGGCCAGGTGATAGGCCGGCAGGCCGCTGTAGCGGTCCATGTGGTCTTCGCTGACGTTGAGCACGGTGGCCACTTCGGCGCCCAGGTGGTCGGTGGTTTCCAGTTGGAAGCTCGACAGCTCCATCACGTACAGCTCGACGTCGTCGCTGAGCAGGTCCAGGGCCGGGGTGCCGAGATTGCCGCCCACGGCGACGCGCTTGCCGGCCGCCGCGGCCATTTCGCCCACCAGGGTGGTGACGGTGCTCTTGGCGTTCGAACCGCTGATGGCAATGATCGGCGCCTTGGCGTTACGCGCGAACAGCTCGATATCGCCGGACAGTTTCACGCCACGGGCAGCGGCTGCCTGCAGGGCCGGGGTCGCCAGGGCCAGGCCGGGGCTCACGTAGAGCTCATCGGCGCGGCACAGGAACTCGACATCCAGTTCGCCACAACGCACGTCCACCTGGGGATAGTCACGGCGCAGCGTGGCCAGCTCAGGCGGATTTTCCCGCGTGTCGGCCACGGCAAACGACACGCCCCGGTTCGCCAGGAAGCGAACCAGGGACATGCCGCTCTTGCCGAGGCCGACAACGATGCGGAAGTGGTCAGAAGCGATCAGGGACACTCGTTCTACCTCAGCTTCAGGGTGGCAAGGCCGATCAGCACCAGGATCACGGTGATGATCCAGAAACGGACGATCACACGCGGCTCGGGCCAGCCCTTGAGTTCAAAGTGGTGGTGGATCGGCGCCATGCGGAATACGCGGCGGCCGGTCAATTTAAAGGAAGCAACCTGAATGACGACTGACAGGGTCTCCATCACGAACACGCCGCCCATGATGAACAGGACGATTTCCTGGCGAACGATGACAGCGATGGTGCCCAGGGCCGCGCCCAGCGCCAGTGCGCCGACGTCGCCCATGAAGACTTGCGCCGGGTAGGTGTTGAACCACAAAAAGCCCAGGCCGGCACCGATCAGTGCGCCGCAGAATACGATCAGCTCGCCCGCCCCCGGCACATAAGGGATCAGCAGGTATTCGGCGAACTTCACGTTGCCCGACAGGTAGCAGAAGATCCCCAGCGCGCCGCCGACCATGACCGTCGGCATGATCGCCAGGCCGTCGAGGCCGTCGGTGAGGTTGACCGCGTTGCTCGAGCCAACGATGACCAGGTAGGTCAGCACGATGAAACCGGCGCCCAGCGGAATGCTGTAGTCCTTGAGCATCGGCAGGATCAGGGTGGTCTCCACCGGCGAGGCGGCGGTCATATAAAGGAAGATCGCCGCGCCGAGGCCGAACACCGACTGCCAGAAATACTTCCAGCGACTTGGCAGCCCGCGGGAGTTCTTCTCGATCACCTTGCGGTAGTCGTCGACCCAGCCGATGGCGCCGAAGAACAGGGTCACCAGCAGCACGACCCAGACGTAGCGGTTCGCCAGGTCGGCCCAGAGCAAGGTGCTGATGCCGATGGACGACAGGATCAACGCGCCACCCATGGTCGGGGTGCCGGATTTTGACAGGTGCGATTGCGGACCGTCGTTACGGACCGACTGGCCGATCTGCAGGTTCTGCAGAGTACGGATCATCCACGGGCCCAGGAACAGCGACAACGACAACGCGGTCAGCACACCCAGGATCCCGCGCAGGGTCAGGTACTGGAAGACCGCGAAGCCTTTGTAGAACTGTTGCAGGTACTCCGCTAGCAGCAGCAGCATTAATGTTTCTCCGTGGAGGCGCCGCACAGTGCCGCGACGATGTTTTCCATCGCTGCGCTGCGTGAGCCCTTGATCAATAAGGTGGTGTTCGGGTCCTGCTCGGCGCCCAGGGCCTGGATCAGTTCGGCTTGAGTGGTGAAATGCCGCGCGTGTTCGCCAAACGCGGCGACCGCATGGGCCATCATCGGACCGACCGCATACAGCGCATCGACCTTGCCGCGTGCATAGGCACCCACATCGTGATGCCCCTGTTGCGCCCATTCGCCCAGTTCACCGATATCCCCCAGCACCAGCACGGTGCGGCCGGAAAAACCGGCGAGGATGTCGACGGCCGCGCACACGGACGAAGGGTTGGCGTTGTAGGTGTCGTCGATGACGCGCATGCCGTTAGTGGCCAGTTGCGCGACGGAGCGCCCCTTGACCGGCTGCACGGCGTTCAGCCCGGCGACGATGCCCGGCAGCGACACGCCCAGGGCGTGGGCGGCAGCCGCCGCGGCCAGGGCGTTGGCGACGTTATGGGTGCCCAGCAGGTTCAACTGGACCCGCTCGGCGCCGTCGGGGCTGTGCAGGTTGAAGGCCGGGCAACCGCGGGCATCACGGTCCAGGTCGCTGGCGTAGAAATTCGCGGCGAGGTTGCTCAGAGCAAAGGTCAGCACCTTGCGCTCGCCCGCACGGGTCTTCCAGATTTCAAAAGCCTTGTCATCGAGATTCAGCACGGCGACGCCATTGGCATCCAGCCCCTCGATAATCTCGCCCTTGGCCTCGACGATTTTTTCCGGGCCGCCGAACTCGCCGACGTGGGCGGTACCGGCGTTGTTGAGCACCGCCACGTGAGGCTTGGTCATGGCCACGGTGTAGGCAATCTCGCCGAGCCGCGAAGCCCCCAGCTCGATGACGGCAGCGCTGTGTTCCGGCGCCAGCTCCAGCAAGGTCAGCGGCACGCCGAGGTCGTTGTTCAGGTTGCCACGGGTCGCCAGCACCGGACCGCGGGTGCGCAGGATGCTGGCAAGCATTTCCTTGACCGTGGTCTTGCCGCTGGAGCCGGTGATGGCGGCGACCGGGTTGTCATACGCCGCACGGTTCAGCGCACCGAGCTGGCCCAGGGCCTGGCGAGTGTCGTTGACGAGCAATTGCGGCAACGTGCTGTTGCTCACCTCCCGCTCGACCAGGGCCGCGACCGCACCTTTGCCCGCGACCTCGTTCAAGTAATCGTGGCCATCGAAACGCGGCCCGGCCAGGGCGACGAACAATTGCCCCGGTGCGATCGCCCGGCTGTCGATGCTGACGCCGTCGAAACTGGCGTCCGCGGCGATGAGGCGCGCATTCAGGGCGTTGGTCAGTTCGCTGAGTTTCAGGGCCTTAAGCATGGGCCACCTCCCACGCGGTCAGGGCGTGATCGGCTTCCACCAGATCGGAGAATGCATGGCGTTCGCCGTTGATTTCCTGATAGTCCTCGTGGCCCTTGCCTGCCAGGACGATGACATCGTCCGCCGAGGCGCTGGCGATCAACTGGGCGATGGCCTGGCCGCGACCGGCGACGAAGGTGACCTTATCCACAGCGGTAAAACCGGCGCGGATGTCGTCGAAAATTCGCAGTGGGTCTTCGCTGCGCGGGTTGTCGTCGGTGACCAGCACACCGTCTGCCAGCCGCTCCACGACTTCGGCCATCAATGGGCGCTTGCCGCGATCGCGATCGCCACCGCAGCCGAACAGGCACAGCAACTTGCCCTTGGCATGAGGACGCAGGGCCGTGAGGACTTTTTCCAACGCGTCGGGGGTATGGGCATAATCGACCACCACCAACGGTTGCGCCCCACCGCCCAGGCGCTGCATGCGCCCGGCGGGCCCTTCCAGCTTTGGCAACACCTTGAGAATTTCGTCCAGCGCGTAGTCCAGGCCGAGCAAGGCGCCGATGGCCGCCAATACGTTGCTCAGGTTGAAGCGGCCGAGCAAAGTGCTGCGCAAGTGGTGCTCGCCCTGGGGCGTGACCAGCGTGGCGCGTACGCCTTCGTCATTGAACTGGGCCTGACGTATATAAAGGTAGGCGCTGGTATCTTCCAGGCTATAGGTGATCAACCGGGACTCGCGCTTGTCGGCGGCCAGTTGCCGACCGAACTCGTCATCGAGGTTGATGACCCGGCATTTCAAATCATTCCAGGCAAACAGCTTGGCCTTGGCTTCACCGTAGGCCTGCATGGTGCCGTGGTAATCCAGGTGGTCCCGGGACAGGTTGGTCAGCACCGCCACATCGAATGCCAGCGCCGTCACCCGGCCCTGGTCCAGGCCATGGGACGAGACTTCCATCGTAACAGCCTTGGCGCCGGCCTTCTTCAGGTCCGCCAGGGTCGCTTGCACGGCAATCGGGTTCGGCGTGGTGTGCAGGCCGCTCTCCAGTGCGCCATGAAAACCGTTGCCCAAGGTGCCGACAATGCCGCAATGCTGGCCGAGCAGGTCCAACGCCTGGGCCACCAGCTGGGTCACGCTGGTCTTGCCGTTGGTGCCCGTCACGCCCACCAGGTTCAGGTGACGGCTCGGGTCGCCATAAAAACGTCCGGCGATGTCCGACAGCTGCGCCGCCAGGTCCTTGACCGGAATCAAGGGCACGTCAGTGATCGGCAGCACGGTGGCGCCTCGCACTTCATAAGCCACGGCAGCCGCACCACGCTTCAGGGCGTCGGCGATATGGTCGCGACCATCGACACGGGCGCCCGGCACCGCCAGGAACAAGTCCCCGGCACGTACATTGCGGCTGTCCAGGGCCAACTCACGAATCAGCAGATCGTGACCGGCGTGGGCGAAAATCTTGTTCAGGCTCAGGGACATCAGCCACGCCCTCCTTCGGCTTTCAAGGGAACGACCGGTGCGGTATTGGCCTGCTGGGTCGGCGGCAGGTTATCCGGGGTAATGTTCATCAGGCGCAGGGTGCCGGACATCACTTTGCTGAACACCGGCGCCGAGACCAGGCCACCGAAGTAGCCCGCCTTGCTCGGTTCGTCGATGACCACGACGATGGCGTAGCGCGGGTCGCTCATCGGGCCGAAGCCGGCAAACAGCGAACGGTAGGAATTCTCGGCGTAGCCTTTGGTGCCCACGGAGGTCTTACGGGCCGTACCCGATTTGCCCGCCACATGGTAGGCCGGTACCTGGGCGCGATAGACACCACGCGGCGCCTCGATCACCTGCTGCAGCATGCCCTGCATGGTCTTGGCGACATTTTCCGGGATCACCTGGGTGGTCTGCGGCGCCTTGTCGGTCTTGATCAGGGTCAGCGGAGCCATGCGCCCGTTGTTCGCCAGCGCGGAAAACGCATGGACCAACTGGATCGCGGTCACGGAAACACCGTAGCCGTAGGACAACGTGGCGGTTTCAGCCTTGCGCCAGTCACGGTAGTTCGGCAGGTTGCCGACACGCTCGCCCGGGAAGCCCAGGCCGGTGTCCTGGCCAAGGCCGATTTTCTGGGCCAGGCGATAGATCGTTTCGCCGCCGATATCGAAGGCGATCTTGCTCATGCCAACGTTACTGGAGTTGATCAGGATGCCGGTCAGGTCGAGCACCGGACCTTCGGTCTTGGACACGTCGCGGATGGTGTACTTGCCGATCTGCAGGGTGCCCGGGTACACCTCGACGGTGTCGCTCGGCTTCCAGCGCCCGGTTTCCAGGGCGGCGGCCATGGACACGGCCTTCATGGTCGAACCCGGCTCGAACACGTCGATCATCGCGCGGTTGCGCATCATCGCCGGCTGCAGGTTGCGACGGTTGTTCGGGTTGTAGGTCGGCTGGTTGACCATCGCCAGTATCTCGCCGGTCTTCACGTCCATGATCACCAGGCTGCCAGCCTTGGCACCGTTCTCGACGATGGCATTGCGCAGCTCGCGGTTGGCCAGGTATTGCAGGCGCAAGTCAATGGACAACGCCAAGGGCTTGCCGGCCTTGGCGTTTTTGGTGACTTGGACATCCTTGATCAGCCGGCCGCGCCGGTCCTTGATGACCTGTCGCTTGCCGGCGACCCCGGCGAGCCATTCGTCATAGGCCAGTTCGACACCTTCCCGGCCCCGGTCATCGATGTCGGTAAACCCGACCATGTGGGCCGTGACTTCACCAGCCGGGTAGAAACGCCGGAACTCTTCGATGCCGTAGACACCGGGTACTTTCAAGTCGAGCACGCTCTGGCCCTGCTCGGGGGTCAAGCCGCGCACCAGGTAAATGAATTCCTTGTTGGCCTGGGCTTCGAGGCGCTCGGCCAGGGCCTTGGGGTCCTGCCCGAGGGCGGCGGCCAAGGCCGGCCATTTTTCCTTGGCCAGCTGCATTTCCTTGGCGTTGGCCCACAAGGTGGTCACCGGGGTACTCACGGCCAGGGGTTCGCCATTGCGGTCGGTGATCAGGCCACGGTGAGCCGGGATCGGAATATGCCGCACACTGCGGGCATCGCCCTGCCCCTTGAGGAAGTCACGGTCGACGACCTGCAGGTCGATGATGCGCCACGAAATCGCCGCCACCATGATCCCGAGCAAGCCCAGAACCAGACGAAACCGCCACGGGAACAGCGCCCCTTCGAGTTTCATCATGGCGCCACCATCTGCACTTCGGCGGCGCCGGGAATGCGCATTTTCAACTGTTCGGTGGCCAGGACTTCGATACGGCTGTGGGCGGTCCAGGTGCTCTGTTCCAGGATCAACCGACCCCACTCGGCCTGCGCCTTGTCGCGCACGCTGAGTTCGTTATAAAGGGTATTGAGCAACTGCCGGTTCCAGTGCGCGCTATAGGACACGGCGATGGCCGACACGAGCACGCCGATGAACAGCAGCAGCATGAAAAAGCTGCCGCCGGGCAGGGGCTTGGCGAAGAGCTTGCTCACCGCAACTTCTCCGCGACGCGCATGACGGCGCTACGGGAACGTGGGTTGGCCTTGAGTTCGGCTTCGGAAGCGAACTGCGCTTTGCCATGGATCTTGATTTTCGGCACGAAGGCTTCGAAACGCACCGGCAGGTTGCGCGGCAGGTTATCGGCTTCCCCCTTGGTGAGCTTGCGCATGAACAGCTTGACGATGCGGTCTTCCAGGGAATGGAAGCTGATCACCACCAGACGACCGCCGATCTCCAGCGCCTCGAGCGCCGCTTCGAGACCCACTTGCAGATCGCCCAGTTCGTTATTGACGTGGATGCGCAAGCCCTGGAAGGCCCGGGTCGCCGGGTTCTTGCCCTTTTCCCAGGCCGGGTTGGCCACTTTCAACACCTCGGCCAGGTCGCCGGTGCGCTCGAAAGGCTTGATGTCGCGGCGCTCGACCACGGCGCGGGCCATGCGCCCGGAGAAACGCTCTTCGCCGTATTCCTTGAAGACACGGGCGATTTCTTCCACCGGGGCGGTGTTGACGAATTCGGCGGCGCTGATCCCGCGGGACGGGTCCATGCGCATGTCCAGCGGGCCGTCATTGAGGAAACTGAAACCGCGCTCCGGGTCGTCCAGTTGTGGCGACGACACGCCCAGGTCGAGCAGCACGCCACTGACCTTGCCGGCCAGGCCACGCTCGGCGACTTCCGCGCCCAGCTCGGCAAAGCTGCGCTGCACAACGACAAAGCGGCCGTCTTCGGCCGCCAGCGCTTGCCCGGTGGCAATCGCTTGAGGATCCTTGTCGAACCCCAGCAACCGGCCGTCCGGACCGAGCTGGCTGAGAATCAACCGGCTGTGCCCGCCACGCCCGAACGTGCCGTCCAGATAGCAGCCATCAGGACGTACGGCGAGAGCCTCGACGGCTTCGTCAAGCAGTACGGTGATGTGGTTAAAGCCGCTATCAATAGTCACAGGATCAAATCACGCAGTTCGTCAGGCATGGCGCCCGGTTGTTGAATAGCAGCGAGGTCAGCGGCAGAAACCGCATTCCAGGCATCTTCGTCCCACAGTTGGAACTTGTTCAGTTGGCCCACCAGCATCGCGCGCTTGTCCAGCTTGGCGTACTCGCGCAGGCGCGGAGGCACCAGGAAACGACCACTGCCATCGAGCTCGAGGTCGACGGCATTACCGATCAGCAAGCGTTGCAGACGGCGGTTTTCTTCACGCAGCGAAGGCAGTGCGCGCAGTTTGGTTTCGATGATTTCCCACTCATCCAGAGGGTAAACACACAAACATGGATCAACAGCGTCGATCGTGACGATTAACTGCCCCGAACTTCGCGAAACGAGCTCGTCACGATACCGGCTGGGCATGGCGAGCCGGCCTTTTGCATCGAGACTGATAGCGTTAGCTCCGCGAAACACGTCAGCGTTTCTCCACTTTTTGGCGTTTTACCTTCAAAAAAACCCACTTCATGCCACTTTCCGCCACTTGCGCACACTATAGGAATGCGCCCACCGCACCGTCAAGGCGCGTAATGAAGGAAAAGCCTTATAGATCGGAGATTTAGGAGCGTTTCAGGAGGGGTAACAAGAATCTGACGTAGGAAAATTCGCCCCAACCTGAAGCAGCACAGGGGACTGCGCGCACAAGTTAAAGTGATTTGTTAAGAGTAAGATTTTTTTGGTATTAGTAATTGCGTCTGCCAGTGATTCCGGCAGGAAGGGAAAAGGTGGAGAGTCGATCTGTAAGCCGGGTTCTGTCTTGAACAGTCATTCGTCTACGATGGCCATCACTGGACATCTTTAGCAACCTACCCGGTCCCAGCGCGGGCCACGCCTTGGGACCCTATTTGGTCTTGCTCCAAGTGGGGTTTACCTAGCCACGAACTGTTGCCAGCCGTGCGGTGCGCTCTTACCGCACCTTTTCACCCTTACCGGCGCCGAAACGCTTAGGCGGTTATTTTCTGTGGCACTTTCCGTAGGCTCACGCCTCCCAGGCATTACCTGGCACTTCGCCCTATGGAGCCCGGACTTTCCTCCCCCCCCTAATTCTCATAGAGGGCAGCGACTGTCCGATCGACTCTCCGCCGCGAAGGTTAACGGTAGAGCGCTTGAAGAACAAGCGCTAAAAGCCCCTGGCCAGCACCGTGTCCCGGTTTCACTGGTCTTTCTGTTTTTCCAGTGCGACCTGATACAGCACATTCTTGCGCTCGCCAGTGATCTGCGCCGCAAGGGTCGCGGCGCGCTTGAGGGGCATTTCCTCGAGCAGCAGGTTCAGGACGCGCATCGCCTCGCCGCTGACGGCGTCCTCGCTTTGCGGCGGCGTCCAGCCCGCCACCAGCACGACGCACTCGCCGCGTTGCTGGTTGCTGTCGTTTTCCACAAAGGCGCGCAACTCGGTCAACGGTAGCCCCTTGAGGGTTTCAAAGGTCTTGGTCAACTCCCGGGCCAGCAACGCCTGGCGCTCGGCACCGAACACCAGCTCCATGTCCTGCAGGCATTCCAGAATGCGGTGCGGCGCCTCATAGAAGATCAGCGTGCGCGGCTCTTCCTTTATAGCTTCCAGGCGCGCCCGCCGCCCCACCGCCTTGGCCGGCAGGAAACCCTCGAAGATGAAACGGTCCGACGGCAGGCCTGCTGCCGACAGCGCCGCGATCAACGCGCAAGCCCCCGGCACCGGTACCACGCTGATACCCGCCGCCCGGGCCTGGCGCACCAGATGATAGCCGGGGTCGGAAATCAACGGGGTACCGGCATCGGAAATCAGCGCGATGTTATCGCCGGCCAACAGCCGGGTAATGAAACGACTGCCTTCGTCCCGCTCATTGTGTTCATGACAGGCCGCCAACGGCGTGGAAATGCCGAAATGTTGCAGCAGGCGCTGGGAGTGACGCGTGTCTTCAGCCGCGATCAACGCAACCTCCCGCAGGATTTTCAGCGCCCGGGCACTGATATCGTCCAGGTTGCCGATGGGCGTCGCCACCACATAAAGCGAGCCGGCAGCGGAATTCAAAGCACCTGGAGCAGTCAAAACGCGCACCTCATGATCGTAAAAACCGCCATTGTAGCGTGTGCAGCCGGTCTCGGCTGTTCACTTCAGCCATTGTGGCGAGGGGATTTATCCCCGCTGGGCTGCGCAGCAGCCCCAAAAAAGACTGGAAACCATTCAGCCTGACACACCGAGGCGGAAGGTCTTGGGGCCGCTGCGCGGCCCAGCGGGGATAAATCCCCTCGCCACAGGTTTAGTGCCGCCGCCTGAGTGAGTAGCGTCTTTTGTGGCATGCCGCACTCTTTGAAATACCTAAATTGATCGATTCACACCAGTAACATCGCGCCCCGGCCAGTGCTTGGGTACAATTCGACGCTAATTTGATCTCGTATCGGGAACACTTACATGATCGCTTGCCTGCGGCTGCTCTCCGCCCTCTGCCTCGCTGCCCTCCTGGCGGCCTGCGCCAGCTCGCCCTCGTCCAGCCTTGGCGAACTTCCACGGACCCCGGATGCCAGTATCGAGCAGTTGCTCGAACAGGCCACCCAAAGCAAAACCCCGGAAAAAGCCGCCCTGCTGCGCCTGAGCGCCGCAGACCTGGCCTATCGCCAGGGCAATGCCGGACAGTCCGCACAGATCCTGCAACAAGTGCCAATGGAACAACTCAAGCCCGGCCAGCAGATTTTCGCCAGCACGCTGTCGGCGGAATTGGCCATGACCCGCAATCAGCCCAAGGCAGCGCTCACCGCCCTGAGCCACCCAAGCCTGCAACACCTGAGCGAAATGCCCGTGGAGCAGCAGGTCCGCACCGGCACCGTCCGCGCCCGCGCCCTCGAAGCCGACGGCCAGACCCTGGCCGCCGCCAAGGAGCGCATCTTCATCGCCCCCTTGCTGAAGGACGATGCCGTGGCGAAGAACCACGAAGCCATCTGGTCGCTGATCGCCTCGCTGCCCACCGACCAGTTGCAGCCCGCCTCCAACGACGACCTCGGCGGCTGGTTGAGCCTGGCCCAGGCCGTCAAGACCGCCGGCACCCTGGAACAGCAGCAGGCGGCCATCGACCACTGGCGCGAACAGAACCCGAAGCACCCCGCCGCCCTGCAACTGCCGACGCCCCTGGTCAAGCTCAAGGAACTGGCCAGCCAGCCACTGAGCAAGATCGCCCTGCTGCTGCCACAAAGTGGCCAGCTGGCAGCGGTTGCCAAGGCCTTGCGCGAGGGTTTCATGGCCGCGCACTACCAGGCCCAGCAGGCCGGGCAGACGCCGCCCAGCATCCAGTTCTATGACAGCGCCAGCCTGACCTCCATGGACGAGTTCTATCGCAAGGCCCAGGCCGACGGCGTGCAACTGGTCATCGGCCCGCTGGAAAAACCCCTGGTCAAGCAGATCAGCACCCGCCCCCAATTGCCAATCACTACCCTGGCGCTGAACTACAGCGAAGGCGAGCAAGGGCCACCGCAACTGTTCCAGTTCGGCCTGGCACCCGAGGATGAAGCTCGCGAAGTGTCCCGTCGCGCCCGCGCCGATGGCCTGCACCGCGCCGCCGCCATGGTACCGAAGGGCGAATGGGGCGATCGTGTACTGAAAGCCTTCAGCCAGGACTGGCAGGCCAACGGCGGCACCATCGTCGCGATCGAACGGGTCGACCAGCCGGTCCAACTGGCCCAGCAGATCGCCGACATGTTCCAGTTGCGCCAGAGCGAAGGCCGCGCCAAGAGCCTGCAAAGCACCGTGGGCACCACAGTCGCGGCGCAGCCGTCCCGTCGCCAGGATATCGAGTTCATCTTCCTGGCCTCGACACCGCAGCAGGCCCAGCAGATCAAGCCAACCCTGAACTTCCAATACGCCGGCGACGTGCCGGTCTACGCGACGTCTTCGGTGTTCAGCGCCAGCGGCGACCAGAACCAGTACAACGACATGAGCGGCATCCGCTTCTGCGAAACCCCGTGGCTGCTCGACGCCAATGACCCGCTGCGCAAGCAGGTCACCGCGCAGTGGCCCCAGGCGGGTGGCAGCCTGGGTCGGTTGTACGCGATGGGCGCGGATGCCTATCGCCTGGCACCGCGCCTGGGTCAGCTCAAGACGTTGCCGGACAGCCGCATCGAAGGTTTGTCGGGCAGCCTGGCCGTGTCGCCCAACCAGCGCGTACAGCGTCAATTGCCTTGGGCCGAGTTCGTCAACGGCCAGGTGCAGCGCCTGCCGGACACCCAGCGCTGATGCCTGACCGGTCACGCCAGCAAAGCGGACGGGATGCCGAGGGCCAGGCCCTCGCGCATCTCCAGCAACACGGCCTGCGGCTGGTGGCGCAGAACTGGTTGTGCAAACGCGGCGAGCTTGATCTGGTCATGCTTGACGGCGATACAGTAGTATTCGTCGAAGTCCGCTACAGAAAAAATACCCAATGGGGTGGCGCGCTCGACAGCATTGACGAGCGCAAGCGCCAGAAGCTGGTGTTCGCCGCGCAGTATTTCCTGCAACGCGAGTCTCGCTGGGCCGATTATCCCTGCCGCTTCGACGTGGTTGCCATCGACAGCAACGCCGCCCAGTTGAACTGGCTGCAGAACGCCTTCGACAGTTGAGCGCCCATGCCGAGCCGGACACCTTCACCTAACTTTTTTGCTCTTTGCTTTGCGCGCCGCACATGTTTGTGCCCATAAGCCGCGCTACTTAAGGTCACACAGATGGACATGCAATCGCGAATTCGCCAGCTTTTTCAGGCCAGTATCGACACCAAGCAACAGGCGATGGACGTACTTGCACCGCACATCGAGCAAGCCAGCCAAGTGATGGTCAACGCCTTGCTCAACGAGGGCAAAATGCTTTCGTGCGGCAATGGCGGCTCGGCCGGTGACGCCCAGCATTTCTCGTCGGAGCTGCTCAACCGCTTCGAGCGCGAACGCCCGAGCCTGCCGGCGATCGCCCTGACCACCGACAGCTCGACGATCACCTCGATCGCCAACGACTACAGCTACAACGAAGTCTTCTCCAAACAGATCCGCGCCCTGGGCCAACCTGGCGATGTGCTGCTGGCGATTTCCACCAGCGGCAACTCGGCCAATATTATTCAAGCGATCCAGGCCGCACATGATCGCGAAATGATTGTCGTAGCATTGACCGGTCGTGACGGCGGCGGCATGGCATCGCTGCTATTGCCCGAAGACGTCGAGATCCGCGT
Organism: Pseudomonas sp. NFACC13-1; assembly: GCF_900104425.1. Lineage (NCBI taxonomy): Bacteria > Pseudomonadati > Pseudomonadota > Gammaproteobacteria > Pseudomonadales > Pseudomonadaceae > Pseudomonas > Pseudomonas sp. NFACC13-1. Next base: position 187,805 of record NZ_FMXV01000001.1, on the reverse strand, counting down.
ACCGGCCAATGTCACCGCACGTATCCAGGAAGTCCACCTGCTGGCGATCCACTGCCTTTGCGACTTGATCGACAGCCAACTGTTCGGGAGTGAAGAATGACCCCTAATCGCCTAGGCCTTCTGGCCTTGACCCTGTGCCTCGGCATCAGCGGCTGCACATCGGTGGTTAACGCCAGCCGGGAAAAGCCGATTGAAGACGACCGTGGCACCCGCACCTTCGGCAGCAAGATCGACGACTCCCTGATCGAAACCAAGGTCGGCGTGAACATTGCCAAGGCCGACCCGGACCTGGACAACAACTCGCACATCGTCGTCACCAGCTTCAACGGTGTCGTCTTGCTGGCCGGCCAGACCCCACGCGCCGACCTCAAGGCCAAGGCCGAGCAGGAAGCCAGCGCTGTGCAGCGGGTCAAGACCGTGCATAACGAACTGCAGGTCCTGCAACCCTCCTCCCTGCTGGCGCGCCAGAATGACGCCTGGCTGACCACCAAGATCAAGACCCAGATGCTCACCGATGCCAGCATCCCTGGCTCGCGCATCAAGGTTGTGACCGAGAATGGCATCGTCTACCTGCTGGGCCTGCTGACCAAGCAGGAAGCCGCCCAGGCGACCAACCTGGTGCAGGGTGTGTCCGGCGTGCAGAAAATCGTCAAGTTGTTTGAATACATCGACTGAGGCGACTCGCGGCTCTTGAGGCTGCATGTGGCTGGAAAAAACGGCGCTCACTCATACAGAGGAGCGCCGTTTTTTTATTTGGTCGGGGCGCCCAGATCAAGATCAAAAGCAAAAGCGAGGCGGCCTTATAGCCGACCCGCCTCTCTGGCTGCACCCCAATCAACTGTGGGAGCGAGCTTGCTCGCGATTGCGGTGTATCAGCCAACATCGATGCTGCTGACCTGACGCTATCGCGAGCAAGCTCGCTCCCACAAATGGGATCGGCACGGCTGGAGGAGACAGGCCGGCTGTCAGGCCGCCTCGCTTTTGCTTTGCTTTGCTTTTGATCTGGGCGCCCCGTTAACCACGCTGGCCGAACGCAGGCATTGCGCAGTGGGCATCCCGGCATGGATGCCGGGATAGCCGCGCTGGGCCATGGATGGCCCTTCGCGGCGGCCCACGGAGCAATGCCTTCGTTCGGGCATGCCGAGCCTAGGCGAGGCACCGAGTGGTGGGGCAAAGCGCTTTTGGTTACTTTTGGCGCTCTTCCAAAAGTGACCCGCTGCAAGAGCGGAACCGCCAGTAGCCGTTACCGCAGCAACGGATATACACACCAATCCACCAATAAATGCAGCCCCAAAAAAAATGCCCACATCTCACGACACAGGCATTTTCCTCAGCGAACAGCGAACAGATCACCTGCTCCGCTACTTCACCACCTTGAGACTAGGCCTACCGCTAGGACGCGGCGGCTCGTCATCCGGCGGTGGCAGGTCATCATCCGGCTCGAACTCTTCTTCACCGTCCAGCGGCGCTTCCAGCTCAAACACCATGCCCTGGCCATTCTCCCGGGCATAAATCCCCAGAATCGCAGCAACTGGCACGTACAGGGTGTGTGGCACACCACCGAAGCGCCCTTCAAAACTGACGGCATCATTATCCATGTGCAGGTGACGCACAGCGGCTGGCGACACGTTCAGGACAATCTGCCCATCATTGGCAAAACCCTGCGGCACCTGCACCGATGGAAACTCGGCATTGACGAGCATGTGCGGGGTGCAATCATTGTCCACAATCCACTCGTAGAGCGCGCGGACCAGATAAGGTCGACTGGAGTTCATAGCGGCTCCCTAAGCCTTAGCGCATGTCGCGTTCGACACCAGACAGACTCGCCTGGAATGCCTCACGCGCAAATTGGCGCTCCATATAATCAAGCAGCGGCTTGGCAGGCCGCGGCAGTTCGATACCCAGAATCGGCAAACGCCAGAGTATGGGCAATAGGCAGCAATCCACCAGACTTTGTTCCTCACTGAGGAAAAACGGCTTGTCGACGAACAGCGGCGATACGCCCGTCAGGCTTTCACGCAACTCCTTGCGCGCCACGACCCGCGCCGGTTCCTTGGTCCGGGAATCCAGGATCAGATCCACCAACCCGCACCAGTCACGCTGGATGCGATGGATCAGCAAACGGCTGTTGGCACGCGCGACAGGATAAACCGGCAGCAAGGGTGGATGCGGATAACGCTCATCCAGGTATTCCATCACCACAGTCGACTCCCACAACGCCAGGTCACGATCGACCAGTGTGGGCAGGCTGCCGTAAGGGTTCACTTCGATCAGCTTCGGCGGCTGACGACCCGCTTCGACGTAAATGATCTCGGCGCTGACACCCTTCTCTGCCAGTACGATGCGTACCCGGTGGGAATAGTGGTCGGCGGGGTCGGAGTAACAGGCCAACCGATTGGTCACGCCCATGGCGATCCTCCTCGCTTGTTGAAATTATCGAAAAACGGAAAAACGAGCGCGCCCAGAGGGCGTCTCCCGTAACGCCTGGCGGGCCAGGCTCGTTACATGTCTAGAGACGCCCTTGGGCGCGCACGATTAACAGCAATGGCTTACAGCTTTATCAATGCACGTCTTTCCAGTATTCACGCTTGAGCAGGTAAGCGAATACGAAGAAGAACGCCAGGTACAGCAATACATAGGTACCGATGCGCTGATGCTCCAGCTTCACCGGGTTGGCCGAGTAGGCCAGGAAGGTCACCAGGTTCTTGACCTTCTCATCGAACTGCTCCGGGGTCAGGCTGCCGGTGTTCGGCAATACGGTCAGCTGGTCGCAGGCTTCATGGGTCAAAGCGGAGCCTGTCAGCGGATCGAATTGCTTTTTGCCGTCTTCAACGATCTGAACCTGTTTGCAGCCTACCACCTGGCGACCCTGGAGGCCGACCAGAACGTTAGGCATGCCGACGTTCGGGAAGACCTTGTTGTTCACGCCCCAAGGACGTGCAGGATCTTCGTAGAACGAACGCAGGTAACCGTAAAGCCAGTCGGTGCCACGCACACGGGCCACCAGGGTCAGGTCCGGCGGCGCGGCGCCGAACCAGGTCTTGGCGTCCGCAGGCTGCATGCCGATGGTCATGTGATCGCCCAGCTTGGCACCAGTGAACACAAGCTTCTCGAGCATCAGCTCATGGGGGATGCCCAGGTCATCGGCAACGCGTTCATAGCGCTGGAACTTGGCACTGTGGCAACCCATGCAGTAGTTGGCGAACGTACGTGCGCCGTCCTGCATGGCCGCTTTGTCGGAAACGTCGATGTCGACTTTTTCCAGCTCCGGACCACCGTGTTCAGCCGCGAAGGACAGTACAGGCATAGCAGCAAGAATCAGTACAGCAAATAGCTTTTTCATCAGCCAGTCACCCTTTCCGGAACCGGTTTGGTCTTCTCGAGCCTGGTGTAGAACGGCATCAGAATGAAGTAGGCGAAGTACAGGAAGGTGCAAACCTGCGACAGCAGCGTGCGTTCCGGTGTCGGAGCCAGTACGCCCAGCACGCCCAGGATCACGAACGAGATGCAGAACACCACGAGCCAGATCTTGCTCAGCCAGCCTTTGTAGCGCATCGACTTGACGGGGCTGCGGTCCAGCCATGGCAGGACGAACAGCACGGCGATGGCCGCGCCCATGGCGATTACGCCCAACAGCTTGTCCGGGATCGCCCGCAGGATCGCGTAGAACGGCGTGAAGTACCAGACCGGGGCAATGTGCTCAGGGGTCTTGAACGCGTTCGCCTGCTCGAAGTTCGGCTTCTCGAGGAAGTAACCGCCCATTTCAGGGAAGAAGAACACGATGGAGCAGAAGATGAACAGGAAGACCACCACGCCGACGATGTCTTTCACGGTGTAGTACGGATGGAAGGCGATGCCATCCAGCGGTACGCCGTTCTCGTCCTTGTGTTTCTTGATGTCCACGCCATCCGGGTTGTTCGAGCCGACTTCGTGCAGCGCGAGGATGTGCAGCACCACCAGGCCAAGGATCACGATTGGCAGGGCGACCACGTGCAGGGCGAAGAAGCGGTTCAGGGTGATGCCCGAGATCAGGTAGTCACCACGGATCCACTGGGTCAGGTCGTCACCGATGACCGGGATCGCACCGAACAGCGAGATGATCACCTGGGCACCCCAGTAGGACATCTGGCCCCACGGCAGCAGGTAGCCCATGAAGGCCTCGGCCATCAGCGCCAGGTAGATCAGCATGCCGAAGACCCACACCAGCTCGCGAGGCTTCTGGTACGAACCGTAGAGCAGGCCACGGAACATGTGCAGGTAGACCACGATGAAGAACGCCGAAGCGCCGGTGGAGTGCAGCAGACGCAGGATCGAGCCGTACTCGACGTCGCGCATGATGTATTCGACGGAGGCGAACGCTTCTTCCGCCGACGGGGTGTAGCTCATGGTCAGCCAGACACCGGTGACGATCTGGTTGACCAGAACGAGCAGTGCCAGGGAGCCAAAGAAGTAGAAGAAGTTGAAGTTTTTCGGAGCGTAGTACTTGCTGAGATGGTCTTCCCACATTTTGGTCGCGGGAAAGCGCGCATCAACCCAATCCATGAATTTGCTCATCACGCTTTCTCCGTATCGACGCCAACGACAATGATGTCATCGGTCTCATAGGAATGCGGGGGAACTGGCAGGTTCAGAGGTGCAGGCTGCGACTTGTAGACGCGACCGGCCAGGTCGTAGTGGGAGCCGTGGCAAGGGCAGAAATAACCACCGACCCAGTCCTTGCCCAGGTCGGCAGGCGCCACTTCGGGGCGGAACGTTGGCGAGCAACCCAGGTGCGTACAGATCCCGATCAGCAGCAGGACCTCTGGCTTGATCGAACGCGTCTGCGGGTCGACATAAGTCGGTTGCGTGGAGTTCTTGGAGGACGGGTCGGACAACTGACCCTCGATCTTTTTCAGATTCCCCAGGATTTCCTCTGTACGGCGGACGATGAACACCGGCTGGCCGCGCCACTCAGCAATCATCTGCTGGCCTGGCTCGATCTTGCTGACATTCACTTTCACCGGTGCACCTGCGGCTTTCGCCTTGGCGCTGGGAAACCATGACCCCACGAACGGGACCGCAGCCCCCACCGCTCCTGCAGCACCCACCACGGATGTGGCTGCTACCAGGAAGCGACGCCGGCCTGCATTCACGCCGTCATTGCTCATTCAGTCCTCTCCCATCAGCTTTGTGGCCTGTTAGATCAGGCGTCTACTAAGTAAAAATCTGAACTTATAAAAATTTTGCCGAATGGTAATGAAAAGCCCCAATTCTGACAAGGTAATTACCAAGCGGCCAAACCGCCAGGCCTTGTAGTATAGGGGCTCTACGAATGTGGCAAGTTGTCACAGAGCAATTCTTTTGCCCATAAAAAAAACGCCCAGCTCCGTGAGGAACTGGGCGCCTTTTGAAAGCGGAAGCGGAATTAACGCTTCGAGTACTGCGGACGCTTACGCGCTTTACGCAGACCGACTTTCTTACGTTCAACTTCGCGAGCATCGCGAGTTACGAAGCCGGCTTTGCGCAGAGCACCACGCAGAGTCTCGTCGTAATCCATCAGGGCGCGAGTGATGCCGTGGCGGATTGCGCCAGCTTGACCACTTACACCACCACCGATAACAGTGACGTAGATGTCGAATTTTTCGACGGTCTCGGTCAGTTCCAGCGGCTGACGAACTACCATGCGGGCAGTTTCGCGGCCGAAGAAGTTATCCAGGGAGCGGTTGTTGATGGAGATGTTACCAGTGCCCGGACGCAGGAAAACGCGTGCGGTTGCAGTCTTGCGACGGCCAGTGCCGTAATTTTGAGTCGCCGACATAATGAACTATTCCGTTAAAACTTCAGTTCTTGGGGCTGCTGAGCAGTATGAGGGTGAGCAGCGCCCGCATAAACCTTCAGCTTACGATACATGTCGCGACCCAGTGGGTTCTTAGGCAGCATGCCTTTAACCGCGGTCTCGATCACGCGCTCAGGGGCTTTGGCGATCAGCTTTTCAAAGTTGATCGACTTGATGCCGCCAGGAAAACCGGAGTGGGAGTAGTACATTTTGTCAGTGGTTTTAGCGCCAGTAACACGTACTTGCTCAGCGTTGATCACGACGATGTAGTCACCGGTGTCAACGTGAGGGGTGTACTCAGGCTTGTGCTTGCCACGCAGACGGCTCGCGATTTCGGTGGCCAGACGACCCAGGGTCTGACCAGCAGCGTCGACGACAAACCAGTCGCGCTTTACTGTTTCCGGTTTAGCAGTAAAAGTTTTCATTCTTTATAGCCTCAGGGGCCGCCCTGTAAATTAGACGGCGGATCTTACTGAATAGTGCGTACTTTGACAAGTCAAAGGCAGCCGGATACAGACGCTTTCGGGGGCTCGGGTCGGCGCGTCCGTTCAACGGCAAGATTCTTCGGCGGCGGCGCATCACTTCCACTGCAGAAAGAGGTGCGCAATTATGCAGATTGCGAAAAATATTTCAACCTGCTTTTATGATTGTTTTGCCCAAGGAGTTCCCGATGGACTATCGCCAGCTAGGCCGTACCGATCTGAACGTGAGTGCCCTGTGCCTCGGCACCATGACCTGGGGTGAGCAGAACAGCGAGGCCGAGGCCTTCGCCCAGATCGAACGCGCCAAGGGTGCCGGCATCAATTTCATGGACACCGCCGAGATGTACCCGGTGCCCCCCAAGGCCGAGACCTACGCCACCACCGAGCGCTACATCGGCAATTACTTCAAAAGCCGCGGCGACCGTGCCGACTGGATCCTGGCGAGCAAGATCGCCGGTCCCGGCAACACCATCGACTACATCCGCGACAAGCACCTCAAGCACAACCGCCAGCACATCGTCCAAGCCGTGGACGCCAGCCTCAAGCGCCTGCAGACCGACTGGATCGATCTTTACCAGCTGCACTGGCCGGAGCGCAGCACCAACTTCTTCGGTCAACTGGGCTACCAGCACAAGGCCGACGAAACGTTCACGCCGCTGGAGGACACCCTCGAAGCCCTGGACGAGCAGGTCCGGGCCGGCAAGATCCGCCACATCGGCCTGTCCAACGAAACACCGTGGGGCACCATGAAGTTCCTGGCCCTGGCCGAAGCCCGTGGCTGGCCGCGGGCGGTGTCGATCCAGAACCCGTACAACCTGCTCAACCGCAGCTTCGAGGTCGGCCTGGCGGAAATCGCCATCCGCGAACAATGCGGCCTGCTGGCTTATTCGCCCCTGGCGTTCGGCTTCCTGTCGGGCAAATACGAAGGTGGCGCGCGCCCACCTAAAGGCCGCCTGAGCCTCTATAGCCGCTTCAGCCGCTACTTCAACCCGCAATCGGAAGCGGCGTGCAGCCGTTATGTCGCATTGGCCCGCGAGCACGGCCTGGACCCGGCACAGATGGCCCTGGCGTTCGTCACCCAACAGCCGTTCGTGACCAGCAACATCATTGGCGCCACCACGCTGGAGCAACTGGACAGCAACATCGAAAGCTTCGACCTGAAGCTGTCGGACGAAGTGCTGGCGGGGATTGAGGCAATTCACAAGGATCAGCCGAACCCGGCGCCTTGATTGATTCATAGGCCCCATCGCGAGCAAGCTCGCTCCCACAGGATTTCTGCAGCAACACAGGAACCCCATGTGGGGGCGAGCCTGCTCGCGATAGCGGACCCAGGCTCACCACCGCATCAAAGCGACCGCGCAATGATCTCCTTCATGATTTCATTGGTCCCGGCATAGATCCGCTGCACTCGCGCATCCGCCCATGCCCGGGCAATCGGGTATTCCCACATGAAGCCGTAGCCGCCATGCAACTGCACGCACTCGTCGAGCACCTTGCATTGCAGGTCGGTGCCCCAGTACTTGGCCATCGCCGCCGTCGGCACGTCCAGCTTGCCTTGCAGGTGCAATTCCAGGCAACGGTCGACGAAGACCCGGCCAATCTGGATTTCGGTAGCCATTTCCGCAAGCTTGAAACGGGTGTTCTGGAAGTCGGCGATGGTTTTGCCAAACGCCTTGCGCTCGCGGGTGTAGTCCAGGGTCCATTGCAGCGCCGCTTCGGCCGAAGCCAGGCCGCCGATGGCGACGGTCAGGCGCTCCTGGGGGAGCTCTTGCATCAGGTAGGCAAAGCCCATTCCGGCCTGTCCGAGCAGGTTGTCCTTCGGCACGCGGACATCCTGGAAGAACAATTCCGACGTGTCCTGGGCCTTCATTCCGACTTTTTCCAGGCGCTTGCCCTTTTCGAAGCCCGGCGTGCCCGCCTCCACCAGGAACAGGCTGGTGCCCTTGGCGCCAGCCTTGGGATCGGTCTTGGCGACCACAATCACCAGGTCCGCCAGGAAACCATTGGTGATGAAGGTCTTGGAGCCGTTGATGACGTATTCGTCACCGTCCAGCACCGCCGTGGTCTTCACCCCTTGCAGGTCGGAACCGGCGCCCGGTTCGGTCATGGCGATGGCCGTGACCATTTCGCCGGACACCAGTTTCGGCAGGTACTTGTGTTTCAGCGCCTCACTGCCGTAATGCAGGATGTACGGCGCGACGATGTCGGAATGCAGCGAGAAACCGATCCCCGTCAGCCCCAGGCGGCCGATTTCCTCGATCACTACCGTGCTGTAGAGGAAGTCCGCGTCCAGTCCGCCATAAGCCTCTGGAAGGTGCGAGCACAACATGCCCGCCTCCCCCGCCTTGTTCCAGAGCTGGCGATCGACATGCCCCTGTTTTTCCCACTGGCTGTGGTACGGCACCGCTTCTTTTTCGAGGAAGGTTCGTACGCTGTCGCGAAACAATTCGTGCTCGGGACTGAACAGTGTTCTTGGGATCATGACTCACCTTTGGTTATTGTCGGACATGGTTATCCCACAGAGCCTAAGCCTGCGGTGTACCACAGGACACTGGACACATCCGACAAAAAATAAGACGATCCAGCCGTCTGGTGACCACTTCCCCCTATAAAAATAAAGATGAATTATGTCTATGCACGCCTCCACGCCCTTGCGGCGCGTCAGCATCCTGGCAATCGACCGGGTCTTCGCCTTCACCCTCATGCAAGCCAAGGATTTTTTCCACCTGGCCAGCCTGCGCTATGGCAAACAACTGGGCCACGGTCTGACGCCGGCGTTTGAAACCCGGCTGGTCAGCCCCGATGGCAAACCGGTGAACAGCTTCAGCGATGTGATCATGCCGGTGGACGGTGGCCTGGAAAACACCGACATCATCATCCTGCCGGCCTTCTGGGATGATTTCGCCAGCCTCTGCCAACGCTACCCCCAGGTCCTGCCCTGGCTGCGCGAACAACACGCTCGCGGCGCGGTACTCTGCGGCGAAGCCACCGGGGTGTTCTGGCTGGCCGAAGCCGGCCTGCTCGACGGCAAGGAAGCGACCACCTACTGGCGCTTCTTCAATGCCTTCAAGGAGCGCTTCCCCCAGGTGCACCTGAACCAGGACAAGCACCTGACCGACGCCGACAACCTGTTTTGCGCCGGCGGCGCGACCTCAGCCTGCGACCTCTACATTTACCTCATTGAACGCTTCTGCGGCGCCAACGTGGCCCAGGCCGTGGCGCGGGACATCCTGTATGAAGTGCAACGCAGCTATTCGCCGGGACGGATCGGCTTTGGCGGGCAGAAACTGCACCAGGACGTGATCATCCTGCAGATCCAGCAATGGCTCGAAGAGCACTTCGCCGATAAATTCCGCTTCGAGGATGTTGCCCGGGAGCATGGCATGAGCATCCGCAATTTCATGCGCCGCTTCCAGACCGCCACGGGCGACAAGCCGCTGCATTACCTGCAACGACTGCGGATCGAAACCGCCAAGGGCCTGCTCTCCGGCAGCCGCAAGAGCATCAAGACCATCAGCTACGAAGTCGGCTACGACGATGCGAGCTTTTTCGCACGGTTGTTCCGGCAACATACCGACCTGTCGCCGAACCAGTATCGGCAGCAGTTTCAACAGGCGGCGTGAACCAGAGCTGAATGCAATCCCATGTGGGAGCTAGCTTGCTCGCGATGGCGGTGGTTCAGCAGCACTGATGTTGACTGACCAAGACGCCATCGCGAGCAAGCTCGCTCCCACAGGGTTTTGCAGTGAACGGCTGATTCGAGCGTACAAAAAAGGCCTGCGAACGCAGGCCTTCTTTGCTTTCCGAATCGCCCTACGGCTTATGCGCTCGCGACAGGAATTCGTGGGATTGCATCTCCAGCAAACGACTCAAGGTCCGCTGGAATTCGAAGGTCAGGCGACCGCCGGTGTAGAGGTCCTTGAGTTCGACTTCGGCCGAAATGATCAGCTTGACGTTACGGTCGTAGAACTCATCAACCATGTTGATGAAGCGACGGGCGATGTCGTCGGTGGTGACGCTCATCTGCTCGACGCCGCTGAGCAACACGGCGTGGAAGATCTTGCCCAGTTCGATGTAGTCGTTCTGGCTGCGCGGGCCGTCGCACAGTTCGCGGAAGTCGAACCAGGCCACGTCGTCACAGGTGCGGATGGCGCGGATCTCGCGGTTTTCGATGATCAGCACATCGTTTTCCACCGCCTGGGTGCATTCCGGCGTCAGGGCGCGGAAGCTCTTGCGCAGGCTTTCTTCGGCGGCGGCATCCAACGGAAAGTGGAACAACTCCGCTTGTTCGAGGTGACGCAGGCGGTAGTCGACGCCACTGTCGACGTTGACGATTTCGGTGTGTTCCTTGATCAGCGCGATGGCCGGCAGGAACCGCGCCCGCTGCAGGCCGTCCTTGTACAGGCCGTCGGGCACGATGTTCGAGGTGGCGACCAGGGTCACGCCATTCTTGAACAGCTCTTCCATCAAGGTGCCCAGGATCATGGCATCGGTGATGTCGGAAACGAAGAACTCATCGAAGCAGATCACCCGGGTCTCGTCGGAAAAACGCTTGGCGATGATGGTCAGCGGGTTTTTCTCGCCCCCCAGGGTCTTCATTTCCTCGTGCACGCGCTTCATGAAGCGGTGGAAGTGCGTGCGTGTCTTTTCCTTGAACGGCAGCGCTTCGAAGAAGGTGTCCACCAGGTAGGTCTTGCCACGGCCCACGCCGCCCCAGAAATACAGGCCCTTGACCGGTGCCTGGTCTTTTTTGCCGAACAGTTTGCCCAACAGGCCCGGCTTGTTGTTCGAGGCCGCGACCAGGTCATCGTACAGGCGCTGCAAATGCCGCACCGCCGTTTCCTGGGCTGCGTCGTGGAAGAATTCCGGGCGTTTCAGATCAGCTTGATATCGTTCTAGGGGCGTCATATTCGTTAGCAAGGCAACAAAAACGGGCCGTCACTGTAGCGATGGCCCAGAGGAATGGCAATCGGCCCTTATTCGGGCCGATGGTCGGATGACGCGCCGCGATCAGTCCTGGGCAGGCGTCAGGGCAACGCGCAGCGCATCGATGGCCGCATCCCGGGCGACGCTGTCGGCGAAGGCCGGGCTGTTCGCCACGCACTCACCGTCGAGCCAGACGCTGAAACCCAGGTCGTCGCTGCGTACGTCCAAGGATTGGCCGGATTGCAATTGCTTGGTCACCTGCCCTGCGGTCTTGCCGTCGGCAAAATTGTTCGAGAGCAACAGTTGTTCGCCATCGGCAGAAAGCAGGCGGAAACGGAAACTGCCGTCATCCTCGCGGAAGCTGACGAAACGTGCCGCCTTGGCCGCTTTCTTTTTGGCCTGGGTTGCCACCTGGACCTGGCTGACGAACGAACGCAGGCCAACCGCCTCGCGCAGTTCGTTGAGGAACGGCGTTGCCACGGCCCGGGCCTTGCTCGCGCCCAGTTGCAGGATGTCTTCAAGGTCCGACGGGCGTTCGATGAACTGGTGATAACGCTCGCGCGCTTCACCCAGCTCATTGTCGAGCAACTGGAACAGGCGGTTCTTGGCTTCGCCCCAACCCAGGCCTTGCAGCAGTTCGCTGCGGAACTCGGCGGACTGTTCGGCAGTGGCGAAGGCCTGGAACAGGGTGAACAGGTGCGAATTGTCCGGATCCTTGGCTTCGCCCGGGGCACGGGAGTCGGTGACGATCCGCGAGATCGCGTCCTTCATGTCTTTGGCGCTGCTGAACAACGGGATGGTGTTGTCGTAGCTCTTGGACATCTTGCGGCCATCGAGGCCCGGCAGCGTGGCGACGCTTTCCTCGATCAGCGCCTCGGGCATGGTGAAGAACTCCTTGCCCTGGCCGAACAGGTGATTGAAGCGCTGGCCGATGTCACGGGCCATTTCCACGTGCTGGATCTGGTCGCGACCGACCGGGACCTTGTGGGCATTGAACATCAGGATGTCGGCGGCCATGAGGATCGGGTAGCTGTAGAGGCCCATGGTGACACCGGCGTCCGGGTCTTCCCCGGCCTCGACATTCTTGTCCACCGAGGCCTTGTAGGCGTGGGCACGGTTGAGCAGGCCCTTGGCCGCGACGCAGGTCAGCAGCCAGGTCAGTTCCGGGATCTCGGGAATATCGGACTGGCGATAGAATGTCACGCGGTCGACGTCCAGGCCGCCGGCCAGCCAAGTGGCGGCGATCTCCAGGCGCGAACGCTGGATACGCAGCGGGTCATCGCACTTGATCAGGGCGTGGTAGTCGGCCAGGAAGTAGAACGAATCGGCGTTGCTGTCGCGGCTGGCGAGGATCGCCGGACGGATGGCGCCGGCATAGTTGCCCAGGTGCGGGGTGCCGGTGGTGGTGATGCCGGTCAGGATACGGGTACGCGTCGTCATGGGTTATCGCTTGTCAGACTGCTATCAATTCGAGAGGCGCGGCAGGATCAGATCCTTGAGATCGGTCAGCTTGCCATGAAAAAAGTGTCCGCATTCTGCCACTTTCAGCAGCTCATGGGGGCGTTGGAGCGTGTCGGACCATTCGTAAACCAACTGCGGATCGACCACTTCGTCGGTTTCCGGCTGGATCACGGTCAACTCGCCACCGGTCGGCAAGGGCGATCGCTCGTCCAGGCGCATCACCGCCGGGGCCACCATGAACAGGTGCTTGACCGGTCGCCCCTGGGCTTCCAGGCGCCCGCCCAGGCTGGCGGCGACAAAGCCGCCGAAGGAAAAACCGAACAGGGTCAGGGGCAGTTGCGGGTATTTTTCACGCAACCATTGGGCGACAGCCTGGGCGTCATCCACTTCGCCGGTGCCCATGTCATGGGTGCCGGCGCTGGCACCTACACCACGATAATTGAAACGCAACGTTACCAGCCCAGCATCACGGGCAGTGCGTTGCAGGGTCGAGACCACTTTGTTGAGCATGGTCCCGCCTTGCACCGGGTTCGGGTGGCAGATCAGCGCCAGGCCACGGGGGGCCTCGCTGTCCAGGTACAAGGCTTCCAGTTGGCCCACGGGGCCATCGATGACGACAGGGGTTTCGCGCATAAGCAAGGGAAAGAACTCCGTGACCCCGAATTGGGTCGACTCGTCTAGCTAAAGTCTGTGCCTGGCATGATTGCGATGTTCTTCGCGGTATACAGCGCAGGTCCGAGCCGTTAACGTAAAGCAAAGCCGTTTATAGAGGAAGGACTCGTGGAACACTCGCTCTTAGTTTGGTTGTTGCCGACTCTTGCCCTGGTTGCCGGTGTCGCCATTGGATTCCTGCTTGCCCGACTGCTGCCCAATGCGGTGCCCAACAGCACGCAACGTCAGCTGGACGACATTCAGGAACGTTTCGACAGTTATCAGAATGAAGTGGTCACCCACTTCAACAGCACCGCTTCTCTGGTGAAAAAACTCACCCAGAGCTACCAGGATGTCCAGGATCATTTGTCCGAGGGGGCCAATCGCCTGGCCCTGGACGAGCAGACTCGCCAGCGCCTGCTGGCCGCCCTGCAAGTCGATGCGGCACAGACTCCACGGGAACGCCTGACCCCACCAAAAGGGATCCAGGAACCGCCGCGGGACTACGCCCCCAAGGCCCCGAATTCGCCCGGCATGCTCGATGAGCATTACGGTTTGAAGAAGTAATCTGCGAGCGACACCCAAAAGCCCGCCCGATCACATGATCGGGCGGGCTTTTTTTAGTCCAGGAAAATCCCGCTGTGGGAGCGAGCTTGCTCGCGATGATGGCGGTATCCCACATCACCGGCTCAGGCAGACCGCTATCGCGAGCAAGCTCACTCCCACAGGGATTGGCGCCAACCACAAAAAACGGGGGCCATGTCTGCATGGCCCCCGTTTCATTTACCGCCCAGCGGTCATGGGTACTGCTGGTAAGTCTGCCCCTGCTGCTGCGGCGGCGCCTGGTATTGCTGGCCAGGAATGGCCTTGAGGTTGACCTCGACACGACGGTTTTGCGCGCGGCCATTGACGTCGGCGTTGCTGGCCACCGGGTTGTCCGGGCCGGCGCCGCGGGCCGAGAGGTTGGCACCGCTCACGCCCTGGGACGTAAGGTAGGTCGCCACGCTCTGGGCACGGCGCTGGGACAGGTCCATGTTGTGCTGGCGGCTGCCGGTGCTGTCGGTGTAACCGACGATCTCGATCTGGTTCTGGTTGAACTCCTTGAGGGAGTTGGCCAGGTTGTTCAGCGGCTGGTAGAAGCTGGACGCGATGTTCGCCGAGTCGGTGGCGAAGGTGATGTTGCCCGGCATGATCAGCTTGATCTGGTCGCCCTGGCGCTGCACTTCAACGCCGGTATTGGCCATGCTGGCGCGCAGTTTCTTTTCCTGCTGGTCGGCGTAGTAACCGTAGCCGGCCGCGGAAGCCCCCACCACCGCCGCACCGATCAACGCACCCTTGCCCCGGTTATCGTGACCGATGGCCGCACCGGCCAACGCCCCCGCCAGTGCACCGAGGCCGCCGTACTTGGCGGTTTTGCTCATGCCCGAGGATTCGGTAGAGGCCTGGCCCTGGTTGTCATAGGGGTTAGGCGACGCACAGCCGGACAACAAGGCCACAGCAGTAGCGACAACGATCAAGCGACGCGAGGTGAACATGGAATGCTCCTGGTTTCAGTCTGGGTGCCAGGGCGTAGGCAATCGACTCTGGCAGGCGTTGGAACGCGGCAATCGTTAAAAATTCCGTCCCGCTGCGTTGCGCTTCGCCCGGCTGCGTCATAAGAAACCGTCGTCTGGGCCGGTTGCCTCAGCCCTGCGCCAGGCAGCGGCTCACGCCCCTGACGATCATCTCCACTTCCCGCCCATCGATCGTCAGCGGCGGCAGCAGGCGAATGGTCTGGCCCCGGGTGACATTGATCAGCAGGCCGTGGTCCCGGGCGGCGCGAAGGGTCAGGTCGCGGACCGGTTGCTTGAGTTCGATGCCGATCATCAAGCCCTGGCCGCGAATCGCCAAGACATTCGGGTTGTCCGCCAGCTCGGTCCGCAGCCGGCTCAGCAATAGTTCGCCCTGGTGCCTGGCGTTCTCCACCAGCGCTTGTTCCTCGATGATGTCCAACACTGTGCAACCGACCCGACAGGCCAGCGGATTGCCGCCGAACGTACTGCCATGGCTGCCAGGGGTGAACAGCTCGGCAGCCTTGCCCCGTGCCAGGCAGGCACCGATGGGCACACCGTTGCCCAGGCCTTTGGCCAGGGTCATGACATCCGGCACGATGCCCTCGTGCTGGAACGCGAACCATTGGCCGGCGCGGCCGATGCCGGTCTGGATCTCGTCGAGCATCAACAGCCAGGCGCGCCGACTGCACAACTGCCGCAAGGCCTTGAGGTACCCCGGTGGAGCGAGTTGCACACCGCTCTCACCCTGGATCGGCTCCACCAGCACCGCGACGATGCGCTCGGCGTGAGCCTGTTGAATCTGTTCCAGCGCCGCGAGATCGCCGAACGGTACCTTGAGGAAATCCCCCGGCAACCGGTTGTAGCCCAGCCGTACGGACGGACCGTCACTGGCGGACATGGTGCCCAAGGTGCGCCCATGGAACGCGTTGTCCATGACCACCACCAAGGGCTGCTCGATGCCCTTGTGCCAGCCGTAGAGGCGCGCCAGCTTCAGCGCGGTTTCGTTGGCCTCGGCACCTGAGTTATTGAAAAACGCCCGCTCCATCCCCGACAGTTGGGTGAGCTTTTGCGCCAGGCGTTGCTGCCAATCGATGCTGTACAGGTTGGAGGTGTGCAACAGCAGGCCGGCCTGCTCGCTGATGGCGGCCACCAGCCGCGGGTGGGAATGGCCGACATTGGTCACCGCCACGCCCGCCACCGCATCGAGATATTCGCGACCGTCCTGGTCCCACAGGCGCGTCCCCAAGCCATGGGTGAAATTCAGCGCCAGGGGTTGGTAGGTGGACATCAGGCAGGCAGCGGTCATGGCATCAAGCTCCATCGGGTGGTTTTTTCCAGTATGGTTAGCCACCAAGGCTGGATAAACGCTGCTTTACTTCAATCATTTAAAAGCTGAGCTTGATAATGGACCTGTTCCAGGCAATGACCGTTTACGTGAAGGTGGTAGAAACCGGGAGCCTGACGGCGGCGGGCCAAGCGTGCGAAATGTCCACCACCATGGTGGGCAATCATCTTCGTGCCCTGGAGCAACGCCTCGGCGTGCGCCTGATCAACCGTACGACGCGGCGCCAGCGCCTGACAGAATTCGGCTCGGCCTACTACCAGCGCTGCCTGGAAGTACTGGGGCTGGTGGCCGACTCCGAACGCCTGGCCGAACAGACCCAAGGCGAGCCCACCGGCACCCTGCGCATCACCGCGCCGCTGACCTTCGGTACCGAACGCCTTTCGCCGGCACTGGCCGAATTCAGCCAGCGCTTCGTCCAGGTCAAGCTCGACGTGGTGCTGACCAACCAGCGCCTGGACCTGCTCGACCATGGCTTCGACGTCGCTATCCGCCTCGGCCATCCCGACCCGAAACTGATTGCCCGTCCGTTGCTGGACTACACCCTGACCATCTGCGCCTCCCCCGCTTACCTGGCCCGGCGCGGCACGCCGGAACAACCGGCGGACCTGCAACGACACGACTGCCTGTCGTTTGCCTATTCGGCAGCAGATGAATGGCGCTTCGCCCAGGATCACTGGCCCATCAACGGGCCGGACGGCGAGATCAAGATCCCGGTGAACGGGCCGATGCTGATCAACAGTTCCTCGGGCCTGCATCGCGCCGCCCTGGCCGGGATGGGCGTGGTGATGTTGCCCGACGCCCTGGTGGCCCAGGACCTGAAGGGTGGGCACCTGGTGGCGTTGCTGCAGGGCTACCAATTGCCCCATCGGCCGATGAGCCTGATGTACGCGCAGGATCGCTACCGCTTGCCGAAACTGCGCAGTTTTGTCGAGTTCGCTCTGGAGAAATGGGGCAAACCCCAACTCCCAACCCCAACCGAATGACGACGTAGGAGCTGACGAGTGCAACGAGGCTGCGATCTTTCCCCAGACACTTGAGTCCCAAGCGAAAGATCAAAAGATCGCAGCCTCGCTTCGCTCGACAGCTCCTACGCTCAAGGCGTCCCCGGCTAGTGACCCCGCGCCCCATCAGCTACTCTTCCTCTTGGACGAGCATTTTGATATCAGGGCCGACGAGGAAACGACGATGGGAGACGCCTCGAACATCGACATGCTGCGGTTCGACCTGTCCGATCTGGACGAAGGCGTACTGCACACCATTCTGGAACTGGTCAGCGACGGCATCTGGGACTGGAATGCCAACACCGGCTTCGTCTACCGCAACCCCGGCTGGTACACGATGCTTGGCTACCTGCCTCATTCACTGGACAACACCGTGCTGACCTGGGAAAGCGTGATCCATCCGGAGGATTACCCACGGGTCATGGCGTTGTTCGACGACTACCTGGAACAACGATCCCACCGCTACCAGGCCGAATACCGTTGCCGTATGCGCGACGGGTCCTACATCTGGATCGAGGATCGCGGCTACGTGATCGCCCGCAACCCGGACGGCACGGTGGCCCGCATGATCGGTGCCCATCGCAGTATCGATGACAAGAAGCGTCTGTTCGAACAATTGGAACGGCGTAACAAATCCTTGGAAGCCATCATCGAAGAACGCACCCGCGAACTGTCCCGGGTCAATCATCAGTTGCAACTCCAACTCGACGAGAACCGCAGGCTTGCCGAAACCGATGCCCTGACGCGGGTCGCCAACCGTTATCGCCTGGACCAGGCGCTGCCGCTGGCCTGTGAGCGCGCTCAGCGTTTCCGCGAGCCGTTGGCGCTGATCGCCATGGACGTCGATGACTTCAAGGACATCAACGATCGCTACGGCCACGCCTTCGGTGACGCAGCGCTGGTGCAAGTGGTGCAGAGCGTCAAGCGCTGCGAGCGCGGCAGTGACTTGCTGGTGCGCTGGGGCGGTGACGAATTCATCATGATCTTGCCCAACACCACCCTGGCCGACGCCCGCCTGCTGGCGGAAAGCATTCGTCGTGGCCTGTCCGACCTGCTGCCGCTGGGCGACTTTCAGATCACCATGAGTTTTGGCGTGGTGCAGCGCTTGGAAGATGAACAGCATTCGGCGTTGCTGCACCGGGCGGACCAGGCACTGTATCGCTCCAAGATGGCGGGCAAGAATGTGATTTGCGAATGAACGGTACCCCGGGCCAAACACGAAAAAGAATGCAGACATGAGGCGTTTGCAGCGGTCATAGGCTGTATACCTTGCGATCAGGCCCGCACCCTTGCCAACTCGACTTCCGTCCTCCTCACGCCTTTACCTGGGTTGCGCCGGCTGGTCGCTGCCCCGGGAGCATTGGCCGGCCTTTACTGTCGACGGGACGCATTTGCAGCGCTACAGCAGCCGGTTCCCCGCCGTGGAGATCAACAGCTCGTTCTACCGCCCGCATCGCCCCGCCACGTACGCGAAGTGGGCCGACAGCGTTGCCGGGGACTTCCGCTTTTCGGTCAAGGTGCCCAAGCAGATGACTCACGAACGGCGGCTGATCGACTGCGAAGGGCTTGTGGATGAATTCCTGGGGCAATGCTCGCAACTGGGAGAGAAGCTTGGCTGCCTGTTGATTCAGCTGCCACCGTCGCTGGCCTTCGAGGCTGCCGTGGCCGAAGTATTCTTCAAGGCCTTGCGGGACCGTTACCAAGGTCATGCGGTGCTGGAGCCGCGACACCCGAGCTGGCTTGTCCCCCAGGCCGCGACGATCCTGCAAGACGCGTGCATCGGCCGTGTCGCCGCCGATCCGTCACCCTTGCCCGGCGGCGATCGCCCCGCTGGCTGGCCTGGCATTCGCTACTACCGGCTGCACGGTTCGCCACGGATCTACTACTCAGCCTACGAAGACGCCTGGCTGGAGCGCCTCGCCCGCACGTTGCAAGCCGACCCCGACACACCGACCTGGTGCATCTTCGACAACACCGCCAGTGGCGCCGCGACCGCAGACGCGTTGCGCTTGATAGACCTGATGCAGGACGCAAAGCCGTCACCGGCAACAAATGGTCAGTTGCTGCCGGTCCGACCGTGACAACACCGCTCGGGTCCAATAGATTAGGCGACCGGAAAAAAGCTCAATGCCTTTCTCGCCTCATCCCGCTAACAGAAGTAGTGAAATTTCAATGTCCGATTCCAACACCGCTGAATCCGTAGTCACCCTGTCGTCCAAAGCGGAATACGAAAACTCCATCAATCTTTCACAGCATCTGCCCCAGGCCAAAACCATCAGCGAAATGGTCCTCGATGCGTTCCAGTCGAACCGCGAAAGCGACCAGATCCGCGAACTGCGCAACGCTATCCGCCAGGCCCACGATGCCTTCGACGACGACAAGGCCTACGAACTGATGGGCCAGCTCAAACAACTCAAGGACGCCGAAGCCGCCGACTTCGCGGCCCTGGAAGACCTGAGCAGCCGCTTCCCGATCAGCCGCATCCTCTCCAGCTACAAGGACGACCCATCGTTCCAGGAACTGGTCTACGGCCTGGCCCTGAAAGTGCTGAACCAGACCCACCAGGCCATCAGCAACCCGAGCGGCAGCAAGGGCAAGGCCTCGCGGGCCAAGAAGGAAGCCGAAGTGTTTGTCA
The DNA here is from genome assembly GCF_900104425.1 of Pseudomonas sp. NFACC13-1. Classification (NCBI taxonomy): domain Bacteria; kingdom Pseudomonadati; phylum Pseudomonadota; class Gammaproteobacteria; order Pseudomonadales; family Pseudomonadaceae; genus Pseudomonas; species Pseudomonas sp. NFACC13-1. The sequence continues at coordinate 167,936 of NZ_FMXV01000001.1, read as the reverse complement.
TCAGCAAGGACGGCATCAGCGTCACCCTGCCCCTGCGCACACCGCGCTCCAAGCCGAACGTCGACCGCGAAGCCTTCGAGTTCCTGGGCTTCAACTTCATAGGCGAAGGCGACGAAGCCGAGTTGGAAAGCGAAACCTTCCTGGACAATGACGGCACCGAACAACCGGCCACCCGCAAAGGCATCGTCACGGCGTTGCAACAGCAGAAAGCCTTCGACGGCTACAGCATCGCCCAGCAATAAGCCTCACCCGAGGCCATTGTGGGAGCGAGCTTGCTCGCGATGAGACCGGCACAGTCAGCACTCATGCAGGCTGAACCACCGCTATCGCGAGCTCGCTCCCACAGGAACATCGACAGCCCGCCCCCCCATGAAAAAGCCCCGCGCTTCTCTCGAAGGCGGGGCTTTTTCATGCAGCGTCTGAAGCTTAAGGCGCATACGTCAGCAGCAGCTCACTCGGCACTTTGAAGTCCAGGGACATCATGACGCTCAGGGCGGTGATGGTGAAGATCGAGAACACGAACAGCTTGCGTGCCCAGACCGTGTCATCCACCGCCTTGTAGCCGGTCCAGGCCATGTACAGCCAGTACATGCCCATGGCGGCGGCGACGGCGAGGTAACTCATGCCGGCGTAGCCGCTGAAGGTCAGCATCAAGGTCGCCACCAGGAAGGCCAGGATGTAGAGCAGGATGTGCTTCTTGGCTACCAGGATACCGCGCTTGACCGGCAACACCGGAATCGAGGCCGCCAGGTAGTCGTTGAAGCGGAAGATCGCAATGGCGTAGGAGTGCGGCATCTGCCACAGGCTGAACATCACCAGCAGCGTCAGCGCCGCCATGTCGAAGCTGTTGCTCACCGCCACGTAGCCGATCACCGGCGGCATCGCTCCCGACAGGCTGCCCACCAGCGTGCCGTGGACCGACTTGCGCTTGAGGTACAGGCTGTAGAGGCCGACGTAGATGACAAAACCGATCACCGCGAACAACGCCGCCAACGGATTGGCCACCCAGTACAGCAGCGCCACCCCGGCCACGCCCAGCACCGTGGCGAACGCCAGGGCCAGTTGCACCGGAATCAGGCCCTGGACCAGCGCCCGATTCTTGGTGCGTTCCATCTTGATGTCGATGTCGCGGTCGATGCAGTTGTTGAACACGCAACCGGACGCCACCACCAGGGAAGTGCCGATCATCGCCGCCAGGAAGATGGCCAGATCGACATGCCCTTTCGAGGCCAGGAAAAACCCGCCTGCCACAGAAAGCACGTTACCGAAAATGATCCCCGGCTTGGTGATTTGGATAAAGTGCTTCAGGGACATCCGGACTTTCCTCAGTGCGCCATCATGTTGGTGTGGATGCTGAACATGATCCACAACGACAGGCCAACCAGCAGGACAATCACGATCGCGGCAAAGACAAACGCGACCACGTTGTTACGTTGGGCGGCGGAGCGGTCCAGGTGCAGGAAGTACACCAGGTGCACCAGGACCTGGACCACGGCGAAGATCAGGATGATCCACAGGGTCAGGCTCTTGGGCAGCGAGGGGTACATCACCAGGCCGAACGGGATGACGGTCAGGATCACCGACAGGATGAAACCGATGGCGTAGGACTTGACGCTGCCGTGGCCGGCGTCATGGCCATCATGGGAATGTGCGTTAGCCATTTACAGGGTCCCCATCAGATAAACAACGGTGAATACGCAGATCCACACCACGTCCAGGAAGTGCCAGAACAGGCTCAGGCAGCTCAGGCGCGTCTTGTTGGTGGCGGTCAGGCCGTTTTTCTGGACCTGATACATCATGATCGCCATCCAGATCAGGCCGCTGGTCACGTGCAGACCGTGGGTGCCGACCAGGGTGAAGAACCCGGACAGGAAGCCACTGCGGTTAGGACCGTAGCCCTCGGAGATCAACATGTGGAACTCGTTGATCTCCATGCCGATGAAGCCGGCACCGAACAGGAAGGTCATGGCCAGCCAACCCAGTACCTGGGTTTTCTTGCCTTTGAACAACGCCAGCATGGCGAAGCCGTAGGTGATCGAACTGAACAGCAGCAGCGCGGTTTCGCCCAGTACATAAGGCAGTTCGAAGATGTCGTGGCCCGACGGGCCACCGGCGACGTTGTTAACCAGCACCGCGTAGGCCGCGAAGATCGACGCAAACAGAATGCAGTCGGTCATCAGGTAGAGCCAGAAACCGAATACGGTCATCTCGCCCGAGTCGTGGTGATGGTCATCGTGCCCATGGTCATGACCATGGGCGTGTCCAACATTGGTCACTAAGTTCGACATGGTTTAAGCCTGTTCCAACGAGGTTTCAACACGGGTGGCGGTGGCGGGGACTTTCCCGGCCGCTACCAGGCGCTTGTGCTGCTCGGCTTCGATGCGCTCGATGACATCCACCGGCACCATGTAGCCCTGATCGTCACGGGCGGCATGGATCACGAAATACACCACGGTGCCAACCAGGCTGGCGATGGCCAGCCACCAGATGTGCCAGATCATCGCGAAACCGAACACGGTCAGCAGCGCGCCCATGACCACACCGGTAGCGGTGTTGTTGGGCATGTGGATCGGCTCGTACTTGGCCGGGACCGGATACGCGGTACCGTTTTCCTTGGCTTCGGTGAACGGGTCGATCACGTCCGCTTTCGGCAGCACGGCAAAGTTGTAGAACGGCGGTGGCGAAGAGGTCGACCACTCCAGGGTATGGGCATTCCACGGGTCGCCGTGTTCGCACATGTTCTCTGGCTTGTTGCGGTCGCGTACGCTGACGTACAACTGGATCAACTGGCAGGCGATGCCGACAGCGATCATCACCGCACCGAACATGGCGACGTACAGGTACGGCACCCACTCAGGGTTGGTGGTGGTGTTCAGGCGACGGGTCATGCCCATGAAGCCCAGTACGTAGAGCGGCATGAACGCGACGAAGAAGCCGGTGATCCAGAACCAGAACGCAGCCTTGCCCCAGCCTTCGTGCAGCTTGAAGCCGAACGCTTTCGGGAAGTAGAAGGCAAAGCCGGCGATGTAGCCGAACACTGCGCCGCCGATGATCACGTTGTGGAAGTGCGCGATCACGAACAGGCTGTTGTGCAACACGAAGTCAGCGCCCGGGATGGCCAGCAGTACGCCGGTCATGCCGCCGATGGCGAAGGTCACCATGAAGCCCAGGGTCCACATCACGTGGCTGGTGAAGCGCAGGCGGCCCTGGTAGATGGTGAACAGCCAGTTGAACAGCTTCACCCCCGTCGGGATCGAAATCAGCATCGTCGCCAGGCCGAAGAAGGCGTTGACGCTGGCACCCGAACCCATGGTGAAGAAGTGGTGCAGCCAGACCATGAAGCCCAATACCGAGATCGCGCCGGAAGCGTAGATCATCGAGTGGTGGCCGAACAGTTTCTTGCCCGAGAAGGTCGAGATGACTTCGGAGAAAATCCCGAACGCCGGCAGGATCAGGATGTACACCTCAGGGTGACCCCAGGCCCAGAACAGGTTGACGTACATCATCGGATTTCCACCCAGCTCATTGGTGAAAATGTGGAAATCCATGTAGCGGTCAAGCGTCAGCAAAGCCAGGGTAGCGGTCAGGATCGGGAAGGAAGCGACGATCAGGACGTTTGCCCAGGTGCAGGTCCAGGTGAAGATCGGCATGTCCATCAGCTTCATGCCAGGGGTACGCATTTTCACCACGGTGGCGAGGAAGTTGACCCCCGTCAGCGTCGTACCCAACCCGGATAGCTGTAGCGCCCAGATGTAGTAATCCATCCCCACGCCCGGACTGTATTGCAAGCCCGACAGCGGCGGATAGGCCACCCAGCCGGTCTTGGCGAATTCGCCAACGCCCAGGGACAGGTTGATCAGCACCACGCCGGACACCAGCAGCCAGAAGCTCAAGGAGTTCAGGAACGGGAAGGCAACGTCACGGGCGCCGATCTGCAGCGGCACCGCAAGGTTCATCAGGCCGGTGAAGAATGGCATCGCCATGAAGATGATCATGATCACACCGTGGGCGGTGAAGATCTGGTCATAGTGTTCAGGCGGCAGGTAGCCAGGCGAACCCTCGGTGGCCATGGCCAGCTGGGTACGCATCATGATGGCGTCGGCAAAACCGCGCAGCAGCATGACCATGGCGACGATGATGTACATCACGCCGATTTTCTTGTGGTCGACCGAGGTCAGCCACTCGGTCCACAGGTAGGTCCACTTCTTGAAATAAGTGATGCCTGCAAACAATGCCAGACCACCGAGCGCGATGATGGCGAGGGTCACCATGACAATCGGCTCGTGGAACGGGATCGCTTCCCAACTTAATTTACCAAACATCGTTTACTCCTCTGCCCCGGCAGCTGAATGCGAGCTCATGTCCATCCCTTCCATGTTGTGAGCCACTTCCTTCTCGTTCTTCTCGTGGTGCATCGGCTTGCCCGGATTCATTCCTTCATATTTGTCGATGATGGTCTGGAACAGGTTCGGCGTAACCGACGAGTAGAGCTCGACTGGGTTGTTCTGGCTCGGTTTGGAAAGGGCTTCGTATTCAGCTTTTTCAAGCTGTTTAGGTGCCTTCTTCACATCGTTGACCCAGGCGTCGAAATCTTCCTGGGTCGTGGCGATTGCTTTGAACTTCATGCCGGTGAAACCCGCGCCGCTGTAGTTGGCGGAGATACCGTCGAGTTCGGCGTTCTGGTTGGCGATCAGGTGCAGCTTGGTCTGCATGCCCGCCATCGCGTAGATCTGGCCGCCCAGGCCCGGGATGAAGAACGAGTTCATCACGGTGTCGGAGGTGACCTTGAAGTTGATCGGCGTGTGGGCCGGGAACACGATCTTGTTGACGGTGGCGATGCCTTGTTCCGGATAGATGAACAGCCATTTCCAGTCCATCGAAACCACTTCGATGGTGATCGGCTTGACGTCCGAATCCAGTGGACGGTACGGATCCAGGGCGTGGGTCGACTTGTAGGTGATGTAACCCAGGGCAATGATGATCAGCACCGGAATCGTCCACACCGCCACTTCGATCTTGGTCGAATGGGACCATTTCGGCGTGTACGTGGCCTTGGTGTTGGTTGCGCGGTACTTCCAGGCGAACAGGAAGGTCATGACGATGACCGGCACGACGACCAGCAACATCAGCAGTGTGGCGGTGATGATCAGGTTTCGTTCATCCAGGCCGACCTGGCCCTTGGGATCGAGCAAGGTCATGTTGCAGCCTCCCAGCAGCAACGTGCCGAGCAGCGGCAACAAGCCTAGTAATCGGGGGTACCTGTTTTTACTCATCTCACGACCTCTAAAGCAGCTTGCGCAATGCAGTTGGGTTTTGATCGCCAACACTTCACCCTGCCAAGGGTTGGCATTTCTTGGATTGAATAAGGGCTGCCCATCGAACGTCAGCGGCTGTTCGACACATCCCGGGCCAGCAGTGAGTTCTTATTCGTTGGTCAAAAGGCCTAGTTCAAGCCCAATTCCATTTGGTGCGGGTAGTTGGAGGCACCGACACCTGGGGTCGCATGGGGCGCTGGCGCCCTTCGACCACTCTCATGCTCAAGTCTGAGCCGGGTCGGAAAATCGGTGCGGGCGATTGTAGTGAGGTGACGCGCTGTAGACCATGTCTCATCCCGAAATAATTTTTAACCGATTCGGCAACAATCTCTTGCTGATATTGCAACGGGCCAGCATGGTATCGAAATTCATTCTCAACAAGAACCCCAAAAAACGTAGGTCTACTACGCCCGATTTAGACAGCTCGAGAGGCTCTTCAAGAGGTTTTTTGCCCGGCAAGCGCCCAGTTTTCGGGGCCTTCGGTGCCTGACGCGTCGCTGTTAAAAATGCCTGCTGCAGGCGATGCGCCCGTTGCGAAACCAGACATTTTTTTGTTACAGGAGAACGTGCTTTATCACCCTCGCAAAGGCTGAGCGCCGCAAGATATGTGACAACGTGTCGCACATTGCCGCAGGTCATTCTTGCCTCGGATCAAGACGCCCCGGCTTGAGCATGAAACGTAAAACGCCCCGGCTCTCCAAGAGAGAACCGGGGCGTTTCATCGAAGCGTTTCAGCGAAGCGGCTTGCGATTACGTGACACCAGCAACGGCACCAGCACCACCGTCAACACGAAGGCCACCAGCGCCCATTGCGCCAGAGACAGGCCCAGGATCGGTGGGTAGGGGGTGGAGCAAAAGCCATCGACCTGGAAACCCAGCGGGAAGATCTTCGCCAGCGGCAGGTCATCGACAATCGGTTGCAATACGTCGATACCGCAACTGACTGCGGGGAAGAACTGGGTATACACGTGATGCCCTGCCACACCGGCACCGGCCAGGGCACAGAGCACCACCAGGCCTTCGAAGATCGTCAGGCTGCGGCGGGTGCGCATGGCGGCGCCGATGAAGGCGAAGATCGCGATCAGCAACAACGCATAGCGTTGCAAGATACACAGCGGGCACGGTGCCTCGCCGAGGGCCACCTGCATGTACAGCGCGCCGCCGATCAGCGCCAGGCAGATCAGCCCCAGCAGCACCAGATAGCGCCGCTCACGGCCTAACCGCATCATTTCCTCACTCATTGCGTTTCCCTTTGTCTGCATGGATCGACGCGCAGCCTCGCGACACCCGGTGCGCGTTCGGATGTATCGAAGTCTACACGCTGACCATGACAGTGAACGAGCAGCGGGCGTCGACATTGGAGGGGAATAGACCGCAAGAAGGTTAAGCGGGGATTAATTCTGGCAGTTGGACAGGGATGGACCTGCAGTCGCCATCGCGAGCAGGCTCGCTCCCACAAAAGAATCAGTGCTGACTGCCAGACCTGCACATCTCATGTGGGAGCGAGCTTGCTCGCGATAGCGGAGGGTCAGCTTGCATTGCTGTTGAATGTGCCAATGCCATCGCGAGCAAGCTCGCTCCCACAGTTTTTTGCGGTGTCCACAGGCGTTGTGTCCGCCGCTAATCCCTTGTGGGAGCGAGCCTGCTCGCGATAGCGGAGGGTCAGCTTGCATTGCTGTTGAATGTGCCAATGCCATCGCGAGCAAGCTCGCTCCCACAGTTTTTTGCGGTGTCCACAGGTGTTGTGTCCGCCGCTAATCCCTTGTGGGAGCGAGCCTGCTCGCGATAGCGGAGGGTCAGCTTGCATTGCTGTTGAATGTGCCAATGCCATCGCGAGCAAGCTCGCTCCCACAGTTTTTTGCGGTGTCCACAGGCGTTGTGTCCGCCGCTAATCCCTTGTGGGAGCGAGCCTGCTCGCGATGAAGGCAACCCGGTCTCCCGGTTCGCTGCGACCTTACTCCAGCGCCGCCGCCGGACCGAAGAATTCGTAGCGGCTCTGCCGGTCCGGTACACCCAGGGCCTTGAGGTGGCGTTTGACGGCGCCCATGAACCCCTTCGGCCCAAGGAAATAGGCATCCAGGTCACGCTGCTCCGGCAACCATTGCGCCAATTGCTCCTGGCTCAGCAGTCCCACCTTATCCGCCGCCGGGCTCAAGCCGTCGTCTTCGTCGTAGCAGTAGAAGCGCTTGAGTTGCGGATGCCGCTTGGCCAAGTCGTCGATCCAGTCGCGGAAGGCATGGGCGCGGCCGTTACGTGCACAGTGAATGAAATGCACCGGCCGCTCGGTTTGCAGTGCCGCCTGCAACATGGCCAGGGTCGGCGTGATGCCGACGCCGCCGCTGATCAGCACCAGCGGCTTGTCGCTGGCGGTCAGGTAGAAATCCCCGGACGGTGGGAACAACTGGATACGGCTGCCAACGTCGAAATGACGATGCAAGTAGTTGGACACTCGCCCACCTGGCTCGCGCTTGACGCTGATCCGATACCGACCATTGTCCGCCAGGGCCGACAGCGAATAGTTACGGCGCACTTCCTCGCCATCGAGGATGAGCTTCATGCCGATGTACTGGCCCGGCTCGGCCACCAGGATCGGGCCCTTGTCCGCCGGTTCGAAGTAGAACGAGGTGATCTCCGAGCTTTCCTGGACCTTGGCCGCCAGGATGAACTCACGCTCGCCACGCCAGCCGCCCGGCGCCTCGGCCTTCTTGTCGTACATGCCGGCTTCGGCACCGATCAGGATATCGGCCAACTGGTTGTAGGCAGCGCCCCACGCCGCAATCACCTCGGGCGTGGCGATCTCCTCGCCCAACACCTCGGCAATGGCTCGCAGCAGGCACGCACCGACAATCGGGTAATGTTCCGGCAGGATCTGCAAGGCAACGTGCTTGTTGACGATTTTCGCCACCAGGTCGCCCAACTGGTCGAGCTGGTCAATGTGCCGCGCATACATCAACACGCCGTTGGCCAGCGCACGGGGTTGATCGCCACTGGCCTGGTGAGCCTGGTTGAACAGGGGGCGCACTTGCGGGTATTCGGACAGCATCATGCGATAGAAGTGAGTGATCAGTGCTTCACCACCGCTTTCCAACAAGGGAACAGTGGAACGAATGATGGCGCGTTCTGCTTGGCTGAGCATAAGGTGACTCCATGCAAGGACTTGAATAACAACTACAGCCTTACCATCAGTTTCCATGCCATTATTTATTTCGTTATTTTTCAATGAGTTAATTAAAAAATAGTCATAAAGACACGGAACCCTCTATAGTCTTTATGACTACATGGAGTCTTTATGACTGCAACCTCTCTACTCACAGCCTTGCTGCCCCTGGTGGCGGACCTGTCCCGCGAACTGCCTGAAGGCGAGCGCTATCGCCGCTTGCTGGGCGCCCTGCGCGCGCTGCTGCCCTGTGATGCAGCCGCGCTGCTGCGCCTGGACGGAGACTGCCTCGTGCCCCTGGCGGTGGACGGTTTGAGCACCGATACACTGGGCCGACGCTTCCGGGTCAGCGAACACCCACGCTTCGAAGCGCTGCTGGCGAACCCGCAGCCCACCCGCTTCGCCGCCGACAGCGGCCTGCCCGATCCGTACGACGGGTTGGTCGAGGGGCTGGCCGAGCACTTGGAGGTCCATGACTGCATGGGGTGTCCGCTGTTCGTCGACGAGCGCCCCTGGGGCCTGCTCACCCTGGATTCGCTGGACCCGGAACGCTTCGAACCCATCGACCTGAGCGCCCTGCAAGCCTTCGCCAGCCTCGCCGCCGCCACGGTCAGCGCCGCCGAACGCATCGAGCGCCTGGCCTTGAAGGCCGAGGATGAGCACCGCCGCGCCGAGGTCTATCGCCAGGCCAGCGGCCAGCAACATCGCGACATGGTCGGCCAGAGCAAGGCCCACAAGCGCCTGGTGGAAGAGATCGCGCTGGTGGGCGGCAGCGACCTGACCGTATTGATCACGGGCGAAACCGGTGTGGGCAAGGAACTGGTCGCCCAGGCCATCCATGCCGCGTCGAAACGCGCCGGGCAGCCGCTCATCAGCCTCAATTGCGCCGCCCTGCCGGATACGCTGGTGGAAAGTGAACTCTTCGGCCACGTACGGGGCGCCTTCACCGGGGCGACGAACGACCGGCGCGGCAAATTCGAACTGGCCGACGGCGGCACTTTGTTCCTCGATGAGGTGGGTGAGTTGTCCCTGACGGTCCAGGCCAAGTTGCTGCGGGTGTTGCAAAGCGGCCAACTGCAGCGCCTGGGTTCGGACAAGGAGCACCGGGTCGATGTACGCCTGATCGCCGCCACCAATCGCGACCTCGCCGAAGAGGTACGCAACGGCCGTTACCGGGCCGATTTCTACCATCGCTTGAGTGTGTATCCATTGCAGGTACCGGCGCTGCGTGAGCGCGGACGGGACGTGCTGCTGCTCAGCGGCTTTTTCCTGGAACAGAATCGTTCACGCATGGGCCTGGGCAGCCTGCGCCTGAGCAACGACGCCCAGGCCGCACTGTTGGCCTACGACTGGCCGGGTAACGTACGCGAACTGGAACACCTGATTGGCCGCAGTGCCCTGAAGGCCTTGGGCCGCTGCCCGACGCGCCCGAAAATCCTCAGCCTCAGCGCCCAGGACCTGGGTTTGCCCCAAGCCCCTGTGGATAACCCAGCCCCATCGTCCACCGGCCCGGGGCCAGCCCTGGTGAGCGTGACGGGAGACATGCGCGAAGCGGTGGACGAATTCCAACGCAATTTGATCGCCGCCTGCCTGGAGCGGCACCAGTACAACTGGGCCAGCGCCGCCCGGGAGCTGGGGCTGGATCGGGCGAACCTGGGGCGGATGGCCCGGCGGTTGGGGCTGAAATAAAACCTGTGGCGAGGGGATTTATCCCCGCTGGGCTGCAAAGCAGCCCCAAAATCTACCCACCCGGAGTATCAGACTGAATGCGTTCAGCCTTTTTTGGGGTTGCTGCGCAACCCAGCGGGGATAAATCCCCTCGCCACAGATAAACCCCTCGCCACCAGTTGAGCGATCCGAGGCCGCTGACTTGAAATTGGCTGTTGACAGCTTTCTCCCTAAAGCCTGCCCCCGACAAGTCGATAACCCGATATCAAAAGCTGTTTTGGCGATCTTCAGGCTCGCCCCACCTTTTTCCACAGAAGGTTTTTATGTCTTCCAACAAAGCCCGCGCAGATTCACTTTCGCTTCTGCTGTTTACCTTGCGCAGCGGCAAGCTGATGGCGATCAACCTGCTCAAAGTCAGTGAAATCATTCCCTGCCCACCGTTGACCAAACTGCCGGAGTCCCATCCGCACGTCAAAGGCATCGCCACCCTGCGTGGGACGTCGTTGTCGGTGATCGACCTGAGCCGCGCCATTGGCGAGCGGCCGCTGGAAGATCCGGACGGCGGTTGCCTGATCGTCACCGACGTGAGCCGCTCCAAACAGGGCCTGCATGTGCAGGCGGTGAGCAAGATCGTGCATTGCCTGACCACCGACATCAAACCGCCGCCCTACGGTTCCGGCGGCGTGCGTGCGTTCATCACCGGCGTGACTTCGGTGGACGGCACGCTGGTGCAAGTGCTGGACATCGAAAAGGTGATCCACGGCATCGCACCGGCGCAGATCGAAACCGCGCCGACCGAGCTGAGCATGGAAGACGCCGAGGTCCTGGGCAGCGCCCGGATCCTGGTGGTCGATGACAGCCAGGTGGCATTGCAGCAATCGGTGCATACCCTGCGCAACCTGGGCCTGCAATGTCACACCGCCCGCAGCGCCAAGGAGGCCATCGACTGTCTGCTGGAACTGCAGGGCACGGCGCAGGAGATCAACCTGATCGTTTCCGATATCGAAATGTCGGAAATGGACGGCTACGCCCTCACCCGGACCCTGCGCGAAACGCCGGACTTCGCGCACCTCTACGTGTTGCTGCACACGTCGCTCGACAGCGCCATGAACAGTGAGAAAGCGCGATTGGCCGGCGCGAACGGGGTGCTCACCAAGTTCTCGTCGCCGGAATTGACCAAGTGCCTGATCACCGCGGCCAAGGCCGTCGCCGAACAAGGGCGCTGACACTCACCTGCGGCAAGGCAGGCCGAACGCCAGGAGGCTGCGATCCTCGCGGCCTCTGAACACTGCTCCAACTTCAGGCAGCTCCGACCTCAGGCATACTCCTGTCCTGGTTCCCCTGAACAAGGACATTGTTGATGAAAATCCCTGCGCTGATGCTCCTCGGCCTCACTGCCGCCATGGCCTTTCAGGCCCAGGCTTCCAGCCCCGACGCCTGGGCCGCCTACGACAAAAAAGTGCTCGCCAGTTGCCTGAAGGCCAGCGGCCTTAAAGACCCCGAACCCGTCGGCACCGCCGCGCAATTCGACGACCGGGTGGGCTACACCGCGCTGTTGCTGCAAGGCCAATACCCACAGAAACACATGAAAGGCGCAACCGGCACCGAGCTGTGCCTCTACCGCAAGAAAACCAGGACCGCCTTCGTCACCGAATGGGACTCGATCCGCTCGACCGATGCCCCTCGATGAATGGCGCATAACTTGCTTCGCAGGGCTTATCGCGGCGTTTTTCCGGCGCCGCTTTCAGCCTATTGCCTTCGGTCGATCAATGAACACAACGTTTTCCTGTGTAGGGTGTGGTAAATGCTGCACCGGCCATCACGTTCCCCTGACCCTCGACGAAGCCAGGATGTGGGCCAATGACGGCGGCCAGGTGATTGTCCTGGTCGAGGCCTTCCTGCCCAATGGCCTCGGTCTTCCGGTGGCGCAACGTGAACATGCCGAACGACGCTCGGCGGTGGTCCGTAGCGGCACGAGCGACGCACGGGTGGCGATCACGTTCGCCGCTTATAACGTGGGTCGTTGCCATAATCTGGACGACGAAAACCTGTGCCGCATCTATGAGCGCAGACCCTTGGTGTGCCGCATTTATCCCATGGAAATCAATCCACACATCCCGCTCGATACCGCCGCCAAGGATTGCCCACCGGAGTCGTGGGAAACGGGGCCGCAGTTGATACTGGGCGGTGAATTGGTGGACCAGGAACTGGCCCGCTTGATCGAGCGTTCACGCCAGGCCGATCGTGATGAAATCGCGATCAAGGAACGCATCTGCATGTCTCTGGGCATCCACACGACGGCGTTGAAGGGCGACGGATTCACGGCCTACCTGCCGAACATGGCTGCGTTTGCCGCCGCTATCGATCAAGCCCGCTCGCAGCCGTTGGACCAAGCGACTGGCGAATGGCAGTTCCACCTGTCCGGCGAGGACGTGGCCAACCAGGTCTCGGCCAGCGGCGCGCGGGTGGTCACTGAAGCACCGGTCACCTACGCCTTCATTTCCCTGCGGGCCGCCTGAGTTTGTAAAGATCCCCCCCTGTGGGAGCGAGCTTGCTCGCGATGGCGCCGGTCCAGTCACGCGCAATGGATTGGCAGACCGCTATCGCGAGCAAGCTCGCTCCCACAGAGGGTTGGCGGCGCTGCGTTTACACCGTCCCCTCTCGCCTAACCCGCGCCAGGAATGTTAGCGTGCTTGGTATTCCCTGCAGATGAGCCTTGCACGATGAAAAAAACCGTACTTGCCTTCAGCCGTATCACGCCCCCCATGATCGAACGCCTGCGCCAGGACTTCGACGTGATCGTCCCCAACCCGTCGAACGGCGACATCAACGCGCAGTTCAACGAAGCCTTGCCTCACGTCCACGGGCTGATCGGCGTCGGTCGCAAGCTCGGCCGCGAGCAACTGCAGAGCGCCACGAACCTGCAAGTGGTCTCCAGCGTATCGGTGGGCTACGACAACTATGACCTGGCCTACTTCAATGAACGCGGGATCATGCTCACCAACACCCCCGACGTGCTCACCGAAAGCACCGCCGACCTGGCCTTCGCCCTGCTGATGAGCAGCGCCCGGCGCGTGGCCGAACTGGACGCCTGGACCAAGGCCGGGCAATGGCAAGCGACGGTCGGCCCGCAGTTGTTCGGCAGCGACGTACATGGCAAGACCCTGGGCATCGTCGGCATGGGCAACATCGGCGCAGCCATTGCCCGGCGTGGCCGGCTGGGGTTCAACATGCCGATTATCTACAGCGGCAACAGTCGCAAGACCGAGCTGGAAAACCAACTGGGCGCACAATTTCGCGAACTGGACCAATTGCTGGCCGAAGCCGACTTCGTCTGCCTCGTCGTACCGTTGAGCGAGAAGACCCGCCACCTGATCGGTCAGCGTGAACTGGGCCTGATGAAGCCAAGTGCCATCCTGGTCAACATTTCCCGTGGCCCTGTGGTAGACGAACCCGCGCTGATCGCAGCGTTGCAGAACAACCGCATCCGCGGTGCCGGGCTGGATGTCTACGAGAAAGAGCCACTGGCCGAATCGCCGCTGTTCCAACTGAAGAACGCCGTGACCCTGCCCCACATTGGCTCGGCGACTCACGAAACCCGTGAGGCCATGGCCAATCTGGCTGTGGATAACTTGCGCAGTGCCTTGTTGGGCGAGCGACCGCGGAACCTGGTCAACCCGCAAGTCTGGAAATAAATCCTCCGCAAAGCCCCCGGGGGAACACGCCGTGGCGAGGCAGCTTGCTGTGGCGAGGGGATTTATCCCCGTTGGGCTGCGCAGCAGCCCCTGCCGGTTTATCTGACGCATTGCGGTGGCAGATAGACCTTGGGGTCGCTTCGCAACCCAGCGGGAGCAAGCTCCCTCGCCACGGGATTATTGCCAGGCGTTCTGTCTCAGCGGGCCCCCAGTGCGACATTCGTCGCCACCGGTCGCGGCTTGCGGAACACCAGCACGTTCCCCAGCATCACCAGGACCAACCCCACCCATGCCGGCACCGTCCACTGGTAGCCCTCGGCAAACGCCGAGACATTCAATGCCACCACCGGGAACAGCACGGTGCAATAGGCCGCCCGCTCCGGCCCCATGCGTCCGACCAGTGTCAGGTAGGCGGTAAAGCCGATCACCGACCCCGGGATCACCAGGTACAACAACGAGCCGATGTAGCGCGTGTTCCATTCCATGTCGAACGGAATGCCTTTGAACGCACACCACACCGCCAGCATCGCTGCGCCATAAGCCATGCCCCAGGCGTTAGTGGTCAGTGGCTTGAGGCCGGCTTTCTGTTGCAGGCTCGACAGCATGTTGCCCGCCGAGAAACACAACGTCCCCAGCAGTGCCAGTGCCAATCCGAGCAACGTTTGCGGGCTTGCGCTGTGACCGGCCAATTCCGGCCAGAACAGCAAGGCCAGCCCCGAAAGCCCCAGGGCGCCCCCCAATAGCACGTTACGGGCAATCCGCTGACCGAAGAAAACCCGGGCATTGAGGGCGTTCCAGAGGGTGGCGGTGGAAAACACCACGGCGACCAAGCCACTGGGAATCCACTGGCTGGCAGTCAGGAAGCACATGAAGTTGATGCAGAACAGGCACAGGCCCTGGGCGACGCAGATCAAATGGCCACGCCGGTTCATCACCTGCAGGCGGCGGCTGAGCAGCAGCATCGCGAACAGAATCAGGGCCGCGAGGCCAAAGCGATAGACAATCGACACGGGAATGGCGACAACGCCCAGTTGCAGTTTCAGGGCGATCCACGTGGTGCCCCAGATGAGCACGGTAAGCAGGTACAACGAGAGGTTCATGGTGACGGCTCCTGGCAATGGCCATCAGTGTCACGCCGTTGGCCACCCCACACTTGCGTAAACTTGCGCTTTTGTCGGTTCGCAGGCTGGCATGGGCCGGCCGACGGAGTAGGATTCGAGTCGGAGAGAACCGATCATGTCCACACTGCAAAGCCTGCAAGTCTTTCAAGCCCTCAACAGCTCGCCCAACGCTCGCCTGGAGCACAGCGCCGAGCTCGGGGACGGCTTGGCGGCCGCTTTGTGGAGCAACCATCACGACGCCCAGGACTACGAGGCGCCGACCCACCATACGTTGTCCTGCTACATCGCCGGTGGCACGGGTACGTTTCGCCGCGAACGCCCCGAGACCACAGGGGCGCCGGGCAAACTCTGCGTACTGCCCGCCGGACATGAATCGGCCTGGGTCATCAACGGCGACATTCGCCTTGCCCACCTGTATTTCAGCCCTGAGCAATTCGCCTTGGGTTGCATCACGCTGCTGGATCGCGAACCGCGGCAGGTGCAATTGCACGAGGAGACGTTCCTCGACGACCCGCAACAGGCACAACGCTTTCGCCAGTTGATCGCGCTGAACTGGGACGAACCCGCCGAACGCCTGCTGACCACCAGCCTGGCCCATGACCTGCTCAACCACCTGCTGCTCAGCCAGGTCGGCCAGCGCCAGGGGCTTCGCCTCAAAGGCGGCCTGGCGGCGCATCAGCGACGGTTGCTGGTGGATTACGTCGACAGCCACCTGGCCGAGGCCATCGGCCTTGGGCAACTGGCGGCGCTGTGCGCATTGTCCGAATACCACTTCGCGCGGATGTTCCGCGAAAGCTTCGGACTGCCGCCCCATCAATATGTACTGGCCCGGCGCCTGGCTTGCGCACAACACTTGCTGCGTACCACCTCACAACCGTTGGGCGAGGTGGCACTGGCCTGCGGATTCGCCAGCGCCAGCCACTTCGCCAACCGTTTTCGCCAGACCGTGGGGGCGAGCCCCGGGGAATATCGACAGGCATTCTTGCGCTAGCCAGACTATCGCCATCGCGAGCAAGCTCGCTCCCACACCGGACTCGGGGCGGTCACAAAATCGCCATTCGACACAAATCCCTTCTGTGGGAGCGAGCTTGCTCGCGATGGCGTCAGGACATTCAACAACTTCGCAAGCTGACCCACCGCTTTCGCGAGCAAGCCCCGCACACAGGGGAATAGGATCAATGCGGGAATGGGCTTATTTGCCGCAGCGGACCGACAAAAGCAGAACGGGCTCAGCCGTTGAGTGCGGCCCGTTCGTTCTCCAGGAATTCTTCTTCCAATAGCGCATCGGCCAAGGCAACGGATTCGGTCGGTGTCGCAATGGCAGCGCGCTTGCCGCGCAGTTTGCCGAACAAGTGCTCCAAGGCGTTTTCAAGCTTGGTGGCCGCCCCCTCGATCGCCAGTTCCAGCGTATCGGCCTTGTGCGTCACGGAAATCGGCTGGTGGCCTTTAGGCCGTGCCTCAAGCTGGCAACGCAGGTCATGGGGACCGGGCTTGTCGCCGTTCTCGTCCCGCAAATGAACCTCGACCCGTGTCAGGTCTTCTTCATAACGTTCGAGCGTGCTTTCGATGGTAGTACGTACCCACTCCTCCAGTCGGATGCTGCTTTGAATATGGTTATCGCTGTTGACTTGGATTTGCATAGTTCATCCCTTATTTCAGCTAGCTCGCCGGGGGCCATCGACGTGAATGCAACGGCCCCTTGAATACAGAGTCGGGCTGGCGGAAGAACAATTCAACCCCTGGAAAAATATAAATATCCATTTGCAAATAAAGCCGGACAACAGGCAAAGGCACTGTTAAGGTCGGGAGTTGCCCCGCCCTGCCCACCCGCCGCAAATCGCCTCCCCTCCTGCACCGTCAACGAACATCCGCACGTTATTGCCCCGAAACGGGCAGCCGCATTCCAGAGCGTTCGACGCTTGGGTGCCGGGATCATTGTCCGACGGTTTTTCCGGCATGCCACTTGCTACTTCCCTGTAGGCGCTGTCGCAGGCTGCGATCTTTTCGATTTGAAGCCTGCCCAGCCCTGGAAAATTTGAGATGAACACGATCATGGAATGGCCGATGGTCCAGTGTTGCGAACTAATCCCGATCACGGCCGGTCAACAACTGCACGTTCAATCAGGCGGTGACGCATCATGGACAACCCTTTTCAGATCATTACCGACGCTTTTGCGCCGCACTATCAAATCAACCTGAGTATTCAGGGCCTGGATGGCAGCATCATGCTGACCCTGTCCAAGAGCGGGCGCATCGTCGCCAAACGCATGATCAGCGCCCAGCAACGCAATGACCCGGAGCGGCTCAAGCGCCTGGTGCAAAGCATTCAGTTCGGCATCGCCATCGAGCAGGGCCACAGCGCCGTGGCCATCCTCGAAGCCATGACCGGCGGCGACAACATCAAGTTGCCGCCACCGCATGCACAGGGTGCTGCACCTTCTGCCGCCGGCCTTTAAATCTCACCCTTCTCCACTTCGGCATGCTCGCTGGAACCCGCGCCGACCTTGCGGTGCGGGTGCTCGATCTTCACCGAAGGAAACTGCGACGAAGCGTAGCGCACCACCAGGATCGAAAACGCCAGCAGCAGGATGCCACCGCACAGGTAGATGATCCCCAGGTCGGGCGGGCTGTGGTGGGAAACGTTGGAAATCAGCAACCGCGTCAGTGCGGTAATCGCCACGTAGATCAGAAACCGTACCGGCATGTGGTTGGTCTTGAAGTAGATCCCGACCATCGCCCCCAACTCCAGGTAGATGAACAGCAGCAGGATGTCGTCGATCTTGATGTGCCCCGCCTCGATCATCTGCAAGAACTCCATCACCGCCGCCCACGCGGTCACCGCACCGATGGCGAACAGCGCCAGGTAGTGGAAAGTCTCGACGAACAGGTTTCCCAGGGACTCGGCCAGTTGATGGACGTTCTGGCGCAGGTTCTCGGCCCAGTTTATTTTCACGATGTAGTTTCCTTAGGTCGGCTCGACCGGATGATGCGGGTTGGACGTGACGGTTGTTCTGCATGCAGAAAAAAGGCCAGCGACTGAGGGTGAGATGGCGATAGGCTGGTATCCGGCACTTTTGGGCGCTTCATGCGGCTTTTTCGCGAGCAAGCTCTGCTCTCACACAAGCTTTGCTCCCACACGCTTCGCTCTCACATGCCGAAATCGGTCTACATTAAAAAGCCACTATCCAAAGCAACAGGATTCGCTTATCCTTTTGCCTGTATATAAATACAGTGGTCGCAAAGACAAACCAATGTGAAGGCATGTGAGGTGGTGAATGGCCGTCGAAGTGGTATACCGCAGCAGCCGAGATCTGGAGCGCTTGTTCATGGATAAAGCCGAAGCTGACCGTCATGACAAAATGCTGGAGCTCGCCGAATTGCTGGCCGAGGTTTTGCAAAAAGCCGTTCCATCGCTGAGCGAGCAACAGGTGGAAGAAGCCGGGATCTACATGGCGAAGAATCGCGATGTGTTCGCCAAGGCTTTCAAGAGCCAGCCGGACGCCTTGTCCGAACTGCTCAACCCGTCGGACGAGTAACCAAAAAAGATCGCAGCCTTCGGCAGCTCCCACATGGAACAACCGTGCAGGAGCTGCCGAAGGCTGCGATCTTTTTAGTAATAACGACGCGGATCCGAATCGATCAGGCTCGCCAGCTTCGTGAGGGCGAAGCGCAGTTCGTCCTGACTGGTGGGCGACATCAACACCAACCGCACGCACCGGGTGCTACCTGAACGCTCAGCCTGGAACTGGGTGCCGCTGAGCACCAGTACGCCGTTGGCCCGGGCAAGCATGGTGAACTCGTCGCTGGTCCATGGCTCGGGCAGTGTCAGCCAGACGTGATAGGAATACGGCTGGGTCTTGAGCTCAAAATTGGCAAAGATTTCCCGGGCGATCGCTTGCCGTCCCGCCGCCTCGTTGCGCTGGATGCGAATCAGTTTCTTGTCCAGGCCTTCGGTAATCACATTGCTGGCCAGCTGCGCCGTCAACGGCGACGGCATCCAGACACTGCTGCGTACCATCGAAGTCAGGCGCGACAGCAGTTTCGGCGGGCTATAGATGTAACCGATGCGAAGCGCCGGCATGACCGATTTCGACAGGCTGGTCAGGTACACCGAACGATCCGGCGCAAAGGCCGACAACGGCTTGATCGACGGATCGGTAGCCAGGAAACCATAGATATCATCGTCCAGGATGATGAAGTCGAACTCCTCGGCGAGCGCGGCAATCTGGGCCCGACGTTCCTGCGACATGATCGCCGCCGTCGGGTTCTGGCAGGTCGCCACGCACACCAGCATCGCCGGCTTCTCTCGCAGGCACAGTTCGCGCAAGGCTTCGGGAATGATGCCTTCGTCATCCATCGGCACGCCACGCAGGCGACGCTCGAGGCCGTGGGCCAGGGAAATGATGCCGGGGTAGCACAGTGCCTCGCAGAGCACCAGGTCACCGGCGTTGGTCAGGGCGCTCATCGCAACCATCAAGCCATGCTGGGCCCCGGCGGTAATCACCACTTGCTGCCATTGCGCGTCAGGCAATGAATGACGCAACCATTGAGCCCCCGCCTCACGATGCGCCGGGTGACCGCCGTCCGGCGCGTAATCCAGCGCGCGCGCGAAATCGGTACTTTTGGCCATGCCCACCAGCGCGCCGCGCAACCAGTACTCCAGGGTCTCGCTGTAGGGCTTGATGATCGAAAGATCAAGCAGTTCGGATTGCCCCAGGTTCAACGGCGCGGCGGCGCTGTTGCTGGCCGGCAGTTCCAGCTGCTTCTGGTTGAGCACATAAGTGCCACGCCCCACTTCCCCCTGCACCAGCCGACGCCGATGGGCTTCGCTATAGGCCCGGCTGATGGTGCCCGGCGTGACATTCAAGGTGGTCGCCAGCTCCCGCAAGGTCGGCAAGCGATCGCCCTCGTTCAGCACGCCGTTGTTGATATCGCGCGCCAACGCATCGGCAATCGACAAATACATCGGCTGGCTGAACTCGCTTAGCTGGGGAACCCACATGAATGATCACTGCCCATCGTAGAAATGATGAATATCCGAGCATATCACATGGAGGTTAGGCAACTAATAATTCGACACATTCGGCGAATTGAGTCGATTGATACGATTATTGAATCGTTAATCAATGGGATATGAAGAAATTTTTACAGCGAATAATATTCATATAAATCAAATGACTAAACACAAAAACCACTAAAAAACCCCCGTCATGGCAGAAAAACATCTCGTAACAATCCCGCCGCCTATTGAATCAACTCAATTCATTCAAATACACTGATATCGAATCGAATCAATCGACTCAATCATCCATTGCAGGCTCCTGCCGCGCCAAGTCGAGACATCATGGACACACTCAGAAAGGATCTATCCCTGTCAGCGATCATCGCAGGCTTCATCGCCGTGATCATTTCCTACGCCGGCCCGCTCATCATCGTGTTCCAGGCAGCCAAGGAAGCCCACCTGCCCGATGACGTGGTGTCTTCGTGGATCTGGGCCATTTCCATCGGCAGCGGAATTACCGGCCTGCTCCTGAGCTGGCGCCTGCGTGTTCCCGTCATCACGGCGTGGTCGACACCGGGGGCGGCGTTACTGGTATCGATGCTGCCCACCGTGACCCTGCCCCAGGCCATCGGTGCCTATGTGGTGGCGTCGGTGATCATCGCCGTGGTCGGTTTGTCCGGGGCCTTCGACAAATTGATGAGCCGCCTGCCCAAGGCCATTGCCGCCGCCATGCTCGCCGGCATCCTGTTCCGCTTCGGCGCCGAGCTGTTCACGTCGATCAAGCTGCAACCGGCGATGGTGCTGGCGATGATCGCGGCCTACCTGGTCTTCAAGCGTTTTTCGCCACGCTACGCCATTCTGTCGGTGCTGATCATCGGCTGCGCGGTGGCTGCCTCGTTCGGTGAACTCAACAGCCATTCGATCACCATCGCCGTGGCCCATCCGGTCTTCATCGCACCTGAATGGAACTGGCACGCGATCATCAACATCGGCCTGCCACTGGCGCTGGTGACCTTGACCGGCCAGTACGTGCCCGGCATGGCCGTATTGCGCACCTCGGGCTACAACACGCCGGCGCGCTCGATCATTTCGGTCACCGCCATCGGCTCGGCCCTGATGGCCCCGTTCGGGTCCCACGGCCTTAACCTGGCGGCCATTACCGCAGCGATCTGCACCGGTCGAGAAGCCCACGAGGACCGCGACAAACGCTACATCGCCGGGATTGCCTGCGGGGTGTTCTACATCCTGATGGGCACCTTCGGCGCGACCTTGGCCTCGGTGTTTTCCGCTCTGCCAAAGGAACTGATCGCCTCCCTCGCCGGCCTCGCCTTGTTTGGCGCGATCAGTGCCGGGCTGACCGGGGCCATGGCCGATGAGAAGCAGCGGGAAGCTGCGCTGATCACCTTCCTGGTGACGGCCTCGGGCATGAGCTTCCTCGGCCTGGCCGCCGCGTTCTGGGGGCTGATCTTTGGTCTCGTGGCGCACTTCGTGCTGACCTACACCCGGGAAAGCAAAGCCGCCGCTATCGCCGAGGGCAGCCGACCATGACCGCTCGTTACGACTTCATCGTGGTCGGTGGCGGCATCGCCGGCGTCTCAGCCGCTTATGAACTGGCAGCCCATGGCAGCGTCTGCCTGCTCGAACAGGAACAGCAACTGGCTTATCACACCACGGGGCGTTCGGCCGCGATCTCGATGGAAAGCTACGGCAACCAACAGATCCGTTCGCTGACCTGTGCGTCCCGACGCTTTTTCGAGAACCCGCCCGAGGGCTTGGCCGAGCATCCGCTATGGGCGCCGCGGGGCGCACTGATCGTGGCCCAGGCGGCACGGGTGGACAAGCTCAAGGCGCGTTTCAGCGCCGTGCTGGAGCAAGTGCCCACGGCCGAGTTGCTCGACGACAGGCATGTGCAGGAGCTGGTCCCCTACCTCGCCGAAGGCGCCTGGAGTGCAGGAATCTACGAGCCCAGCGCCTTCGACCTGGATGTGCATGGCATTCATGGGGCTTACCTGAGTGGCCTGCGTGCCCGTGGTGGCGTGGTCAAGCGCGAGACCGAAGTGCTGCGTGGCGAATACCGTGACGGGCACTGGCGCTTGCACACCCGCGACGGCCAGCCACTGCAAGCCGCCATCGTGGTCAACGCTGCCGGAGCCTGGGCCGATCAAATCGCTGAGCGCTGCGGCGTGCCCAAGGTCGGTGTCCGGCCGTTGCGGCGCACCGTGCTGGCGGTCGACCCGCAGTGCGACGTGCACCACACGCCCTACCTGGGCACGGTGGACGAGGACATTTTCATCAAGCCTGAAGCCGGGCGCCTGATCGTCTCCCCCTGCGATGAAAGCCCGTCGTTGCCCTGCGATGCATTGCCGGAAGAGCTTGACCTGGCCATCACCATGGATCGCCTGCAAAACACCACGCGCCTGCGCCCCCGCTCGATCATCAATAAATGGGCGGGCCTGCGCACCTTCGTCGCCGACCGCTCGCCGGTGCTCGGCCAGGACCCGCAACAAGAAAGCTTTATCTGGCTCGCCGCCCTTGGTGGCTACGGCATCCAGGCCGCGCCCGCCATTGCACGCCTGTGCAGTCATGCGGCGCTGGGCATCGCCATGCCGGCCGACCTGGCGGCGCTGCAACTCAACTACCAGCACTTTTCCCCGGCCCGCTGCCGCGACGAGGAATTTTCCAGCCTGGCCGTCAAGCAGGTTGCCGATTTGCACTAACCCATTCACTTAACAAGGAACGTCACCATGCAAACCACCGCTCAAATCCAGCCCGCCGCCAAACCATTCCTGGGCGAAGAGAACGTCATTTTCACCGACAAGGCGCCACTGCCACTGGGCACCTATTCCCAGGGCATCAAGGTCAGCCACGGGCAGACCATCTACCTGTCGGCACAGACCCCGGTCTCGGCGCTGAACAACGAAGTGCTGGCCAAGGATTTCGAAGGTCAACTGCGCCAGACCCTCGACAACCTGGTGCAAATGGCCGAAGCGGCAGGCGGCACCCTGGCGAACGTGGTCAAGGTCACGGCGTTCATCACTGACCTGAGTGAGTTCCCGACCCTCAACCGCGTCATGGAAGAGTACTTCACCAAGCCCTATCCAGCCCGCACCACCGCCGGCGCCAGCGCGCTGGCACGCAATACCCTGGTCGCCATCGACGCCATCATGGTGATCTGAAACACCTTCCGTCTGCGGAGTGCCCGTCGATCCGGCAAGCCGGATCGACGTTGGCAAGGAAAGCACCAGCACAGCGTACTTTCAGAGGGTGACCATGAAGAATTCGTACAGAGAGTATGCATTGCAGTGCCTGGTTTGCGATCGAAGCTACCAGCCCCATGAGGTCAGCTACTACTGCCCTCATTGCAAAATCGATGGCGCCCTGGATGCGCTTTACGATTACCCGACGCTCAAGCGCGAATGGTCCCGGGACAGCCTGGCCCATGACCACGCCCGTGGCATGTGGCGCTATGACCGCTTGATGCCGTTGAGCTCGACACAGTTCATTCCACCACTACTGGTGGGCAATACGCCGCTGTACTCGCGCCCGGAACTGCTCGGCAAAGGTGCCCGGATCAAAGTCTTCGTAAAAGACGAATCGCGGCAACCGACCGGGTCATTGAAAGATCGCGCCAGCGCCCTGGCCGTGGCCCACGCCATGCAATCCGGTGCGCGTACCGTGGCGGTGGCCAGCACCGGCAATGCCGCGTCGGCATTGGCCGGGATGAGCGCCAGCCTGGGCTTGCACAACGTCATTTACCTGCCCAAGAGTGCGCCCCGCGAAAAGCTCGCGCAGATGCAAGGCTACGGCGCCGAGATCGTGCTGGTCGATGGGCAATACGACGAAGCCTTCGAACAATGCCTCAACGCTTGCGAAAAACATGGCTGGTACAACCGCACCACCGGGATCAACTCGTACATGAGCGAAGGCAAGAAGACCGTCGCCTTCGAGATGTGCGAACAACTCAACTGGCAGGTGCCGGACCTGGTGTTCGTGCCAGTGGGTAACGGCTGCATCCTGGGCTCGGTCTACAAAGGCTTTTTCGACTTGCTGCAATTGGGCTGGATCGAACGTATCCCACGCCTGATCGGCGTGCAGGCCGAGCATAGCAACTTCATGTATCGCGCCTGGCGCTACGACCGCTCGATGCAGCGAACCGAGCGCCTGCCGCCCACCAGTCTGGCCAGCAGCATCAACGTGGCGCTGCCGCGTGATCGCCTCAAGGCCATGCGCGCGGTGACCGCCAGCGGCGGCGAGTTCATTTGCGTCAGCGACCCGAGCATTGTCGCCGCCGCCTCCCGATTGGCCGCCAGCACCGGTGTGTTTCCGGAAGCCGGCGCCGCCAGCGCCTTCGCCGGCCTGCTCAAGTACGCAGAAACGCACCCCGACACGCCGCAAACCGCCGTCATCCTGATCACCGGCAGCGGCTTGAAAGACACCTCCATTTTTCTATCCGATTCGTCCAAAAGCCAGCCACGGGTGTTGCCGCATCACGTGACCGCGCCACCGGCCGAAGCGCTTATCTAGGGAATCACACCATGAGCCTGCAAAATTTCGACCCCGCCATTGCCCGCCTGATCGACCGCGAGCGCAATCGCCAGGAAACCCACCTGGAGCTGATCGCTTCGGAAAACTACGTCAGCGAAGAAGTGCTCCAGGCCCAGGGCTCCGTGCTCACCAACAAGTACGCCGAAGGCTATCCGGGCAAGCGTTACTATGGCGGCTGCAAGGTCGTCGATGACGTCGAGAACCTGGCCATCGAACGCGCGCGCAAGTTGTTCAACTGCGAATACGTCAACGTGCAGCCGCACTCCGGCTCCCAGGCCAACCAGGCGGTTTTCCTGGCGGTACTTGAACCCGGCGACACGATCCTGGGCATGTCCCTGGCCCACGGCGGCCACCTCACCCACGGCGCCTCGGTCAATTTTTCCGGCAAGTTCTACCGGGCCTTTTCCTATGGCCTGGACACGGAAACCGAAACCCTCGACTACGAAGAAATGGAAGCCCTGGCCCGGGAACACCGGCCGAAGATGATCATCGCCGGGGCCTCGGCCTATTCGCGGACTATCGACTTCCAGCGCTTTCGCAAGATCTGCGATGAAATCGGCGCCTACCTGATGGTGGACATGGCGCACTACGCCGGGTTGATCGCTGCCGGCGTCTACCCCTCGCCGGTGGGCATCGCCGACTTCATCACCTCCACCACTCACAAAACCCTGCGCGGCCCCCGCGGCGGCTTGATCCTGGCCAAGGCGCAATACGCCGCCCTGCTCGACAAGACGATTTTCCCGGTGTACCAGGGCGGCCCGCTGATGCACGTCATCGCCGCCAAGGCCGTGGCCTTCAACGAAGCCCTGGGCGACGGATTCAAACATTACCAGCAGCGGGTGATCGACAATGCCCGGGTCATGGCCGACGTGCTGACCCGGCGCGGTTTGCGGGTGGTGTCCGGCGGTACCGACTGCCATATGTTCCTGCTCGATCTGCGCGCGATGAACATCACCGGCAAAGACGCCGAGGCGTTGCTGGAAAGTGCCCACATCACCCTGAACAAAAACGCGATCCCCAATGATCCGCAAAAACCGGCGATCACCAGTGGCATTCGCATCGGCACCCCAGCGCTGACCACACGAGGCTTTGGCGAAGCGGAATGTGCCGAAGTGGCGAATCTGATCGCCGACCTGCTGGAACAACCGGACAACGCCGCACGCCTGGATAACACCCGACGCCGGGTGATGCATTTGTGTGAATGCTTTCCGGTGTATCTGCTGAGGTAATGGCTGGATAAGTGCAGGACGCCGCAGGAAATAAAGGCGAGCAAAACTGTGGGAGCGAGCTTGCTCGCGATAGCGGTGTGACAGTCGATAAAGACGTTGAATGCACGGCCGCAATCGCGAGCAAGCTCGCTCCCACCATTGGATTTTCAGCGGTACAGCAGGCGCTCTGCCAACTCATCGGCCACCCGCGCCGGTGAGCGCTTTTCCGCCTGGGCGTGGGCGAAGACTTCCGTGAGCCGGGCGCCGATCTTCGACAAATGTGCGGTGATCGTCGGCAGTTCTTCGCCGCGATGCTTCAGCGCGACATAGATCAGCCCGCCGGAGTTGATCACATAATCCGGCGCATACAGAATCCCGCGCCTCTCCAACTGGTCGGCCACCTGCAGGCTGCTCAACTGATTGTGGGCCGAGCCGGCAACGGCCGAGCAGCGCAGTTGCGCCACGCTGTGGCTGTTGAGCACCCCGCCCAGGCCGCAGGGGGCGAGGATGTCGCAGGGGGTGCTGAGCAAGGCGTCGTTGGCGATCGGATGGGCGCCCAGTTGCTCCATGGCCAGTTGCACCTTGCCAGGGTCAATGTCACTGACCAGCAGTTCGGCACCCGCCGCATGCAGTTGTTCGGCCAGGGCATAACCGACATTGCCCAGGCCCTGGATCGCCACCCGCAGGCTTTCGAGGTTATCGCTGCCC
Organism: Pseudomonas sp. NFACC13-1; assembly: GCF_900104425.1. Taxonomy (NCBI): domain Bacteria; kingdom Pseudomonadati; phylum Pseudomonadota; class Gammaproteobacteria; order Pseudomonadales; family Pseudomonadaceae; genus Pseudomonas; species Pseudomonas sp. NFACC13-1. Next base: position 141,517 of record NZ_FMXV01000001.1, on the reverse strand, counting down.
AGGCGGGCCATGGCGGTGGCACGGATGCCGGCAAAAACGCCCATGGCCGCGTGGGGCGCGGGGTCTCCCGAGGCCGTGGTGCTGGTGACATGGCGGGTCTGCTGGGCGATGCAATCCATGTCGGCCACCGACGTGCCGCTGTCGATGGCCGTGATGTAGCGCCCGTCCAATTGCTCGATACAACGACCAAAGGCTTCGAACAGCGCCGCCCGACTCTCGACATGGGCCGGACGCATGATCACCGCGACCCCGCCGCCCACGGGCAAGCCAGCCAGCGCCGCCTTGTAGCTCATGCCTTGGGCCAGGCGCACGGCGTCTGCCACGGCACTTTCGTCGTCGGGGTAGGCAAGATAACGACAGCCCCCCAGGGCTGGCCCGGGACGGCTGCAATGAATAGCGATCACCGCCTTCAACCCGGTCGTCGGGTCTACGCTTAGGTGCAGCGATTCAAGGCGGGAGCTTTGCATGAGAGCAAACATCGTAAGGCTCCCGAATCACTTTTGTTTGTTTCGCCAGTATAGGCGTGCAGTCGAAAATTGCTGGAGCACGCCGGAATAATTCGCCAGGGCGGTCAGTCTTTTTCGGCATAACCCGTGACAGCGGCTGTTCGAGACTGGACGAAAATCCATGGCAGGGCTAAAACGGGAGCATAGCCCGGAGAGTTCGATGAAACCGCGCCAAGCCTTTTTTGACTGTCTGCACCGCTCACCACCGGCGCTGTTCGAAGCGGCGTTGTGGATCGCTGCCGAACATGATCGCGACGTCGACGTCCCGACCTTGCTGAAGGATTTCAAGGAGCTGCAACAGCGGGTCAGCCATGGCCTGCCGATGCTGCCTGTCAGCGAACTGGGCCAGCCCCTGTTGCGCCGGCTCAATGACCTGGGTTTCGCCCAAGACGACTTCACCCCCCTGCGACCACACGCGGCGTTGCTGGACCAGGTCCTGGCTCGCAAGCGTGGGCAACCCCTGGCCCTCGGGCTGATTGCCCTGGAACTGGCCCGCGGCCTGGAAATTCCGATGGTCGGTGTCAATTTCCCCGGGCATTTCCTGTTGAAGGTGCCCGGCGCCGATCACTTGCTCGATCCGTGCGGTGGGCGCCGGTTGTACCCCAATGACTGCCGGGAACTGCTGCAGCGCCAATACGGCGCGAACATGCCGCTCAAGGCGGAGCACCTGGTCAACGCCGAGCCGATGCAGATGCTGCAGCGCCTGTCGCGCAACCTGCGCCAACTGCATCTGGCGAACGACGATTACATCGCGGCCCTGATCGACGCCGAACGGGTACTGGAACTGGGCAACGCCAGCGCTGCCGATTACCTGGCCCGCGCCAGCCTGTATCAGCGCCTCGATTGCCCCAACGCCGAACGCTTCGACCTGGAGCATGCCCTGATGCTCAGCGACGATCCGATCCAGCGAATCCGGCTGACGGAGCGGCTGGGGCATTTGCCGCCGAATTCGGTGGTGCATTGACCGGTGGCAGGCATGCAGATCCAGGTGGCTTGTTGAATCGCTGTCGCGAGCAAGCTCGCTCCCACAGTTGACCGAATCAAATGTGGGAGCGAGCTTGCTCGCGATGGCGATGCAACGGCCTACATCAATATCAAGCCGGAGTATCCGGCTGCTTCGCCGGATGCGCCTGCTGGAACGCGGCATGCCCAGCCGCCAATGCCGCCACGCGACGAATCCGTGGATACGCTTGCAAAGACACATTGAACCGCTCGGCGGCGTACAACTGCGGGATCAAGAACACATCCGCCAACCCCGGCGCGGTACCGAAGCAATAACCCTCGTCGCCAATCAACTGCTCCACCGCCACCAGGCCCTGGCTGATCCAATGCCCGATCCACTGCGTCACCTGCGCTTCATCGTGGCCCCACTGCCGCAGCTGGTTGAGCACGCTGACGTTGTGCAGGGGATGAATGTCGCAACCGATCAATGCGGCCACCCCCCGCTCGTGGGCACGCACCGCCAGGTCGGCGCTGAGCAGCGGCACCTGGGGATAACGCTCCTCCAGGTATTCGATGATGGCCGGCGATTGCACCAGCAACGCGCCCTCATCGGTACGCAGCGCCGGCACCCGGCCCTGGGGGTTGATCGCCAGGTAGGCCGGCTGGCGATGCTCGCCCCCGGGCGCAGCGATCAGGTTGACGGGCAAGGCCTCGTAATCCAGGCCCTTGAGCGCCAACGCAATGCGCACCCGATAGGACGAGGTGGAGCGGTAGTAGGTATAGAGTTCCATGCGCTCCCCTCAACGCGCCGGCAGGATCTTGCCCCGGCACTCGCCGAAACCGATGGAGGCGACCCCCTCGCGGCGGCAACGGGCCCGCAAAATGATTTCGTCACCGTCCTCGAGGAATCGGCGCACTTCGCCAGACGCCAGTTCGATCGGTTTCTTACCGCCTTCGGTGATTTCCAGCAGGCTGCCGAATTGATGGTTTTCAGGCCCCGACAAGGTGCCCGAGCCAAACAGGTCGCCGGCCTGCAACTGGCAGCCGTTGACGCTGTGGTGCGCGACCAGTTGCGCCACGGTCCAGTACATGTACCGGGTGTTGCTCAGCGCCAGGCGCTGGGCCGGCAGGTTCTGCTCGACCATGGCCTCGGTCAGCAACAGGACTTCCAGCTCGATGTCGAAGGCACCGCCAGCCTGGTCACGCGTGTCCAGCAGATACGGCAGCGGTTGCGGATCGCCTTGCGGACGCGCCGGTTGCGGGCCGCGGAACGGTTCCAGGGCCTCGGCCGTGACCACCCACGGCGAAATGCTGGTCAGGAAACTCTTCGACAGAAACGGCCCCAGGGGCTGGTATTCCCAGGCCTGGATATCCCGGGCCGACCAATCGTTGAGCAGGCAGAACCCGCCAATGTGCTCGGCGGCATCGCCAATGGGGATCGGTTCGCCCAGCGCATTGCCCTTGCCGATCCAGATACCCAGTTCCAGCTCATAGTCCAGCCGCGCACATGGGCCGAAGGTCGGCTCGGTCTGGCCGGCCGGCAGGGTCTGGCCCTTGGGACGGCGCACGTCAGTGCCGGACGGGCGAATGGTCGAAGCGCGGCCGTGGTAACCGATGGGCACGTATTTGTAGTTGGGCAGCAATGGATTGTCGGGGCGAAACAGCTTGCCGACATTCTGCGCGTGCTCGATACCCACGTAGAAATCGGTGTAGTCGTTGATCCTGGCCGGCAGGTGCATCTGGCAGTCGGCGGCGAGCAGCAGCAGCTTCGCCTCCAGCGCTTCGACCTTGCCGCGCAACGGACTGTCTTCGCGCAACAGTTCCAGCAGTCGTTCACGCAGGGCAACCCGGGCGCTGCGGCCCAGGTCGAAAAACCCATTCAACTGGCCGCCGGCCATGGCTTCGACGGCTTGTTGCGCCGCGCCATCAAACAAGCCCGCTTGCAGCGCCACCTGCAGATCGAAAATCCGCTCGCCAATCGCCACGCCGCAGCGCAAGGCACCGCCATCGACGCTGAAGACACCCAATGGCAGGTTCTGCAACGGGAAGTCGGCGTGGCCGTTGGCACTGGCGACCCAGCTACGGACAGGGGAACGTTGAGTCATGGTTATCTCCGGGTCGGGTCGAACGTGACAGGCAGCGAGGCCCAACAAGCATCGTAGTCGGTTTGCAGTTGCGGGCAGTCCAGGGCGAAACGGCTTGGGCGCAAGACCTGGCTGGTCTCGAACATGAAGGCCATGGTGTTGTCGATTTTCGCCGGCTGAAGATCGGCGTTGATCGCCTTGGTACAGGTCTCGCCGTCCGGGCCATGGGCGCTCATGCAACTGTGCAGGGACGTACCGCCCGGCAGGAAACCTTCGGCCTTGGCATCGTAGGCGCCCTGGATCAGGCCCATGAATTCGTTCATCAGGTTGCGGTGGAACCACGGCGGACGGAAGGTGTTTTCCGCCACCATCCAGCGGGGCGGGAAAATCACGAAGTCGAGATTGGCCAAGCCGTGGACGCTGGTGGGCGAGGTCAGCACGGTGAAAATCGACGGATCCGGGTGATCGAAGCTGACCGTGCCAATCGTGTTGAAGCGGCGCAGGTCATATTTGTACGGCACGTTGTTGCCGTGCCAGGCCACCACGTCAAGAGGCGAATGATCCAGCTCGCAGCCCCACAACTCACCGAGGAATTTCTGCACCAGGGTGGTCGGTCGAGCGAGGTTCTCGTAATGGGCGACCGGCGTCAGGAAATCCCGCGGGTTCGCCAGGCCGTTGCTGCCGATGGGCCCCAGGTCCGGCAGGCGCAGCGGCGCGCCATGGTTTTCGGCGAGGTAACCCCGGGCCTGCGGGTCGAGCAGTTCAACGCGAAATTTCAGGCCCCGGGGCAGCACGGCGATTTCCAGCGGGGCCAGTTCCAGTACGCCCAGTTCGGTGGCGATCCGCAGCCGTCCCAGTTGCGGCACGATCAACCACTCACCGTCGGCATTGAAAAACACCCGCTCCATGGAGCGGTTGGCCCGGTAGTGATAAAGGCTGACGCCGGCTGGCTTGTCCGCGCCGGCATTGGCCGCCATGCACACCAGCCCGTCGAGGAAATCGGTGGGCTCGGCGGGAATGTCCAGCGGGTTCCAGCGCAGGCGATTGGGCGTGACCTCACCCAGCGGGCCACCCGCCAATTGCCGTTCGAGCCTGGTGAAGGCCGGGTGATTGGCCGACGGCCGGATGCGATACATCCAGGTACGCCGCGCTTCGCTGCGGGCCATGGTGAACGCCGTGCCAGAGAACAACTCGGCGTAGAGGCCGTACGGGGCTTTCTGCGGGGAGTTCTGACCGATGGGCAAGGCGCCGGGCAAGGCTTCGCTGGCAAATTCGTTGCCAAAGCCTGACTGGTAAGCCAGGTCCGACGCTGTGGAATCGAGGTTCATGGAGCCTCCTGGGACTGCGGCCTGTCACTCAACGGAGTGGTTGAGGCGCACCGGGTTATTTTTATCGTAATTCAATTACGCATAACGTAATTTGCTCGACGGCGACCGTCAAGCTATAAAGACGCCCATTCGCCTCTGGACCCTGCGCCTCCATGGAAACCCCGCTCAGCAACGGTAAACAGAAAGTCCGCTCGGCCGAAGTCGGCACCGACATTCTCAAGGCCCTGGCCGAACTCTCCCCCTCCACGTCACTGTCGCGCCTGGCCGAGCACGTGCAGATGCCGGCGAGCAAAGTCCATCGCTACTTGCAGGCCTTGATCGCCAGCGGGTTCGCCGAGCAGAACGCCGCCACCAACCACTACGGCCTGGGCCGTGAAGCCCTGCGCGTGGGCCTGGCCGCGTTGAACGGCATGGACGTGCTGCAAGTGGCCGCCCTGCCCCTGGCCGAGTTGCGCGATGACTTGAACGAAACCTGCTTCCTGGCGGTGTGGGGCAACCATGGCGCGACCGTGGTGCGTATCGAACCCGCCGTGCGGGCCGTGACCGTGGTGACGCAACTGGGCTCGGTGTTGCCGCTGCTCAGTTCGTCCACGGGGCTGGTGTTCAGCGCTTATCTGCCAGCGCGCGAGACGATCGGCCTGCGCGAGCAGGAAGTGCAAGGCACCGAGCACCATGCCCTGGCCGATGATCGCGCCTATGCCAGCCTGTGCGAGCAGATTCGCAGCCGTGGCCTGCACCATGTGCATGGCTTGCTGATGCCGGGCGTGGACGCCTTGTCCGCCCCGGTCTTCAATGCGGTCGGCGAGGTCAAGGCAGTGATGACCGTGGTCGGTCCGACCTCGTTGTTCCACGCCGACGAAAATGGCCCGGCGGCGCAACGACTGTTGGCGGCGACCCGGGCCGTGAGTTGGCGGATGGGGTATGAGGCGAATCCAGGATCAGCCCAGGAAATCCGGGACAATCCGGATCAGTAGATCATTGAGATGCGGGGGGATCAGTTGCGGATGGAGGTGGCGCTCTTCGCTGCTGAAGCCGACGGTATAAATGCCTTGCTGGCTGCCCTTCGAATGGAAGGGAATCACATCGTTCTTGAAATGGCCCAGTAGATACTCAACCAGCCTCTCGGAAGACAACACCATGCGCCTGCCGGGGCCATGGTCAATAAAACTGGTCACGTACACGCCCTCCGGATAGATGTTGGGCGCATGCATTTTCAAGGCACCGTGCACATCCTCGGCGGTCAATGGCCTGAGGGGGCGCGGGGATAAATCGATTGCAGGTTTCTCCATCAAACTTGCAACGACGTCCATGACGATTTTTTCGAATGCGATCAAGTCCAGCGTCTTTATCCGATCTTCGGCAGCAAAGGAATAACGCCTGCTGAATACATTACTGATTCCTTGCGTATAGGTTGGCAGGCTTTGCTTTTCAACCCAGGCCAGCGTTTCCTCGAACAACGTTCGAGAAGTTCCCGTTTCGAGCTTGGGGAAGTCCATCAACGTGTTCACATAGGCCGTGAATGGGTTGACGTCCAATGGCTCCAGGTAATGATCCAATAGAACCTGCACGGCAAAATCCACGCGCGTGTTTTTCAGTGCTTGAAGTCTTTCGGAGTGAGAAGAAAACAACGGGGTATTCATAAGACATCCTTGTCATTTCATAGGCTCGAACTTCCTGCTCGAGCCGTTATGGGGTATGCGCCTGATGCAACAACACGGCATCCGGTCAACTGAAGCGGCAACTTGAGACTTGAACTTCAGCCAGGCCGTTATACACAGGCCAGCGCCCGACTGTAAAAAGGCAAGTGTAAGCGTGCGTGAAGCTTCGACTCATTGCAGCTAACCCATCACCCCCATGCCCTTGGCTTTTGCCACCGCCTGGGTACGTCGCTGCACACCCAACTTGCTGTGGATGCGACGCGCATGGGTTTTCACCGTGTGCAACGAGATGAACAACTGTTCGGCAATCTGTTGGTTTGAATGCCCTTGGGCAATCAGCTCCAGGACCTCCAGCTCGCGATGACTGAGCAACGTCTCTTCGGCGGTGACGGGCGACTCGGCCTGTTCTGCCGATTGCCCCCAGCGCAACAACTCGGGCTGGCGCAAGCGCAGTTCGCACAACGCTTGCTGGGCCCGCCAGCACGTGACTCGCTTGAGCCCCTCTTGCAGCAGTGACCGGGCCTGGGCACGATCGCCGGACAACCAGACGACCTCCGTCAGCACCAGGTGCAGTTCGGTTTCCAGGCTGTGCATCTCACCGTGCTGCGCCTGGGCGATCATGGCCTGCAGGCGCGCCTGCGGCGCCTGCGCCCGCTGCAAGTAGACCTCGGCCAGCACCAGCAGGTATTCAAGTCGCGCAATCAGTTCCAGGGTCGCGGGAGGCGCGTGCTTGGCCTGGGGTCCGCGAAAATGCCGCAAGACGCGGGTCAAGGCTTCATGGGCCAGTTCCGCCCGCCCCTGTTGCAACCAGAACTGGCAGCTGGTTTGCAACAACACGCCACGGTAAACGGTGTCCGGAATGTGCCGCTGCTGCATGATCCGCTCGGCATCGCGCAGGTGCATGAAGGCCTCGCCGTAGTCGCCCTGGTTGGCAGCCAGGCAGGCCTTGCCGAGAAAGCCATAGAGCACCTGTTTGTCCTGGCTGTGCAGGCCCGCTTCCAAGCCCGTTTGAAAGTGCTCGGCGGCCCGTTCCTCAAACCCCATGCGCAACGCCAGGCGCCCGCGCCGCAAGGCAATCCGTCCCAGCAACGCCGAAAAGTCCTGGCCCGGTTTATCCAACAGTGCCTGGACGGCGACCAGCAAATGATCGGCACGATGCGGTGCGCCGCGTTGCTCCAGAACCTGGGCGTGATCCAGTTCCAGCAATCCTTCAAAGACCAGCGAACCCTGCGCACGCGCCAGGCATAACGCCTGGCGGTTGATCCATTGCGCCGAGGCCAGGTCGCCAGCCAGCAGCGCCTGCTGCGTCAGCCCCCCCAGGCACAGCACCCGTTGGGACCAGGCTTCGGGCTCCAGGCTGGCCTGGGCCTGGAGAAAATGTTCACGCGCCGGTTCGCCATCGCCCGAGAGGTGCAGCAACCAGCCGCGCAAGACCAGCCACCTGGCCAGCACCTGTCGCTGCCGACAGGCCGAAGGCTGCGGCAGGAACCTGGCCAGTTGCTCGATGCACGTCGACGCCTCATCGAAGCGTCCGGCGAACAACAGCGCGGCGGTGACCAGCCCCACCGACTGCGGCGTATCAAGGGTCAGCGCTTCGCCTTGTTGATCGTGCAAGCTCAGCAACAGCACCACGTTACGGCGTTGCAAGACGTGCTCGAAATTCAAATGCTGCAAGAAACTGACGGCGGTCTCGAACTCCTCGGCCAACATGGCTTGCTCGAACGCCATTTGCCAGTCCTGCTCGGCGGCAAACCACTGGCAGGCCCGTCGATGCCAGGAGCGCCCCTGGGACCAGGGCTCTTCACGCACCAACCGGCCCAGGGCCGGGAAGATCTGCAACCAATCCGAGGTCTGCTCCCACGGCTCGATGAAGCACCCCAGCTCCAGCAACAGCGGCAGGCATTGGGCGCCCACCGTGTCGCCGAACAAGTGCTCGCACAGCCGGGCATTGAACCGCGGCAGATGCGCCAGCACACGCCAGGCCTGTGCCAGGTCCGGGGTCAGCGTGCTGAACAGTTCGTACTCCAGGTAGTCGAGCAAGGTCCTCGGCCGCCCCGGTGTCGCATGACTGCGCGCCCATTCGCAGCGCTCGAGCAGGGTGATGCGCACCCCGGCACACCAGCCACCATTGCGCTGAATCACCTCGCGAGCCGCGCGGGCAGCCTGGGGGCCAGGCAGATGGCGAAGCAGTGGCTGGACATCATCAGGGGTGAAGAACAACGCCTGCGGATCAAACTCGTGCAGTTCGTCATCGAGCAACAGCCGCGGCCAGTTGCAGTGGGGGCGGCGGCGACCATTCAACCACAGGTGCAATGCCGGGCTGCAGGTGTTCAACAAACGGTCGAGCAACTGGTCCAGCTCGGGGTTCGGCACCCGGCAATAGTCGTCCAGGAATAACCAGGTGGGTGTTTGCAAACGTGCCAAGTGGGCCAACAAACCCGTTTCATCCAGCACCGGCAGCCCGAGGGTCTGCGCCAGGCGCTCGCACATTTGCACCGCGCTCAACGCCGCGCCTCCCAAGGGCAACCAATGCAGCCGACAGTCGCTGGGCGCTTGCAGGAAACACTCGGCGAACAACGCACTCTTGCCACTGCCCGCCGGCGCGCAGAGCAGTTTGACCCGCGCCTCGGAAGCCAGCAGCGGCTCGCTCAGGGACCGCCGCGGCAGATGTGTCGAGGACAGGCGAGGCAGCAATCCTGGACGGTCCGGACACGGAGTCATGGCGGTCATGTGGGTGATCCTGTTTATTGTTATCTCACCACCCTAGTCCTGTGTCGCCGACCTTTGGAGAAGTATTCAGCGCGCTGATTGTCACCCATAAAAAAACGACCGGCAGGAGCGCTGCCGGTCGATCATGATTATCAAGTCAGGCGCAACCTTGCTCCCACAGATAAATCCACTCGCTACCGTTCTCTTTCCAACAGTCAGACCTTACCGAACCCCGGTCGAGCGCAGCGCCGCCGGCGTGTAGTCGGCTGCCCGGGCTTCGAAGCCGTACTCGTAGCTGTGTTTCTCTTCGTTCTTCATCCCCAGCGCGATGTAGCGGCCGGCGATGATGTCGTAGAGCGCCTCCAGGGTGTAGCCCGGGTTCTGATGGTCGTAGTAGAACTGGGCATGACCCTCGGCCACCCGCCACAGCTGACCGCGACCGTCGTAGTGGTCCACCAGCGCGGCCTGCCAGCTGTCTTCGTCGAAGTACATGTGGCGTTTGGCGTAGATGTGCCGCTCGCTGGGCTTGACCGTCCCGACCACTTCCCAGACCCGATGCAGCTCATAGCGGGTCAGGTCCTGGTTGATGTGGCCGGCCTTGATCACGTCGTCGTACTTGAGGCTGGGCGAGTCGAGCTTGTAGCTGTTGTACGGGATGTACATTTCCTTCTTGCCGATCAGTTTCCAGTCGTAGCGGTCCGGCGCGCCGGAAAACAGGTCGAAGTTGTCGGAGGTGCGCAACCCGTCGGCGGCGGTGCCCGGGCCATCGTAGGCCACTTGCGGGGCACGACGCACACGGCGCTGGCCGGCGTTGTAGATCCAGGCCAGGCGTGGCTCCTTCACTTGGTCCAGGGTTTCGTGCACCAACAGCACATTACCGGCCAGGCGTGCCGGGGCGGTAACCTCCTGCTTGAAATAGGTCAGCACGTTACTGGCCTTTTCCGGGTCGGCATCCTTGATCAGGAACGGCACGGCGATTTCTTCTTCGAAGCGGATCGGCGTGAAGCTGCCATTGGTCTGTGGCGTGGCCTGGGTAATGATGCGTCGCAGGTTGCCGCCGTGATAACGGGTGATGTGGTTCCATATGACTTCCACGCCGTTCTTGGGGATCGGGAAGGCGTAGTAGCGGTTGCCGGTGAAGTTGGACAAGCCGTTACCGTCGTTGATGGACGCCACGTTGAGGGCGCTGCGCTTGGCCGACTCGTAGATTTCCGGCGGTAGGGAAACGCTGCGATGGGTCGGGTAGACCGGGATCTTGTAGGTCTCCGGGTAGCGCTTGAACATCGCCACCTGCCCTTCGGACAGCTTGTCCTTGTACTTGTCCACCGTCGCGGCGGTGATGGTGAACAGTGGTTTTTCATTGGCGAACGGATCCGCCAAAAAACCCTTGCTGTCCACGGCCCCGGCGTTTTTCGCAATGCCGCCGGTCCAGGCCGGGATCGAGCCATCGGCGTTACCCGCCTTTTCCGCACCGATGGGGGTGAGGCTGGTGCCCAGTTTGTTCGCTTCCTCCGGCGAAACCGCCGCCATCACGTTCGCCGCCAGCAGGCTCAAGGCCAGGGCACCGCATTGCAGGATCATCTTGCGCATTGGGTTTTCCTTGTCAGCCAGATCAGAAGTTCACGCCGAAGCTCAGCGCGAGGAAATCGCGGTCTTCGAGAACGTTGTAATCGCCGCCAAAAAAGTCGGTGTAGCTCAAGCTGGCGGTGTAGGTGTTGCGGTAATCGGCATCGACACCAACGCTGATGGCCTTGGCGCCTTCGTTGAACAGACCGTTGGGACCATAGCCGGCCACGTCGTGGGACCAGGACATGTTGGGCTTGAAGTTCACCCCGCCGATCACGTTGGAGTAATCGAGGATCGCCCGGGCGCGATAGCCCCAGGACGTCGAGGTGACGAAACCATCGGTGTCGCCCTGGAAGCCGTATTGGCCATAGACCGAGTCACGGCCATAACGCAGCTTATCCTTGGACTCCAGGCCACCGACGTGCACCACCGCCGCTTCGCCAACCAGCGTCAGGCGATCAGCCCCCAGCACCTGATCGAAGAAGTGCGTCAGGGTGCTCTGGACCTGGGTCACTTCCTTGCGCCGGTAACCGGTGTTGTCGGCACCCGGTGCGGTCGCGATAGGCGATGCCGCGCCACCGGCAATCGGGTTGACCAGGGCCAGGGTCAGGTCGTTGGTATTGACCTGCACCGGTGCGTTGGGACGGTAGCTGATTTCCCCGGTCCAGGCGGTGCCGGTGGGCAACGTCGTGGAGAAACTGGCGCCGTACAGGCGGATGTCTTCCGGGTATTCAAGGTAGTACCCACCACGACCCAGCATCACGCTTTGCGCCAGACCCGCACCGCTGCCAGGGGCCAGGCCGTTGGCGATCGCGACCATTCCCGGCAACGCCGCCAGCGTCGAAAGCCCCGCCGTGGTGGTCCCGACGGTAGGCGTACGGCTGTGGTAATTCATGAAGTACAGGCCATACTCGGTGTCATCGCCGAGCCAGCGCAACGCCGTGCCCCACTGGCCGGAGTCGCGGGCGTCGCGGTCGCCGCCACGGGGAATGATCACCCCTTCCCTGGACACCTGGATCTCCTGGCCGAATGCCTGGGTCAAGGGCACGAACGGCGCAATCGCCGGACTGCCCACGGTGTAGCCACTGGTGCAACCATCGGCCACCACGTCGTTGCCGAAGAACGTGCCGCAGTTATCCACCACGGTCTGATCCCACTCCAACTGGTAGAAACCTTCGATGGTGAGCTTGTCGGTCAGACCCTGGGAGGCGAACAGCATGTTCACCGGGATCAGGCCTTCCTTGATCTCCGCACCGGGGCGACGGAACGCGGACACGTCCACCGGGTTGATGCTGTTGATGGAGTTGCCGATGAAGGTGCTTTCCCCCCAGCTGACCACCTGCTTGCCGGCGCGCACGGTGCCTGGCAAATCGGCGATGGAATAGTTGTGATAGACGAAGGCATCGAGAATCTGTGCCCCCGAGGACTTGGCGCCTTCCTTGCGATTGCTGTCGCTGATGTCCTTGAACTCGCGGCCCTCATCCTTGAGCTCGAAGTCGTACCAGTACTTGCCACGCACGAACACACCGGTATCGCCGTACTTGAGTTCGAGGTCGTGCAGGCCCTTGAAGATTTTGGAAAAGGTCTCGCCTTTCTTGAAATTCAGCCGTCCGTCATCACCGGTGGAGGATTGGCCCCGCCCGCCGTTGACCGTGCCGACCAGGTCTTTGTCGGCATCGCGCATGCCCCAGCTCGCGCCCACGGACAGCGACGAATCGAACTGACCCTCGATCTCGCCAATGTTGAATGAAACGGCCTGCGCCTGGGCAGAGCAACCCAAGGCCACCGCGACGGCCAGCGCCTGCGGCTTGAAGATGGCGCGCATTGTTATTGTTGTCATGCGTCTTCCCCGGTGAGTGACAGAGGCTTCACCCTACTGCCGCACGCCATGGGCGATAAGCGCACCAAGGAGGTATTCGCGCTGTACCTCAAAAGGATTACAGCCCCTGCGGGACGGGCGTTTGCGCGCCCCATGGACGGACTGGATGATGGGCCATCAGCGCCACGCATATTCCTGCCCCGCCTGCGACTGTTACGCGCCCTGCAACGGTGCATGTCCGGATCCGGGCTGTTTCCCGCCGGGCTCGTTCCCTATGCTGGCCGGGCTTGTAGGGCAACGGGCCTGCAGGCGCAAGTCGCCACGGCATCCTTCCCGCCTGGCGCACCGTCATTCGGATGGATTGGCGCATCGGTCCATCATCCCGTGTTTATCGACGTTGGTTTGTAGCTCCTTTGCAACGTCACGCTTAGGCCGCTGCTTTTTGCAGCGGCCTTTTTTATGTGCAGTGATTTCTGAGTTAAAACGTCGTGTTTCCTACGTTGCTGTAGGAAAGCCAGCCGCGCGCTTAATCTGGATGTTGAGCCGTACGGAATAGGTCTGTGCCCTATCGAGACCACCGCGAACCTGGCGGCCCGGGTGAACAAAGAATTGTCCATGAGCACGCTTGCCACGCCTGGCGGCAAGCGGCACGGGCGGTGAGGTTTAGATAGCGTGCCGTTGCAGATTCGCCATCATCTCTTTCAAGGCTTCGAGATTGTCGTTCGGGTGCACCGCATCCTCGAAGTCGCAGATCTGCTGCCAATGGGCGGCGACGTCTTCGGGCGAAAAGCCTTTGCGCGGGTCGAAGCCCGCACCCAGGCTGCGCTCCCAGCGCACCTTGCCCATCCAGCCGCCGCCCACTTCGAACAAGCCGGAGGTTTCCTGGCAGGCCTCACTCGCCAGGTACACCACCAGCGGGCTGACGAGTTCGGGCTTGAGTTGTTCGAACACCTGCGGCGGGATCAGGCCTTCGGTCATGCGGGTGCCGCCGGTGGGGGCGATGGCATTGACCAGGATGTTGTTCTTGCGGCCTTCGATGGCCAGGGTTCGGGTCAGGCCATAAAGGCCGAGCTTGGCCATGCCGTAGTTGGATTGGCCGAAGTTACCGTAGATGCCCGAGGTGGACGCGGTGAAGATCACCCGCCCGTAATTTTGCTCACGCAGGTGCGGCCATGCGGCCCGGGTCACCTTGTAGGCACCCTCGACGTGGACGCGGTAGACCAGGTCCCAATCGGCGTCGTCCATTTTGTGAAACGTCTTGTCCCGCAGGATCCCGGCATTGTTGACCACCACGTCGACGCGACCGAACGCATCGAGCGCGTTTTGTACCAGCTTGTCGCCATCGGTGACCGAGTCGTGGTTGGCCTCGGCAATGCCGCCCGCCTCGCGGATTTCGGCGACCACCCGATCCGCTGCCGAGGCATTGGCCCCTTCCCCTTGCGCCGAGCCGCCGAGATCGTTGACCAGCACTTTCGCGCCTTGCCTGGCGAACAGCAACGCATGGGCGCGTCCCAGGCCACCGCCGGCTCCCGTGACGATCACGACTTTATCTTCGAAGCGCACAGACTCACTCATGGCAGAACTCCAGCAGGCGGACAGGACAATGACCCCGAGTGTCCGGCACCTGTCGGCCGGTCACAATCAACACGATTGCCAGTGAATGGTGGCCGATAAGGCGGGGGGATGATGCAGGCCCGAGCCACGGCGGCGCATTCGACTTTCCGGCTGGCAGGAGGAGGACCTGCTATCGCGAGCAAGCTCGCTCCCACAAGGGATTTTTATGCCCACACATTCCGTATTCACAATCGACCCACTGTGGGAGCGAGCTCGCTCGCGATAGCGGTCTTTCAGTCAAAAAAGATGTCGGGTGTACTGGCGCCATCGCGAGCAGGCTCGCTCCCACACAAGCTCGCTTCCACAGGTCTGCTGCAGTGCCAAGTCGTCAGGTACAGGCCATTTGTCTGCGCGGCGCGGCGGTGGCTTCGCGAAACGCCAGGTAATGCTTGAGCACCTGCACCGGTGCCTCGGTGTGCGGGTAATGACCGATGTCGGGCAACAACACCGTGTCCGGGTTCGGGATCAGCGCCTCGTAGCGTGCCACCATGTGTTCACCGGAAATCGGATCGACCGCGCCGTCGATCACCCGCAACGGCACTTCGCCGCGCTGCATCGCCAGCACCCAGCGATCACGCTGCACACGACGTTCGGGAATATAGCCGATGAGTTTGTGCATGATCCGCGGACCATGATGAGCCTCCACCAGGCTCCAGAAGTCATCCAGCTCGCTTTCGGTAGGGGCGGTCCCGGGGCCGAAAATCTGCCGAAAGTTGCAGGCCAGGCTTTCCCGGGAGAACATCCGCCCCAGCAGCCAGCCCAGGGGGCTCAACAAGAGTTTCTGGGCCCATACCGGGCGGTGGGTTTCGGGGAACAGGCCGCCATTGAGAAAGACACAACTCTCAAGGTGGATGCGTGCTTCGTAATGCCGAGCGAGCAGTTCCTGGGCCACGCTGTCACCGTAATCGTGGGCCAAAACATGCACCGCCCCCTTCACATTCAGGTGCGCCAGCAAGGCCTGCTGCAGATCGGCTTGCTCCAGCAGGCTGTAGACGTGATCCATCGGTTTGGCGGAATCGCCGAAACCGAGCATGTCGCACGCGATCACCCGGTAGCGTTGCGCCAAGGGTTGCCATAGGTAATGCCAGTCCCAACTGGCGGTGGGGAAACCATGGATCAACAGCAGCGGCTCGCCCTGGCCCGCCACCCAATAACGGATGGCTTGGCCACGGAACAGAAAAGTCTGGCTGCGCTGGCGCCAAATACGCAGGGGAATCTGGGCCAGGGGCATCAGCTTCTATACCCGGTGTCTTGTTGATCGAGCTTGCGCAGCAACGCTGGCCAGGCCAACGCGCCGCCCATGCCTTGGGCGCTTTTGGTCACCCCGGCGATCATCGCCCGGGCGCCGGCCAGAATCTGCGGCTCGATGGCAATCAATTCAGCCCCGCCGTTCTGGGCCAGGACCTGGATGTCACAGGCTCGTTGAAAGGTGAACATCATCAGGAAGGTATCGGCGATGGTGCCGCCGCATGTCAGCAAGCCATGGTTGTGCAGCATCAGGAAATTGCGTTCGCCCAGGTCGGCCTGCAGGCGCGCCTTTTCTTCGTGATTCAAGGCCACCCCTTCGTAAGCGTGATAGGCCAGGCTCGACAGCACGAACAGTGCTTGCTGGCTGATTGGCAACACGCCTTGCTTCTGCGCCGATACCGCGACACCGGCGGCGGTGTGGGTGTGCAGCACACAAGCCACGTCATGGCGCACCTCATGCACCGCGCTGTGGATGGTGTAGCCGGCCGGATTGATCTCGTAGGGGCTGTCCATCAACTTGTTGCCGGCCTGGTCAACCTTGACCAGGCTCGAGGCGGTGACTTCATGGAACATCAACCCGAACGGGTTGATCAAAAAATCCTCGGTGCCGGGGACCTTCGCGGAAATATGGGTGAAGATCAGGTCATCCCAGCCATGCAGCGCGACAAGCCGATAACAGGCGGCAAGGTCCACACGGGTTTGCCATTCGGCCGCACTGACCTGTTCCTTGATATTGAGTGTCGTTTGGACGGGCGCTACGCTCACGGCTCTGACCTCTGGTTTCTTGTTATAGGAGTCTTGTCATCAAAACGTCGTACGCAAGAAAATTCAGTCTAGTCAGGTCTTCCGGGGGCGGTAGTTGCATTGGCAGCCAGCTTACTGGCCAAACGAGTCAGTGCATCCGCTTCAAGACCGCAACGTCTCGATCAACTCAGCCAGCCACGGCTCGGCGTCTGTTTCCGGCGTGACGCTTTCGCTGGCATCCAGACGCAGCATCGGCAGCAACTCGCGAACGCCCAGTTCGGCGAACAGTTCGCACATCTGCTCGCCGCCGGCGCAGAAGGTATCCCCGTAGCTGGCGTCGCCCAGGCCAATCACCGCGCCGGGCAAGCCGCGAAAGAACCCTGGCAATTGATCGCGGATGGTCGAATACAACGGCATCAGACTGTCTGGCAGCTCGCCCATGCCGGTCGTAGAAGTCACCGCCAGCACGGCTTCTGGCGCGAATGCCTGGACATCCGCCAGGGTCGCACGAGGGTCGTGCCAGGCGTCGAAGCCCGCGTCGCGAAGCAGTTTGGCGGCGTGCCGGGCGACTTCTTCGGCGGTGCCATACACTGAGCCGGAAAGAATGGCGACTTTCATCAATCTGATCCTGATCCTGAAAAAAGAGCCGGGATAGTAACAGTTGCACCCACAAGGCTGCGAATGGCTCTCAACGGCAGTAATGGCCAGTAGACAGCCTTTCGATTTCTTCTAAAATACTGATCAACACGGATGTTCAAAAAGGGCTCTTTCCAATGATCAACGCTCAACTGATGCAATTGGTCATCAATGCTTCCAACGACGGGATTGTCATCGCCGAAAAAGAAGGCGAAGACAATATCCTGATCTACGTAAACCCGGCCTTCGAGCGCCTGACCGGCTATCACCGTGACGAAATCCTTTACCAGGATTGCCGGTTCCTGCAGTCGGGTGATCGGGACCAACCGTCCCTGGAGCCGATTCGCCAGGCCTTGCGGGAGGGCGGCGCCTGTCGAGAGGTGCTGCGCAATTACCGCAAGGACGGCACGCCGTTCTGGAATGAGCTGTCGTTGTCCACGGTAAAAAACCAGGCTGACGGGTATACCTATTTCGTCGGTGTGCAAAAAGACGTGACAACCCAGGTCAAGGCTCAACAACGCGTCGCCCAGCTGGAAAAGGAACTGGCCGAAGCCCGGGAAACGATTGCCCGGCTTGAAGCGACGAACGGTGCAAACAAAACCGCGAATTAATGGTCAGTCACTACAATCACCAGTGAAAATGTAATTCTCATTTCGAGCCGACCATGCAGCGCGATGCCCTCCTGACGCAGGATGAACTGGATTTCATCCGGACGATGCAACATAACCCGCAGTTGAATGAGCGGGATGTCACGTCGAGCCTGCTGGTCAACGGTGGGTCACAGATCCGTGACTTGTTGACGCGCCTGGCGGCGAATGAGCAGGTCACCCTGCAAGCCAATTTCGAAAACCAGCAAATGACGTTTCCATTGCACCTGGTGGAAGACGAATTCCATGCGATGCACCTGCGCCTGGGTGTGCCGAGCATCTACGAAGACGGACCGAAAATACGCCCGTGGCGCCTGACGCTCGACGAGCCGGTGGCGCTGGAAAATATCAAGGGCCAGCCGGGACCGCTCTGGGTTCACGAAGTGTCCTGCAAGGGCGTGTTGCTGGAAAACCGTAGCCGGACCAAGCCACCGAAGCAGTTTGCCTTGTGGTTCAGCCCCTCAGGCTACGAAAGAATTTCGTTGCGTGGCGGCTTCGAACGGGAAACCGATCGAGGTTTGCTGGCCTATCACCTGAACCAGAATGACCAGGACGAGACCGAGCGACTGCGCCAGTACATCCTGCAGCAACATCGCCTGACCCATCCCTCCATGCATCTCTAGGTGTCGAGGCTGCCTGCCAGAAATTGACGCAGGCGCTGGCGCATCACTATTCCTTCGTTACCCAGGCAACCGATCGACGAGCCAGCCAGGCTTTCCTGCACCAGATCGGATGCCTCACCGGCCAGCATCAACGGACAATCCAGGCTCATCGCCAATTTGCCCAGGCGCTTGGGCAAGTCCGGGACCGGCGCATGATTGGAAACCAGCACCAAGGCCAGCGGCTGGATCTTCTGGCACACCAAGGTCAGTTCGTTGAATGGCACGCCGATCGACAGCGCCCTGATGCCCACGTCCGCGCTGGACAGGAACAGCGCCGTAACCAGCAATTCCAGCTCACGGCACTGGCCGGCCAGCGCACAGACCAGGACCCGCGGCGACTCGCCTTCGCGCTTGAACAAAAGCCGCTGGATGATGCGCGAACGCAGGAACCCGTCGAAAAACACCCATTCACTGATTTGCCCGAACTCTGGCTGGCGATACAGCATTTGTCGCCAAAGCGGCATCAGGATGTCCTGGAATACGACCGGCACGGTGTAGGTGGAAAAGACCTGCCCGTAGACGCGATCCAGTTCCACATCGTCAAAGTTGCCAACCGCGTCCGCCACCTGTTGCTGCCACCGGGCGTGATCAGCCTTGACCAGGTCGGATGAAAGCAGCGTGGAGACCGGTTGCACCGCTGCGGTCTTGGCCAGGATCTTGCCCACTTTGCTGACAGCCACACCGCGCTCGATCCACGCCAGGATGCTGCGAACCTTTTCGATATCGCTCAACGAGTACAGGCGATGCCCACTTTCGGTGCGGGTGGGCTGGATCAAACCATAGCGCCGCTCCCATGCGCGCAGGGTCACGGGGTTCACGCCGGTCACGCGCGCGACTTCGCGAATGGGGAACAGGTCTTCCCTTTTCAAGGCTGATGCCTGGAAAATAAAGCTATCCTCTGTGATTTCGCTCATGTTGGCGGGCAATTCCGACTGGGAAATTGGATCCTATCTTCTCCTCCAAGCCACGTCATGACAAGGACAACGTATTCAAGTATGCGGTTTTGTTGTTTTACCCGCCATCGGGAATAATCCTTGCCTGTTTTTTGGCGACCAGACGCAGCCCACCACCCCGGGGGCGTCCCCCGCAAACCTCCTATCCGGAGCGTTGCGCCTGTCTTACGGAGATGCATAATGTCGACCTCCCCCGTCACGTTAATGGTGGCCCGCCGCGTCGCCAATGGACGCTATCAGGATCTGATTGCCTGGTTGCGCGAAGGCGAACAATTGGCCACCGACTTCCCTGGTTACCTGGGTTCCGGCGTGCTCGCGCCACCGCCCCAGGACGATGAATTCCAGATCATTTTCCGTTTTGCCGACGAGCAGACACTGCACGCCTGGGAACACTCCGCCTCGCGCACGGCCTGGCTGGGACGCGGCAGCGATCTGTTTGCCCATCCCTCCGAACATCGGGTGCGTGGCATCGATGGCTGGTTCGGCTCGGTCGGCCAGCGTCCGCCACGCTGGAAACAGGCCGTGGCCATCTGGCTTGCGTTCTTTCCCGTGTCGCTGTTGTTCAATTTCCTGCTGGGACCGCTGCTGGGCGAACTGGGCCTGTTGAGCCGCGTGCTCATCAGCACCGTCATCCTGACACCGCTGATGGTCTACCTGTTTATCCCGATGTCGACCCATCTGCTGGCGAACTGGCTCAACGGCGCGCCGCAGCGGGCGTTGCCGGCCAAGCCGTCCACACAGAATCATTGAGCTGACCAGCCACATAATCTGCATTCGACAGTGATCCTTGTGGGAGCGAGCCTGCTCGCGATAGCGGTGTGTCAGGCGACATTGATGTTGGCTGATCTGGCCCATCGCGAGCAGGCTCGCTCCCACATTGGATTTCCATTAGGCGCAGATTTGGGGTGTCCTCTGTGTGAGCGGGCTTACGTCGCTGTTATAGTTTTGCTCTTGC
Organism: Pseudomonas sp. NFACC13-1; assembly: GCF_900104425.1. Taxonomy (NCBI): domain Bacteria; kingdom Pseudomonadati; phylum Pseudomonadota; class Gammaproteobacteria; order Pseudomonadales; family Pseudomonadaceae; genus Pseudomonas; species Pseudomonas sp. NFACC13-1. Next base: position 121,446 of record NZ_FMXV01000001.1, on the reverse strand, counting down.
CGTGAACCGAGCCGCCCCATGTCCAGCGCCACCGCTCCGATCCTGATCACTGGTGCAGCCCAGCGCGTCGGCCTGCATTGCGCCCGGCGCTTGCTGGCGGACGGGCAGCCGGTGATCGCGACCTATCGCACCGAACGCCCTGGCGTGCAAACGTTGCGGGACCTGGGGGCGGTGGTGCTGTTCGCCGACTTCTCCAGCGAAACGGGGATCCTGGCCTTTATCGAACAACTCAAGCAGCACACCGACCGGCTGCGGGCCATCGTGCACAACGCCTCGGCCTGGATGACCGAGGCGCCTGGCAGCGAAGCGGCGGCCTTCAGCGCCATGTTCGGCGTGCACATGCTTGCGCCTTACCTGATCAACCTGCATTGCGCCGAGTTGCTGCTGCGTTCAACACCGGCGGATATCGTGCATATCAGCGATGACGTGACCCGCAAGGGCAGCGCCCGACATATCGCCTATTGCGCCACCAAGGCCGGCCTGGAAAGCCTGACCCTGTCGTTCGCGGCCAAGTTCGCCCCGACGATCAAGGTCAACGGTATCGCCCCGGCCCTGCTACTGTTCAACCCCGAAGACGACGCGGCTTACCGCGCCAAGGCCCTGGCCAAGTCCGCACTGGGTATCGAACCCGGCAGCGAAGTGATCTACCAGAGCCTGCGTTATCTGCTGGACAACCCTTATGTCACCGGCACGACCCTGACCGTCAACGGCGGGCGGCACGTCAAATAGCCTTGTTTCGAGGATGCACCATGACGCTATCCCTGCCCCAGAACTACCGCGAGATTCTCATCGGCCTGGGGGAAAACCCCGAGCGCGAGGGTTTGCTCGATACTCCGATGCGTGCCGCCAAGGCCATGCAGTACCTTTGCCATGGCTATGAGCAAAACGTCGAGCAGATCGTCAACGGCGCGCTGTTCGCCTCTGACAGCGATGAAATGGTGATCGTCGCCGACATCGAACTCTATTCCCTGTGCGAACATCACCTGTTGCCCTTCATCGGCAAGGCCCATGTGGCTTATATTCCTACCGGCAAGGTCCTGGGGCTGTCGAAGATCGCCCGGTTGGTGGACATGTTCGCCCGCCGCCTGCAGATCCAGGAAAACCTGACCCGGCAAATCGCCGACGCGGTGCAGCAGGTCACCCAGGCCGCTGGCGTGGCAGTGGTGATCGAGGCCCAGCACATGTGCATGATGATGCGCGGTGTCGAAAAACAGAACTCGACCATGAACACCTCGGTGATGCTCGGCGCCTTTCGCGAGTCCAGCACCACGCGCCAGGAGTTCCTGCAATTGATTCGACGGAGCAAGTAAATGCCACAACTTCAGCCAGCCATGGCACGCATCAAGGTCAAGGACCTGCGCCTGCGCACCTTCATCGGCATCAACGAGGATGAAATCCTCAACAAGCAGGATGTGTTGATCAACCTGACCATCCTCTATGCCGCCCAGGAGGCGGTGCGCGACAACGACATCGACCACGCGCTGAACTACCGCACCATCACCAAGGCGATCATCGCCCATGTGGAAGGCAACCGCTTCGCCCTGCTCGAACGCCTGACCCAGGAGTTGCTCGACCTGGTCATGGCCAACGAGTCGGTGCTCTACGCCGAAGTCGAAGTCGACAAGCCCCACGCCTTGCGATTCGCCGAATCAGTGTCGATTACGCTCGCAGCAAGCCGGGCGGCTTCATAGCCGCTGCAGGCTTCAGGCTGTAAGCTTCAAGCCTGACCACCGTAATTCAAACTTGCAGCTTGAAGCTTGCCCCTTGAAGCTGCCTCGCAGAGACCTCCATGAACGACCAACAACGCCTCGAACTCGAAGCCGCCGCTTTCCGTCGGCTGGTTGCCCACCTGGACAGCCGCAAGGATGTGCAGAACATCGACCTGATGAACCTCGCCGGTTTCTGCCGCAACTGCCTGTCCAAGTGGTACAAGGCCGCCGCCGACGAGCGCCAGGTCGAGGTCAGCCTCGACGACGCCCGCGAAGTGGTCTACGGCATGCCGTACGCCGAATGGAAAGCCCAATACCAGAAAGAAGCCAGCGCCGAACAACAGGCGGCGTTCGCCAAAGGAAAACCCGATGCCTGATCTCGATACCCTGCGCACCCGCCTCAAGAGCGGCGAACATGCCTTCGCCGACACCCTGGCCTTTATCGCCGCCGGCTACGATTACCAGCCCCGGGCCTTCAATAACGGCGGCGTGCAAAATGCCGCCGGGCAGAACGAAGGTTCGTGCAAGACCCTGGGCCTGGCACTGCTCGAAGGCTTGAGCGATGAAGAAGCGCTGCTGGCATTCGGCGAACATTACCGTTCGGTACTGGCCACGCCCGAAGGCAGTGATCATGGCAATATCCGCGCGCTGATGGTGCATGGGCTGGCAGGTGTGAAGTTCGACGAGCAGCCGCTGCAACGGCGCTGATCGATCCTAGCCGTGTGGTGAGATCCGCTTTCACAAGGGCTCCATTCATCCTTATTGAAGAACACCTCACCACATCCCGACTTTTAAGATTGACCCGGCAACTTTATTTCGTTTGCCGGGCCCCTCTGCTCGCGGCTTAGATAACGGAAATTTCTCCTTCGTCCGGGCCGTCATCCATGAGCAGCGAAACCATCAGCCAATCGATCTCCATCGTGCATCCTGTCAGCCTCAGCCACGGCAGGAACGCCGAGGTCTGGGACACCGGCGGCAAGCGCTACATCGACTTTGTCGGGGGCATTGGTGTGTTGAACCTCGGCCATTGTCATCCGCGCATTGTCGAGGCGATCCGCGAACAGGCTACGCGGCTGACTCACTACGCATTCAACGCCGCCCCTCACGCGCCCTACATTGAATTGATGGAACGCCTGACGGCGTTTGTCCCGGTGGATTACCCGGTCAGCGGCATGCTCACCAACAGCGGCGCCGAGGCGGCGGAGAACGCCTTGAAGATCGTGCGGGGTGCCACGGGCCGTACCGCCGTGATCGCGTTTGACGGTGCCTTCCATGGCCGCACCCTGGCGACCCTCAACCTCAACGGCAAGGTCGCGCCTTACAAACAGAAAGTCGGTGTCCTGCCCGGGCCGGTGTATCACCTGCCGTACCCCAGCCAGGACAACGGCGTCACCTGCGCAGAGGCCTTGAAGGCCATGGAGCGGCTGTTCAGCGTCGAGATCGATGTGAATGACGTGGCCTGTTTCATTGTCGAACCGGTGCAGGGCGAAGCCGGCTTCCTGGCGATGGACGTGCCTTTTGCCCAGGCCCTGCGGCAGTTCTGCGATGACAAGGGCATTGTGCTGATCATCGATGAGATCCAGTCAGGCTTCGGCCGCACCGGCCAGCGCTTTGCCTTCTCCCGATTGGGCATCGAACCGGACCTGATCCTGCTGGGCAAAAGCATTGCCGGCGGCGTGCCCCTGGGGGCCGTGGTGGGACGCAAAGCGCTGCTGGACAACCTGCCCAAGGGTGGCCTGGGCGGCACCTACTCGGGTAACCCCATCGCCTGCGCCGCCGCACTGGCGACCCTGGACGAAATGACCGATGCCAACCTGCACGCCTGGGGTGCACAACAGGAAGAGGCGATCGTCAGCCGCTACGAATCCTGGCGCAGCCGCAGGCTAAGCCCTTACCTGGGCCGCCTGACCGGCATCGGCGCCATGCGCGGCATCGAGCTGAGCCACGCCGACGGCACCCCGGCTTCGGCACAATTGACGCAACTGCTGGCCCTCGCACGGGAATCGGGCCTGCTGCTGATGCCCAGTGGCAAGTCGCGACACATCGTGCGGCTGCTGGCGCCATTGACGACCGAGCCGAACGTGTTGGAGGAAGGCTTAGATATTCTGGAGGCGTGCCTGGCGAAGCTGGCCTGAGTATTGTCATCTGACGGCACTAGAAACCCTGTGGGAGCGAGCTTGCTCGCGATAGCGTCAAGTCTGCCGACATCGATGTTGACCGATACACCGCCATCGCGAGCAAGCTCGCTCCCACAAGGGTTCACCGCCAGGTATTTGGGTATAAAAAAACCGGCCGAAGCCGGTTTTTTTATACCCGATGAATCAGAACGAAGCGTTCTGCAGGCCATCCAGGTAACGCTCGGTATCCAGGGCTGCCATGCAACCGGCACCGGCCGAGGTGATCGCCTGGCGGTAGACGTGGTCGGCCACGTCGCCGGCCGCGAAGATTCCTTCGACGCTGGTGGCGGTGGCGTTGCCGTCGCGGCCGCCCTTGACCACCAGGTAGCCGTCCTTGAGCTCCAGCTGGCCTTCGAACAGCGAGGTGTTCGGCGTGTGGCCAATGGCGATGAAGACGCCGTCGACCTTGATCTCGTCGAAGCTGCCGTCGTTGTTCTTCAGGCGGGCACCGGTCACGCCCATGTTGTCGCCCAGCACTTCGTCCAGGGTCGCGTTGAGCTTGAGGATGATCTTGCCTTCGGCGACGCGGGCGTTGAGCTTGTCGATCAGGATCTTCTCGGCGCGGAAGGTTTCGCGGCGGTGGATCAGGGTGACCGTGCTGGCGATGTTGGCCAGGTACAGCGCTTCCTCGACCGCGGTGTTACCGCCACCAACCACAGCCACTGGCTTGTTGCGGTAGAAGAAACCGTCGCAGGTGGCGCAAGCCGACACACCTTTGCCCATGAAGGCTTCTTCCGACGGCAGGCCCAGGTAACGAGCGCTGGCGCCGGTGGCGATGATCAGGGCATCGCAGGTGTAGGTCGCGCTGTCGCCGGTCAGGGTATACGGCTTGGCGGCGAAGTCCACGGCGTTGATGTGGTCGAAAACGATCTCGGTCTCGAAGCGCTCGGCGTGTTCCTTCATGCGCTCCATCAAGGCCGGGCCGGTCAGGCCGTGGACGTCGCCCGGCCAGTTGTCGACTTCGGTGGTGGTGGTCAATTGACCGCCGGCCTGCATGCCGGTGATCAGCAGCGGCTTGAGGTTGGCACGGGCCGCATAAACCGCAGCGCTGTAACCGGCAGGGCCGGAACCAAGGATAATCACTCGCGAATGACGCACTTCAGACATGACCTGCTCCTGTTGACCGGACCTCGCGGGCCGGAACGCCGGGTGAGCGGCGTGAATAAAAAAGGACCGTTGACGCACTTGGGGAAGGCTTGGGTTCGACAGTCCTGGAAAAGAATGGGTGCAGCGTATCGAGGGAGCGAAGATTAAGGAAATACGGTTTAACAATCCAGCTCATAGGTGAGCTCTATCCGCAGCGGCCCCTTCAATAGGCGCATTCGCTGCCATAAAGGTTGTTACGCGCCATGTCGCCGCTTTCCCGCGTAGGGTAAAGCCGGTAAGGTCGGCGCGTTCACCTTCGCTCGGAGTCACCTATGCCCGCCCCCGTCCTGTCCGGCCCGCAATATTTGCGAGAAGGCCTCAAGCTGGTCCTGAGCCCGGGCCTGCGTCTGTTCGTAGTCTTGCCCCTGGCGATCAACCTGGTGCTGTTCGTCGGATTGATCTATCTGGCCGGCCATCAATTCAGCCTGTGGGTCGATACGCTGATGCCGTCGCTGCCAGAGTGGCTGGGTTTCCTCAGCTATGTGCTCTGGCCACTGTTCGTGGTGCTCGTCGTGCTGATGGTGTTCTTTACCTTCACCATGCTCGCCAACATCATCGCCGCGCCGTTCAACGGTTTTCTCGCGGAAAAAGTCGAAGTGGTCATCCGTGGCACCGACGACTTCCCGGCCTTCAGCTGGGCCGAATTGATTGCCATGATCCCCCGGACCCTCGGTCGGGAAGCGCGCAAGCTCGGCTATTTCCTGCCCCGCGCCCTGGGGTTGTTCGTGCTGTCGTTCATCCCCGTGGTCAATCTGGTGGCGGCACCGCTGTGGCTGCTGTTCGGCGTGTGGATGATGGCGATCCAGTACATCGACTACCCGGCGGACAATCACAAGCTGGGCTGGAACGAAATGCTCGCCTGGCTGCGGGAAAAACGCTGGCAGAGCCTGGGTTTTGGCGGCAGCGTGTACCTGGTGCTGCTGATCCCGGTGGTGAACATCCTGATGATGCCGGCGGCGGTGGCCGGGGCGACCTTGTTCTGGGTGCGCGAGCAAGGCGCCGAGACGGCCTTGGCCCGTCAGGGCTGAGCCGTCACAAATCCATCATCCTGGCGTCACAATGACGAAATGGCCCCGGCCGACACTGGGGTCATGACCACACCCCTGCACATTACCCTGATCACCGAAACCTTCCCGCCGGAAATCAATGGCGTGGCCAATACCTTGGGCCGTCTGTACGACGGCTTGCGCGCCCGCGGGCATCAGGTCGAGTTGATACGGCCTCGCCAGGCCGACGACTTGCGCCAAGCCAGTGACGAGCAGTTGCTGCTGTGCCGGGGGTGGCCGCTGCCGGGCTATCCGGGCTTGCAATGGGGCCAGGCGTCGATGCACAAGCTGCTCAGGCGCTGGAAACGTCATCGTCCGGACGTGCTCTACATCGCCACGGAGGGACCGCTGGGTTTGTCGGCGCTGCGGGCGGCACGACGCCTGGGCATCTCGGTGGTCAGTGGTTTCCACACCAATTTCCAGCAATACACCCAACAGTACGGCCTCGGGCTGTTGAGTCGCGTGCTCACCCATTACCTGCGCTGGTTTCACAACCGCTCCAGCCTGACCCTGGTGCCCAGTCTCAGCCAGCGCCTGGAACTGGAACGACGGCATTTCGAGCGCGTGGCGTTGTTGTCCCGCGGCGTGGACAGCCAACTGTTCCATCCGGTCAAGCGCTCGCCGAGCCTGCGCGAAGCGTGGGGCCTGGGCGACGACGACATCGCCGTGCTCCATGTCGGACGCCTGGCACCGGAAAAAAACCTGGGACTGCTCAAGCGCAGTTTCGAGACGCTGTGCAGCGCTTTTGCGGGGCGACGGATGAAGCTGGTGGTGGTCGGTGACGGCCCGCAGCGGTCCGAGCTGGAACAGGCATTGCCCGAGGCGATCTTTTGCGGCTCGCAACGCGGTGAGGCGCTGGCCAGCCACTATGCGTCCGGGGATGTGTTTGTCTTTCCGAGCCTGACCGAAACCTTCGGCAACGTGGTGTTGGAGGCGCTGGCGTCCGGGCTGGGTGTGGTGGCCTACGATCAGGCCGCGGCTGCGCAACACATTCGCCACGGCTATAACGGCGTGCTGGCGATGCCGGGGGATGAAGAGGCGTTCTGCGATGCCGCCCGCTGGCTGCTGGAGGAGCGCGAGACCTTACGTTGCGTGCGGCTCAATGCGCGCCAGCATGCCAGTCGCCAGGGTTGGGCGGCGGTGATCGAGCAATTTGAAGCGCAGCTGCGAGGGGTTTGCGTGGGTGAGCAGGTGATGCCTGTTGCGCCGACTGTGCGCTGATTGTTCGGTGATGTTCAGGCCGCCATCGCGAGCAAGCTCGCTCCCACAAGGGATCTCGGTCTCACACAAGTAATGTGTCCACTGAAGATCCAATGTGGGAGCGAGCTTGCTCGCGATAGCGTCAGATCGGGCGCCGCTTAAACCAATGTCATCAACGCCTCGCGACTGAACGGCAAGATCTCCTGCTCCCGCCCTTCACGGACTTTTTGCGCCCAGTCCGGATCCACCAACAGCGCACGCCCTACCGCCACCAGGTCGAACTCATCGTTGTTCAAGCGCTCCAGCAGCTTTTCCAGGCTGGCCGGTTGCGCGACTTTGTCGGTGTTGACCATGAACTGCAGGAACTCGCCATCCAGGCCGACGCTGCCGACCGTGATGGTGGGCTTGCCGGTGAGCTTGCGGGTCCAGCCGGCCAGGTTCAGCTCGGAACCTTCGAACTCCGGCTCCCAGAAGCGCCGTGTCGAGCAGTGGAAAATGTCCACGCCCGCCTCGGACAACGGCTTGAGGAATTCGCCCAAGGCTTCGGGGGTCTGCACCAGACGCGCGGTGTAATCCTGCTGCTTCCATTGGGAAAAGCGGAAAATGATCGGGAAACCCTCGCCCACCGCCGCCCGCACGGCACGGATCAATTCGATCGCGAAGCGCGAGCGGTTGGCCAGGCTGCCGCCATAACCGTCAGTGCGCTGGTTGCTGCCTTCCCAGAAGAACTGGTCCACCAGGTAGCCGTGGGCGCCGTGGATTTCCACCCCGTCCATGCCGATGCTCTGGGCGTCTTTCGCCGCCTGGGCAAACGCAGCGATGACCTCGTCGATATCGGCCTGGGTCATGCCGTGGACCACCACCTGGCCGTCCTTGAGTTTTTCGCTCGGACCATAGCCGGGCACACTGGCGTCCGGCTCGGTGCCGATGCGTCGCACACTGCCCACGTGCCACAACTGTGGAACGATCTTGCCGCCTTCGGCATGCACCGCATCGACCACCTGCTTCCAACCGGCCAGCGCGGCGTCGCCGTAGAAATGCGGCACATTCGGATAACCGTTGGACGCCTTGTGCCCGACCGTCGTGCCTTCGGTGATGATCAGGCCGACCCCGGCCGCCGCGCGGCGACGGTAGTACTCGACCACCTTGGCGTTCGGCACGCCGCCCGGAGAAAAGGAACGGGTCATCGGCGCCATCACCACCCGGGTTGGCAACTCGAACGCGCCGAGGTGGAAGGGTTTGAACAGGGCTTTTGCAGGCATGGGGCACTCCACGGGACGAAGTCACAGGTCGGATATGACGACGATAATATGGAGCATGGAAGGCGCTGGGTAGCACTATTGATTTGAATGATTAAGGATCAGAAGAAAGCGCTGAGGGGCGCTCAACCAGAACCCCCGTGGCGAGGGAGCTTGCTCCCGCTGGATTGGTAGGAGCTGCCGAAGGCTGCGATCTTTTGATCTTTCGCTGGAGACTCAAGTGTCTGGGGAAAGATCGCAGCCTCGTTGCACTCGACAGCTCCTACGGGCACAGCCCAGCGGGAGCAGCTCCCTCGCCACAGAGTGATTGTCACAACTTCCTGGGGATCAACCCAGTGCTTTTTCGATCGCCTGGATCACCGTGGGATCATCCGGCGCCGTACGCGGCGAAAAGCGCGCCAGCACCCGGCCGTCCTTGCCGAGCAGGAACTTTTCGAAGTTCCAGGTAATGTCCCCGGGAAACTCGGCCCCCTCGCCCGCCAGCAGGCGATACAGCTGATGACGATCATGACCGTTCACGTCCAGCTTGCTGGACAGCGGGAACGTCACGCCGTAGTTGAGGCTGCAGAATTCCTGGATTTCCTGCTCGGTCCCCGGCTCTTGCCCGGCGAACTGATTGCAGGGCAGGCCCAGCACACTGAACCCCTTGTCCTTGTATTGCTGGTAGAGATTTTCCAGCGCCGCGTACTGAGGCGTCAGGCCACATTTGGAGGCGACGTTGACCACCAGCACGACTTGCCCCTTGAACGGCGCCAGAGCAAGCTCCTGACCATCCAGGGCTTTGAGTTTAAGGTCGTGGAAAGCACTCATGACGAACTCCAGGTTTGCGGATCTTTTCGAAACAGCCATGGGTGATGCTAACAGCAAGCGACTAAAAAGGCGCCATAGGGCGCCTCTCCAGTCAACTTGAGCGTAGCGCACAAATCAATGGTGATGGCCACCTTCGCCATGGACGTGACCATGGGCGATCTCTTCCTGGCTGGCGTCACGGATGTCGACGATCTTGACCTTGAAGTTCAAGCGCTGGCCAGCCAACGGGTGGTTGCCGTCAACGGTGACGTCATCGCCTTCCAGGTCGCGGATGGTGACGATCTGCATCTGGCCATCGGGTGCCGAGGCGTGGAACTGCATGCCCACTTCCAGCTCATCCACGCCTTCGAACATGCTGCGGCTCAGGGTGCTGACCAGTTCGGCGGAGTATTCGCCGTAAGCGTCTTCCGGCTCGACGGCAACGTTCAGGTCGTCACCGACCGCTTTACCTTCCAGGGCTTTTTCCAAGCCCGGGATGATGTTGCCTGCGCCATGCAGGTAGACCAGCGGAGCGCCGCCGGCAGAGCTGTCGATGACCTCACCAGCGTCGTTGGTCAGGGTATAGTCGATGGAGACAGCCTTATTGGCGGCGATCAGCATGGGGCGAGACCTTTTGCATAAGAATGAAGAACGGACAAGTCTAAACAAGGATTTGCCCGAAAGCGAACGGAACCCGGACAAACGGGCCTGCTCGAACAGACCGACGGTCACCGGTTTGCATCAGGATGAGGACGGGCACTGGGTGGCCGAGCTGTCCTGCGGCCATACCCAGCACCTGCGCCACCAGCCACCCTGGCAGTCCCGGGCCTGGGTACTGGACCCTGTGCAACGTATTGAAAAAATAGGCCAGCCCTTTGCTTGCGGCTGGTGCGCTCAAGGCCCGGTTAGCGATAACCTTGGCGACTGAATTGTGGGTAGACGGCCAGTCATAGGCCGCGCCATTGCCATGCTCCTTTAGAGAATCCGCATGCAAACTTTTTTTATCGCACCCACCGATTTTGGTGTGGGCCTGACCTCCATCAGCCTCGGGCTGGTGCGTACCCTCGAACGGGCCGGGCTGAAAGTCGGCTTTTTCAAACCCATTGCCCAGCCGCATCCCGGCGACACCGGGCCGGAGCGTTCCACCGAGCTGGTGGCCCGCACCCATGGCCTCAAGCCTCCGCAGCCCCTGGGCCTGGCGCACGTCGAGCGCATGCTCGGCGACGGCCAGCTCGATGAGCTGCTGGAAGAAATCATCACCCTTTACCAGCAAGCGGCCATCGGCAAGGACGTGCTGGTCGTTGAAGGCATGGTCCCGACCCGCAACGCCAGCTACGCCGCCCGGGTCAACCTGCACCTGGCCAAGAGCCTCGACGCCGAGGTCATCCTGGTGTCGGCACCGGAGAACGAAGTGCTGACCGAGCTTTCCGGGCGGGTGGAGTTGCAGGCGCAGCTGTTCGGCGGGCCGAAGGACCCGAAAGTCCTCGGGGTGATCCTGAACAAGGTGCGCACCGAGGAAAGCATGGAGGCGTTTTCCGCACGGCTCAAGGAGCACTCGCCCTTGCTGCGCAGCGGCGATTTCCGCCTGCTCGGTTGCATCCCGTTTCGCCCAGAACTCAATGCACCGCGCACCCGCGACGTGGCCGACCTGATGGGCGCTCAAGTGCTCAATGCCGGCGACTACGAAACCCGGCGCATGAGCAACATCATCATTTGCGCCCGCACCATGCGCAACACGGTGGAACTGCTCAAGCCCGGCGTGCTGGTGGTGACCCCCGGCGATCGCGACGACATCATCCTCGCCGTGAGCCTGGCGGCGATCAACGGCGTGCCACTGGCCGGCCTGCTGCTGACCAGCGACACCCTGCCCGACCCGCGCATCATGGACCTGTGCCGCGGCGCCTTGCAGGCAGGGTTACCGGTGCTGTCGGTGAGCACCGGCTCCTATGACACCGCCAACCTGCTCAACGGCCTGAACAAGGAAATTCCCATCGATGACCGCGAACGTGCGGAGATCATCACCGATTTCGTCGCCAGCCACCTGGACGCCAAATGGCTGCACCAGCGCTGCGGCACACCGCGGGAAATGCGCTTGTCGCCGGCGGTGTTCCGCTATCAGTTGATCCAGCGCGCCCAAGCCGCCAACAAACGCATCGTGCTGCCCGAAGGCAGCGAACCGCTGACCGTCCAGGCCGCCGCCATTTGCCAGGCCCGGGGCATTGCCCGCTGCGTGTTGCTGGCCAAACCGGCCGACGTCGAAGCGGTGGCCCGCGCCCAAGGCATCGAGCTGCCGCCGGGGCTGGAGATTCTCGACCCGGATTCGATTCGCGAGCGTTATGTCGAACCGATGGTGAGGTTGCGCAAGAGCAAAAGCCTGAACGCGCCGATGGCCGAGCAGCAACTGGAAGACACCGTGGTCATCGGCACCATGATGCTGGCCCTGGATGAAGTGGACGGGCTGGTATCCGGGGTCATCCACTCCACCGCAAACACCATCCGCCCCGCGTTGCAACTGATCAAGACCGCGCCAGGTTGCTCCCTGGTGTCCTCGGTGTTTTTCATGCTGTTTCCCGAAGAAGTGCTGGTCTACGGCGACTGTGTGATGAACCCGCACCCCAGCGCCGCGGAACTGGCGGAAATCGCCCTGCAGAGCGCCGATTCGGCCGCCGCGTTCGGCATCGTGCCGCGGGTGGCGATGCTCAGTTATTCCAGCGGCGAGTCGGCCAGTGGTGAAGAAGTGGAAAAAGTCCGTGAAGCCACCCTGCTGGCCCACGAAGCCCAGCATGGCCTGCTGATCGACGGTCCGCTGCAATACGACGCCGCCGCCAATGAAACCGTGGCGCGGCAATTGGCGCCCAACAGCCAGGTGGCCGGCCGGGCGACGGTGTTCATCTTCCCCGACCTCAACACCGGCAACACCACCCACAAGGCCGTGCAGCGCAGCGCCGATTGCGTCAGCCTCGGGCCGATGCTGCAAGGCCTGCGCAAACCGGTGAATGACTTGCCCCGCGGGGCCCAGGTCGACGACATCGTGTACACCATCGCCCTGACCGCGATCCAAGCCGCCAACCGACCTCTGGATATTTAAATGCTGGACTTCCTGCCTCCCCCTTTGCGCGGCGTCATTGCCTCGCTGCTGTTGGCGCTGAACACCATCGCCTGCTGCACGCCGCTGTTCATCGTGGCGATTTTCAAGCTGTTGCTGCCCTTCCCCGCTGCCCAGCGCTTCACCGACTGGCTGATGGGCCACATCCACGAGGCCTGGATCAGCAACAACAAGGCCTGGATGAACCTGCTGCGCCGTACCCGCTGGCACCTCAGTGGCCTGGAGGGCCTGGACTACCAGCATTCGTACCTGATCACCAGCAACCACCAGAGCTGGGTCGACATCATGGTGTTGCAGTACGTGCTGAACCGGCGCATCCGGCCATTGAAGTTCTTTCTCAAGCAGGAACTGATCTGGGTGCCGGTGATCGGCCTGGCCTGGTGGGCCCTGGGCTTCCCCTTCATGAAGCGCTATTCCAAGGCGTACCTGGAAAAACACCCGGAAAAGAAAGGCAAGGACCTGGAAACCACTCGCAAGACTTGCGCGAAGTTTCGCAACAACCCCGTGGGCATTTTCAACTTCGTCGAAGGCACGCGTTTCACCGACGGCAAGCATGCCCAGCAGCAGTCACCGTTTCGCTATCTGCTCAAGCCCAAGGCCGGTGGTATCGCGTTCGTACTCGATGCCATGGGCGAGCAACTGGAATCGATCATCAACGTAACCATTCATTACCCGGGCGGGCGTCCGGGTTATTGGGATTTGCTCTGCGGCAACGTTGGGGAAGTGGTGGTGCACTTCCAGGAACTGAAGATCCCGCCGCAGTTCATCGGCAGGAACTACGACCAGGACGGTGTGTATCGCCTGGAGTTCCAGGGCTGGATCAACCAGCTGTGGCAGGACAAGGATGCGTTGCTGGAGCAGATGCACCGCGAGTATCCCGGTCAATCCTGAGGTGTCTGTACTGGCCTCATCGCGAGCAAGCTCGCTCCCACAGGAGATGGGGGTGAGCTCCGGTCCTGTGTCCACTGACCACCCCCTGTGGGAGCGAGCTTGCTCGCGATAGCGCCCTTCCAGACAACAAAAAGCCCGCAGACGATCACTCATCCGCGGGCTTTTTACTGACAGCGGCGTTCCTTAGATCGCCCCACGCTTGCGCAGCAGATCCAGCACCTGCTTGACGCTCTCTTCCAGGGTCAGCGCCTGGGTGTCGATGACCAGGTCGGCATCCAGCGGCACGTCATACGGGAAGGACTCACCCGGGATGTTGTCGCCGGCGGCGGCATACAGCCCCTGCGGATCACGCTGGGCACATACCGTTGGCGAGGCCTGGACGTAGACCGTCAGCAGACGCTCACGGCCGATCAGGTCCTTGGCCTGCTCACGCCCTTCGGCACTCGGCGCGACGAACGCGGCGAGGGTCAGCAGGCCGGCTTCGTTGAACTGACGAGCGACATGCGCCGCACGGCGCCAGTTCTCGGTCCGTCCGGCACGATCCTGGGGCAGGCCCTTGTTCAGGTCATGGCGCAGGTTCTGGCCATCGAGGACAAAGACCGCACGACCCGAGTCGAACAACTTGCGCTCGACCGCATAGGCCAGCGTGCTTTTACCCGCGCCCGACAGGCCGCTGAACAAGACCGTGGCCGGTTGCTGGCCGAAGCGCTGGGCGCGTTCTTCCACCGACACATGGGCCAGTTTGCCGTGGTGCGTGCTGCTGCCGTGGGTCAGCGGCTGGGCGACGATCATACCGGCGCCGACCGTGCCGTTGGTCAGGCGATCGATGACGATGAAGGCGCCGGTGGTGCGGTTGCTTTCGTACCCGTCCAGAGCGATCGGCGCATCCAGGGCGATCCTCACCTTGCCGATTTCGTTGAGCTGCAGCGCGCTGGCAGGGCCTTCTTCAAGGGTGTTCACATCCACCTTGTTGACGATACTGGCAATGGAGCCCGGCACGTAGCTGGTGGCGCGCTTGATGTCGTATTTCTTGCCCGGCAGCATCGGCTCTTCGGCCATCCACACCAGCATCGCTTCGAAGCTGTCGGTGACCGGCGGAACGTTGTCGGCATGCACCAACAGGTCGCCACGGGAGATGTCGATCTCGTCTTCCATGGTCAGCGTGACCGCCTGGCCTGGACCGGCATGCTCCAGCTCGCCTTCGAAGGTGACGATGGATTTCACGCGGCTGCTCTTGCCCGACGGCAGCACCACCACTTCGTCGCCCTTGTGCACGATGCCGCTGGCGAGGGTGCCGGCGAAACCGCGGAAGTTCAGGTTCGGACGGTTGACGTATTGCACCGGGAAACGCAGGTCGGTGAAGTTGCGGTCGCCCGCCACTTCCACGGTCTCGAGGATTTCCATCAGCGACTGGCCGGTGTACCACGGCGAACGCTCGGACTTGTTCACCACGTTGTCGCCCTTGAGGGCGGACATCGGCACGAAGTGCATGCTGGTGGGCTTCATCTTCAAGCCTTCGGCGAACTTCAGGTAGTCGGCCTTGATCGACTCGAACACGCCCTGGTCGAAGTCCTTGAGGTCCATCTTGTTGATGGCCACGACGATGTGCTTGATGCCCAGCAACGAGGCGATGAAGCTGTGGCGACGGGTCTGGGTCTGCACGCCGTAGCGGGCATCCACCAGGATGATCGCCAGGTCACAGGTGGAGGCACCGGTGGCCATGTTGCGGGTGTACTGCTCATGGCCGGGGGTATCGGCGATGATGAACTTGCGCTTGGCGGTGGAGAAGTAGCGGTAGGCGACATCGATGGTGATGCCCTGCTCGCGCTCGGCCTGCAGGCCGTCGACCAGCAACGCCAGGTCGATATCGTCCCCGGTGGTGCCGACTTTCTTCGAATCGCGGGTGATGGCTTCCAGGTGATCTTCGTAGATCATCTTGGAGTCGTGCAGCAGGCGCCCGATCAGGGTGCTCTTGCCGTCGTCGACGTTACCGCAGGTCAGGAAGCGCAGCAGCTCTTTACGCTCGTGCTGGCCCAGGTAGGCGAGGATGTCCTCGCTGATCAAATCAGATTGGTGCGACATGACAACCCCTTAGAAATAACCCTGACGTTTCTTATCTTCCATCGAGCCTGCGCCATCGTGGTCGATGACCCGGCCCTGGCGCTCGGAAGTTCGCGTCAGGAGCATTTCCTGAATGATGTCCGTCAGGCTCTCGGCCTCGGACTCCACCGCGCCCGTCAACGGGTAGCAGCCAAGGGTACGGAAACGCACTTTTTTCTTGACGATACGGGCTTTGTCTTCGTCGGACAGGTGCTCGAGGATGCGCTCGTCGTCGATCATGATCAGCGTGCCGTTCTTCTCGATCACCTCGCGCTCGGCGGCGAAGTACAGCGGCACGATCGGGATACCTTCGAGGTAGATGTACTGCCAGATGTCCAGCTCGGTCCAGTTCGACAGCGGGAAGACGCGGATCGACTCGCCTTTGTTGACCTTGCCGTTGTAGACGTTCCACAGTTCCGGACGCTGGTTCTTCGGGTCCCAGCGGTGCTTGCTGTCACGGAACGAGTACACGCGCTCCTTGGCGCGGGATTTCTCTTCATCGCGACGGGCACCGCCGAACGCGGCGTCGAAACCATATTTGTCCAAGGCCTGCTTGAGGCCTTCGGTCTTCATGATGTCGGTGTGCTTGGCACTGCCGTGGGTGAACGGGTTGATGCCCTGCGCCACGCCGTCCGGGTTCACATGGGTGATCAGGTCCAGGCCCAGTTCCTCGACCATGCGGTCGCGGAACTTGTACATTTCCTGGAATTTCCAGCGGGTGTCGACGTGCATCACCGGAAACGGCAGCTTGCCCGGGAAGAACGCCTTGCGTGCCAGGTGCAGCATCACGGCGGAGTCTTTACCGATGGAGTACAGCATCACCGGGTTATCGAACTCGGCGGCCACCTCGCGGATGATGTGGATGCTTTCCGCCTCCAGCTGTTTCAGATGCGTCAGTTTGTCGACCATGGCTACTCACGAAAACTTTCTTATGAACGGCCAGCGGGCCGTGTTCGAGCGGGGAATCCTAGCACAGCGACCTCTTCTAATCAGGGCGCCAACTAGATCGAAACAGCATATGGATATGCCTGGTGGTTCGGGTACTGCAACCGCTTTTTTGTGGGAGCGAGCTTGCTCGCGATAGCAGTGTATCAGTCAGCACCGAGGTTGACTGACCCACCGCCATCGCGAGCAAGCTCGCTCCCACAGGGGTTATAAGCAGTCAGATGGGATTCGGGCAATCGATGAAGATGTGTTCCAGGGCAAACCGTCGCGCCAGGTAGTCACCCAGCGCCTGGACACCGTAGCGTTCGGTCGCATGATGCCCGGCGGCGATGAAGCTGATGCCGTTTTCCCGGGCGCTGTGGAAGGTCTGTTCCGATGCCTCGCCGCTGAGGTACAGGTCGACCCCGGCCAGCACCGCCTGGTCGATATAACCTTGGCCGCCACCGGTGCACCAGCCGACCCGGCGGATCATCTGCCCGCCTTCGATCAGCAAGGGCTCGCGCCCCAGGGCATCCTGGACCTTGCGCGCGAAATCCCGCGCCGTCATCGGTTCGGACAGGGAGCCGACCAGCCCGACAATCTTGGGGTTATCCGGGTCCAGGGGGCCCTCGACGGTGATGTCCAACTGGCGGGCCAGCTGCACGTTATTGCCCACCTCGGGGTGCAGGTCCAGGGGCAAGTGATAGGCCAGCAGGCTGATGTCATGCTTGAGCAACGTCTTGAGGCGACGCTGTTTCATGCCGGTGATGCAAGGATTCTCGCCCTTCCAGAAATAACCGTGATGCACCAGCACCAGGTCGGCCTCGGCCTCGACGGCAGCATCGAGCAGCGCCTGGCTGGCGGTGACACCGCTGACGATGCGCATCACCTGGGGCGCGCCTTCGACCTGCAGGCCGTTGGGGCAATAATCGGCAATCCGGCTGCTGGCCAGGTAACGGTCCGCTTCTTCAACCAGGGTGTTCAGGGCTACGGCCATAAAAGACTCCTAAATATCCCGTTCAGAGGCGCGCGCGGCCTCGTATAATGCGCGACATTATGGGCGGTCTCATACCGCCTGCAACCTTTGTAGGACATGCTTAATGCTCAAGGCGCTGCGTTTTTCCGGCTGGCCGCTGTTGGCCGGCGTGCTTGTCGCTCTACTGATTATCCAGCGCTACCCGGAATGGGTCGGCCTGCCGAGCCTCGACGTCAACCTGCAGCAGGCGCCGCAAACCAAGGCGGTGCAGCAGGGGCCCGTGTCCTATGCCGACGCCGTGACCATCGCCGCGCCGGCCGTGGTGAACCTGTACACCACCAAGGTCATCAACAAGCCCAGCCATCCGCTGTTCGAAGACCCGCAATTCCGTCGTTTCTTCGGCGACAACTCGCCCAAGCAGAAACGCATGGAGTCGAGCCTGGGGTCGGGCGTGATCATGAGCCCGGAAGGCTACATCCTGACCAACAACCACGTCACCAGCGGTGCCGACCAGATCGTGGTGGCCCTCAAGGACGGCCGTGAAACCCTGGCCCGGGTGATCGGCAGCGATCCGGAAACCGACCTCGCGGTGCTGAAGATCGACCTCAAGAACCTGCCGGCCATCACCATCGGCCGCTCCGACAGCATCCGCATCGGTGACGTCGCCCTGGCCATCGGCAACCCGTTCGGCGTCGGCCAGACCGTGACCATGGGCATCATCAGCGCCACCGGGCGCAATCAGTTGGGCCTGAACAACTACGAGGACTTCATCCAGACCGACGCCGCGATCAACCCCGGCAACTCCGGCGGCGCGCTGGTGGATGCCAACGGCAACCTCACCGGGATCAACACGGCGATCTTTTCCAAGTCCGGCGGCAGCCAGGGCATCGGTTTCGCCATTCCGGTAAAGCTGGCGATGGAGGTGATGAAGTCGATCATCGAACACGGCCAGGTGATCCGTGGCTGGCTGGGCATTGAAGTCCAGCCGCTGACCCAGGAACTGGCGGAGTCCTTCGGCTTGTCCGGGCGGCCCGGCATCGTGGTGGCGGGAATTTTCCGCGACGGTCCGGCGCAGAAGGCCGGCCTGCAACTGGGCGATGTGATCCTGAGCATCGATGGCGAACCGGCCGGCGATGGCCGCCGCTCGATGAACCAGGTGGCGCGGATCAAGCCCACCGACAAGGTGACGATCCAGGTCATGCGCAACGGCAAGGAGCTCAAGCTCACCGCTGAAATCGGCCTGCGCCCACCGCCGGCGCCGGTAGTACTCAAGGAAGAGCAGTAGCCGCAGGGCACATCCTGGGGGCCTGAAAAAACTTGTGGCAAGGGGATTTATCCCCGCTGGGTTGCGCAGCAACCCCAAAATCAGACACCGCGGTCCATCTGACGAACCACACAAACTGGTCTACGGCTGCTGCGCAGCCGAACGGGGATAAATCCCCTCGCCACAAAGATGCCTACCTGCACCTCCCATGTGATCCCCCTGGCAAACCTATCCAGATTCCACTTGAAATTACAGATAGCATAAATTCTCATTAGTAGTGTTATATTGTTTCAATATCAAGAATTGGAACAATATAACATGCCACCCATGAAACGGATTTCGGCTGTCAGCCTCGCCCTGGGCCTGTTGGGCGATCCGGCCTACGCCGAAGAAATCCAACCCCTAGAGCTGGACGCCATCACCGTGACGTCCGACTACGAATCCGCCACCGGACCGGTCACGGGTTACCGCGCCACCCGCTCGGCCAGCGCCACCAAAACCGACACCGCCCTGCGCGACATCCCGCAATCGATCAGCGTGATTCCCGCCAGCGTGCTCAAGGACCTGGGCAGCACCAGCGTCGAGCGGGCCTTGGAATATGCCGGCGGCGTGTCGAAGCAGAACAACTTCGGCGGCCTGACGCTCTACGAATACAGTGTGCGCGGCTTCACCACTTCGGAGTTCTACAAGGACGGCTTCAGCGCCAACCGCGGTTATCCAAGCACGCCGGACACTGCGAACATCGAACGCATCGAAGTGCTCAAGGGCCCGGCCGCCAGCCTGTATGGCCGGGGCGATCCCGGCGGTACGGTGAACATTGTCACCAAGAAACCCCAGCCCGAAGCCTTCACCACCTTGCAAACCAGCGCCGGCAGCTGGGATCGCTACCGCACCGCGCTGGACGTCAACACGCCACTGGATACCGAAGGCAACCTGTTATCGCGGGTCAACCTGGCGGTCGAGGACAACCACAGCTTTCGCGATCACGTCGACAGCAAGCGCGTTTTCGTCACGCCTTCCATCAGTTGGCAGTTGAACCCTGACACGCGGTTGCGGGTGGAAAGCGAAATCGTTCGCCACAGCTCGACATTCGACCGAGGCATCGTCGCCCCGAACAATCGCTGGTGCGGCGTTTCCCGTTCGACCTTCTTGGGCGAACCCAACGACGGCGACATCGACAATCACAACAACATGCTCCAGGCCGCCCTCGAACACCAGCTCAACGACACCTGGCAATTGCGCCTGGCCAGCCACTACAAGCAAGGTGAACTCTGGGGCTTCGCCTCCGAAGCGCGCCCGCTGAACGCCGACGGCCATACGGTGAACCGCCGCTATCGCGAGCGCGACAACAATTGGCACGACAGCATCACCCAGCTGGAATTGCGTGGCCTGTTCGACCTCGGCCCGTGGCAGCACGAACTGCTGGTCGGCAGCGAGTACGAGGACTACCGCAAGCACGAGCGCGTGACCACCATCGGTGGCGGCCTCTACCCTATCGACCTCTATCAGCCGATCTACGGCCAGCCGAAACCCAATGGTGCCCGGACCGGCACAAACTTCTTCGAACATGTGCAAAGCCGGGCGCTGAACCTGCAGGACCAGATCATCTTCACCGACAAGCTGCGGGGCATGCTCGGCGTGCGGTATGAGCATTTCGAGCAGCGCATCGACGACCACACCCGCAGTGAAACCAGCCGTCAGCGCCACGACACCCTGACGCACCGGGCCGGCCTGCTGTACCAACTGACGCCCGAAGCCGGGCTGTTCGCCAACGCCTCCACCTCGTTCAAGCCCAACAACGGCCTGGACGCCAGCGGCAAGACTTTCGATCCCGAGGAAGGGGTCGGCTATGAAGTGGGGATCAAGAGCGAACTGTTCGACGATCGCCTGAGCACCACCCTGGCGGCCTTCCATATAGAGAAGGAAAACGTCCTGAGCCCGGTCGCCGGGACCGACTTCAGCCGCGCCATCGGCAAGGCCCGTAGCCAGGGCATCGACCTGCAAGTGACTGGGCAGGTGACCGACGCCGTGCGCGTGATCGGTGCCTATGCCTACATCGATGCCGAAGTGACCCGGGGCGACCGGGACAATCCCGCCGGCAGCCGGATTCTCGGCGTCGCCAAACACAGCGGCAGCGTGCTGGGAGTCTACGAATTCCAGGACGGGCACCTGCGCGGTTCGGACCTCGGCGCGGCGTTCACGTATGTCGGCGATCGCTCGGGCGAAGCCGGCAAGGATTTCGAATTGCCGGCCTACCACACCGTGGACCTGCTGGCCCATTACAAGGCCAGCGACGACGTCACCGTGGGCCTGAACCTGAACAACGTCTTCGACGAAAAGTACTACGAACGCGCCTACAGCAACTACTGGGTCACCCCCGGCGAACCACGCAATTTCACCGTCAGTCTTACCCTCGCTCTGTAAAAGGAAAAACGCCATGAAACACCCCAAGACCTTCGCCCTGCTCGGCCTGCTCCTGGCCACACAGGCCTCGGCCCATGGCCTGTGGACCGAACAGCGTCGCGGCAACATCGAAGTGATCTACGGCCACGGTGCCGAAGACAATGCCTTCAAGGCACAGAAAGTCAGCGGTGCCTGGGCCTATGACCTGGGCGGCAAGATGATTCCGGTCACCGTAGAGCGCCTGCCGGACCACGCCCGCCTGCAACCGCTCAAGCCGCCGGCCGTGCTGGCGGTGGCACTGGACAATGGCATGTGGTCCCAGACGGCGGACAAGAAGTGGATCAACGAAGGCCGCAGCAAAGTGCCCGGGGCGATCGAGTCGACCCAGACGTTCAAGTACAGCCTGGCGATCTATGAGCCGGGGGCGAAACTGCCGGCGCTTGCACCGATCAAGTTCGTGATCCTGCCGGAAGTCGACCCGCTGACCGTAGGCCCGGGCCAGTCATTGCCGGTACGGGTGCTGCTGGATGGCAAACCGGCGGCCGGTGTGAAACTGGTGGGCGACTACCGCAGCGCGCCGAACACCGTCTCGACTGAAACCGACGCGGAAGGCCGGGCCAAGGTGCTGGTGCGCAACGAAGGCCTGAATGTGATCGCGGCGCAGATGGAAATAGCGCTCAAGGACAACAAGGACGTGGCCACCCGCGGCGTGTTCACCTCGCTGACCTTCCTGGGCGAACCGCATCACGAGTAGGTTGATTGACACGACGCCATCGCGAGCAAGCTCGCTCCCACAGTGGGTTACTGGGGTGTTCACAAAAAATGTGTTCACCGCCTAACCCCTGTGGGAGCGAGCTTGCTCGCGATGAGGCCGGCACAATCACCGCAAAGCTCAAGCCGGGGTCAAGCATTCCGGCCCATTGAGCTTCGGATCATTGACCATATTGGCCAATACCCGCTCACGCAGTGGCGCCGGCTCGCTTGCCAACAACCCTTGCAAGGCATGCAGCGGTGTCTGCGGGTCGAGCCACAGGCGCTGGCCTTCGTCATCCAGGATCAACGGCCGGCGCTGGCCCGCCGCCGGCTGGGTGATGACCGCCGTGCTCAGCCACACCTGCTCCTGCACCGGATACGCTTCCCAGATCGCGGCAAAAAACAGTGACGAGCCCTCCCCCGGCGTTAGCCAGTACGGACGCTTGCGCGTGCCGCCGCGCCACTCATAAAAACCGTTGGCCGGCAGCAGGCAGCGGCGCAGGCGCAAGGCCTCGCGAAACATCGGCTGCTCGGCCACGGTTTCGGCCCGGGCGTGGGCCGGGGTGCGGGACAGATCGGTCAGCCACGGCGGCGTCAGGCCCCAGCGCGCCCGGGCCAGCTCGCGCTGGCCCTCGGCGCCGGCCCGCAGTATCAGCACCGAATCGTTGGGCGAAATATTCCACTGGGCCTTCTGATCGGCGGGAAAACCGGGCAGGGCCGCAAAGGTGGGGTTCCAGCGAAACAGGGCATAACGTCCACACATGGGGCAACACGACTCTTGATCGAACGAACGACCGCCAGCCTAACAGACCAGCGTGCCGGGGTAGCTGTCCGGTTCATCGCCGGGCAGCGGCAGCGCGGCATTGTACGCGGCGATCAACTCACGGGCGTATTGCGCCTGCTCGTCCTCCACCGCCAGCCCCAGCAGGCCCTGCATGGGCAACTCTCCCGCGCCGCCCAGCAAATCACGCCCCACCAGATGCGCCGTGATGCCTTCGCTCGCAAGCATCCCTTGCAACAACTCGCCTTCCATCAGGTTTTCCAGCTCGTAGATTAGCTGCATGGGCGCCCCATCATTCGTTTTCGCTGAAGACTTCGAGATGCCATTCCTCGCCATGGACCTGCAGCACAAAGGTGATCGGTCGACAGCACACCTGACAGTCCTCGATGTAGGTCTGGTCGCCGCCAGACAAGTCCACGGTTGTCTCCACATCCTCCCCGCAATAGGGACAATCATAACGAGCCTGCTCCAGCATCGCGGTCTCCCAAGTGACTTGTGCGTATAATCGCCGGTCTATTTGCAGGGCTATTTTCGTCTGGCTTATCTTCCAGGCCGTGCCCCGTCGTTTTTTCGATCGAACCTTTACTTACCCTAGCCGTTTCCAACAAGAGAGCATGATGGGCGAATTCGATGCCATCCGACCTTACGACGACAGCGAAGTCCCAGCGGTGCTGGCACGGCTGCTCGGCGACAAGGCGTTTCTAGATATCCTCACCCACTTCCGCTTCCCACGCCTGGCCGGCGCCTTCGGCTGGATGCTCAAACCCCTTATAGCGCAAAGATTGCGCCGTGAGTTCGCCGGTGTGACGTCGGTCGCCACTTTGCAGGACAAGGTGGAGTTCTACGTCGACCACACCATCGAGCGCGCCACCGATGGCGTGACCTACACCGGCGTGGAGCAATTCAAGTCCGGCAGCGCGTACCTGTTCATCGCCAACCACCGCGATATCGTGATGGACCCGGCCTTCGTCAACTACGCCGTCTACCACGCCGGCCTGCCGACGCCGCGCATCGCCATTGGCGACAACCTGCTGCAAAAGCCTTTTGTCAGCGACCTGATGCGCCTGAACAAGAGCTTCATCGTGCACCGCTCCATCACCGGACGGCGGGAAAAAATGGCGGCGTACCAGTTGCTGTCGGCGTACATCAACCATTCGATCCGCAACGACTGCGCCTCGATCTGGATCGCCCAGGCCGAAGGGCGGGCCAAGGACGGCGACGACCGGACCGAATCGGCGATCCTCAAGATGTTCCACATGAGCCGCAAGGACGAGCCGTTCGGCGAGGTGATCCAGTCGCTGAACCTCACGCCGGTGTCAATCAGCTACGAATATGACCCGTGCGACCAGGCCAAGGCCCGCGAGTTGTACATCCGCGCCACCACCGGCACCTACACCAAGGCACCGGGCGAGGACGACGTGAGCATCGCCAAGGGCATCACCGGCTACAAGGGCCGGGTCCATGTGAACTTCGCCGCGCCCATCACCGAGCTGTTCGAGGACACCAAGCAATTGGCCCTGGAAATGGACCGGCAGATTCTCGGCGGCTACCGCCTGTTCCCGGTGCATTACCTGGCTTACGCCCAATGGGCCGACGCCGACCCGCAGTTGCAGGTGCCGGCAGCGGCCGAGGTGTTTGGTGCCGATGAACTGGCCAAGGCCCAGGAAGAATGGCAGCGCCGGCTGGACGCTTGCCCGCCGGAACACCGGCCGTTCCTGGTGCTGCAATACGCGACGCCGGTGCGTAATCAGTATCGGGTCAAGGCGGGGTTGGCGCTTTAAGCGACAGGTCTGAGGACATGGGTCCCTGTGGCGAGGGAGCTTGCTCCCGCTGGGTTTGGTAGGAGCTGCCGAAGGCTGCGATCTTTTGATCTTTCGCTTGAGACTCAAGTGACAAGGGAAAGATCGCAGCCTCGCTGCACTCGACAGCTCCTACGGGCACAGCCCAGCGGGAGCAAGCTCCCTCGCCACAAAAGCACCTTTGCCTGGTGGCCCTCGCTTGCCCTCTACGCAGTCAGAACTGCGTACTGATCCACGACACCAGCAACGCCAGCGCCAGGCAGCCAAAGCCGAACCGATAGAAGAACCGGTTCATGCGCTGGGTGGCCAGGTCCAGCAGTGCTTCGAAGCGCTCCTCGCCATTGCCATTGCGTGCTTGCAAGCAGGCTCGCGCCCGTTGTTCACGGCGACGCGTCGCGTGCAGCACCCAGCCGCCCGGGCAGGCAAACAGCAACGCGAGCAGGTTGATCAGTTTGGCGGGGTGGGCGGCGAACAACGAAAACAGATGCAGCGACATCACGAACCTCAAGCGAAAAACGGACAGGGCAGACACGCCCATGGCCTACGAACAGGGCGCGGATTCTACCGAAAGCCTGCCGTCCTGCACCGTTTTTTCCGACCAGTAACGACCTTCTCCGGCGCCTACGGATGTTGGCGTAGTGACTTTGTGGCGAGGGGATTTATCCCCGCTGGGCTGCGAAGCAGCCCCGAGCTTTCTGCAGCGCCCAAGAGCTTGCGAGTGCTACGCCCTCGGACGGGGATAAATCCCCTCGCCACAGGAGAAAGGCTTCAATCCATCGTAATTCTTTACGTCACGGTTTCGTCATCTGATTAGGCCACTCTGTCGCCCTTCAAACCCGCACGGAACCCGTCATGCTGCACGCCGAAAACCAGGATCGCCTCTATCTCATCAGTCCAAGCGACGAACAACAGAACCTCGTCGACAGCCTGTCCTTCAATGTGCAGGACCGCCATTGGCTGGTGTACTGCGCCCTCGGCGGCCATCAACATGCCGACCTGCCAGAGACAGACCTGCTGACCGGGATCAGCGTGCTGGAATTCTATTCCCAGGCCGCCTGAAAAAACACAGGGGTTACAGGACTTGATGCTTACTCAGCCAGCACCTGGCCAATGGTCGGGTCCTTGAACAGCCGGGTCAGGGCATCGCTCAATACGTCGCTGACCAGTTTGGTGTTGGTGTCCTGGTTAGGCGCCATGCCGAAGCGCTGGTCCAGGGACGCCCCGTAACGGCCGCTGTAGCGGCGGTTGGCGTTCTGCACGTCGGAGCGGAAGGTCGCGCCGATGGTGGCTTCGGTCACGTACATGCCTTCCTTGGGCGACTGGTACTTGAGTTCGGCCAGGGTCACGGTCAGTTGCGGTGCATTCAAGGCATTGGCGGTCGGCGTGAAGCCCAGCAAACGCACCGCGGCTTCAGCCTGGGCCTGGAGCTTGGGCAGGATCTGCGCCCCCTGCACCGTGATCACGCTGGTTTCCGGGTACAGCCCGCCACGGGTGCCGAGCGTTGGCGACGGACGACCGTCCACGACCCGCACCACCACCGGCTGGCCACGCCCTACAGGCGCCAGTTGGGCATTGAGCTTGGGCTCCGGGTTAAGTTGTTGCGGGCTGTGGGCGCAGCCGACGAGGGTCAGACTGGTCACAGCGATCAAACCGAACAACAGGCGTTGCAACATGCTCTTCTCTCCAGAATCGGGCACAAACAGGCCGGCAGTATAGCGGTGCGCCATCGCCGTGAACTAGCGCCTTGCGATGAATACTGAAATGTCTGACACGGGCCGTGATTGCCGGTTCCTGTCACCCCATTGTCACGGTCCTTACACCGGTATGTCATGGCCCGCTGTCAGGCTTGCTCCAAGCTCCCTGACCCGGTATCCGCTCATGCGCTTCCTCATTTCCCTGTTCACCCCGCGTCCCCAGCACCGCAGCTTCGCCCTGCTCGATCGCAACGGCCGTTGCCAGGCCTTCAAGCAGTGCAGCCTGCAACCCATGGGCGAGGGCTGGGTGGAAATCGACGAAATCCGCCTCAACTGGTTGCACCAGCCATTGCCCGCCAGCGCCCGCGTACAACCGCTTCGTGCCCGCGCACGCAACCGGCAACTGTTGACCATCTGACCGGACGGCTAATAAAAGTCATTAAACACGACCATTTCCCTGCGTTTCTTCGATACAATCTCCCCCCGATTATAAGGACGTCTCCTGATCGGGCCTCGCAACACCGCTGATGCGCTGGTATTGGCACCCCGCACCGCCCACAGAGAGCCGCCCACACAGATCGAGTGAAGCTGGCGCGCTTGCTGTTCTCCAGGCAAATCACCACTTTTCGCGAATCTGCAGAGCTGTCATTACGCTCGGTCACTGAGCTGTCTGCCTGTTTTGCCTGTCATGTACTACATGGGGGCAACCAAACCGGGCACGGTGCCAGGCTGGGACAGCCCTTTTTTGAGGTTCACGTCTTCAAAAGAGCGTGAAAAAACGGGTTTTCACAACTTCACGAGAGTGTGGCGAGCAAATGAAGAGTTTTGCGTCTGAACAAGCACCATTGGCGTCTGAAACAGCCCAACGACACAGGACCGGATATCGCTCAAGAACCGGCGCCTGAAGCCTGTCCGCTACGGATTTGGTTGCACGAACGGATGTCTCGGCCATAAGTCGAATTGCCCGCCCGGCGCTTAAATGAGTTCATGTGACTCTTGAGGCCAGGCTGCATGCATCCGCAGTAGGTGCGAAAAATTGCGAAGATTCGGACATGGCGATCCTGGCCATGGATAACTGGGGCGCAACTGACCTGCCCCGCCACTCCTGGCCGCTATGCCGACAATTTGGTGCTGCAGATTTTGGAGACGCGTTAAATGGCGCATAACGAAGCAGTCGATGTAGTTCTGGTAGGGGCCGGCATCATGAGTGCCACCCTGGCCGTGCTGCTCAAGGAGCTCGACCCCGCGATCTCGCTGGAAGTCGTCGAGCTGATGGACTCCGGTGCCGCGGAGAGTTCCAACCCGTGGAACAACGCCGGTACCGGCCACGCCGGGCTGTGTGAGCTCAACTACACACCCCAGGCGGCCGACGGCACGGTCGACATCAAGAAAGCCGTGCACATCAACACCCAGTTCGAAGTGTCGAAGCAGTTCTGGACGTACCTGACCCGCAAAGGCACGTTCGGCTCCTCCAAGTCCTTCATCGCCCCGGTGCCACACCTGAGTTTCGTACAGGGTGAGAAAGGCGTGGCGTTCCTGAAGAAGCGCTTCGAGCTGATGCGCCAGCATCACGCCTTCGCCGACATGGAATACACCGAAGACAAGGGCCAGATGGCCGAGTGGATGCCGTTGATGATGCCTGGCCGGCCGGCCGATGAAGTCATCGCCGCCACCCGCGTCATGAACGGGACCGACGTCAATTTCGGCGCCCTGACCAATCAGTTGCTCAAGCACCTGACCAGCGCCCCTGACACCCAGGTCAAATACTGCAAGCGCGTCACCGGCCTCAAGCGCAACGGCAACGGCTGGACCGTGAGCATCAAGGACGTCAATTCCGGCAGCACCCGCGAAGTCGACGCCAAGTTCGTGTTCCTCGGTGCCGGCGGCGCGGCCTTGCCGCTGCTGCAAGCCTCGGGCATCGAGGAAAGCAAGGGCTTCGGTGGCTTCCCGGTCAGTGGCCAGTGGCTGCGTTGCGACAACCCGGAAGTGGTCAAGCACCATCAGGCCAAGGTCTACAGCCAGGCCGCCGTGGGCTCGCCGCCAATGTCGGTGCCGCACCTGGACACCCGCGTGGTCGACGGCAAGAAATCCCTGCTGTTCGGGCCATACGCCGGCTTCACCACCAAGTTCCTCAAGCACGGTTCGATCATGGACCTGCCGCTGTCGGTACGCGCCGGCAACATCGGCCCGATGCTGGCCGTGGCCCGGGACAACATGGACCTGACCAAGTACCTGATCAGCGAAGTCATGCAGTCCATGGAGCAGCGCCTGGAATCCCTGCGTCGCTTCTACCCCGAGGCGAAAGCCGAAGACTGGCGCCTGGAAGTGGCCGGCCAGCGGGTGCAGATCATCAAGAAAGACCCGAAGAAAGGTGGCGTCCTGCAGTTCGGCACCGAACTGGTGGCGGCCAAGGACGGCACCCTCGCCGCCCTGCTCGGCGCATCGCCGGGTGCTTCGGTGACCGTATCGATCATGCTGGAACTGATCGAGCGCTGCTTCCCGGACAAGGCCAAGGGCGAGTGGGCTGCCAAGCTCGCAGAGATATTCCCGGCCCGGGAAAAAGTGTTGGAAACCGACGCGGCGCTGTATCGCAAGATCAACGCGCAGAACAACATTGCGTTGGAGTTGGTTGAAGACAGCAAGGCTCAAAGTTACGCCTGACACCTTGCTGCTAATATAAAAAAGCCTCCCGTGCAGACGGGAGGCTTTTTTTATTTCCTCGGTGTTAGTTCATGCTGAATTTGACGCGTGTTCCACCGTGACTCACATAGTCGTCATCATCTTCAACATAAAACAATTCAGCCACACAGAAACTCGCCGGTTCCGCCTTGACCCACCGATGATAAGGCATTGCCTCTTTATCATTGCCCGGTGCCCTTGGGACATGTCCAAAGCTGAAATGACAGGTTCGGCTGCCTTGCCTATAGCTGAAAGCCTCTCGCTCGGCGCGTGACTGGGGCAGGTAGTAGGTTAATTCCTGGCTCTCACCCGGGCTTATCGAAAAGCTGTGGCCCGCGTTGGCCGGATTCTGCGTCCAGGTAAAATCGCTGTCGGGAACGATGACGGCGGCAGTTGCGTTGTAGACTTCGACATTGACAATTTCATCCCGCGCACAGGAAGCTGAACTTGCCAGACACGCCACCAAGGACAACAACACCCCGGCGATACACTTCTTTTGATCTTCCATGATGAATACAACTCCATTTAAACGATGACATCAAAGCCACTTGGCTTCGACGCAAACGTAATGGAAATTCAAATAAAACAAAACAGCCCGAATGGTGACATAACCTTTCGGAGCAACTTGCAGAAGAAGAGATTAGTTGCGCTCGGCTCGAACGAGTCAACGCTCTGAAGAGCGTTGACAGGGGCTCAATTCAGCGGCGCGCCTTGTTGATCAATTCGATATATTCCTCGGCATTGCGCTGGTCCTGGATCAGCGCAACGAAATCGTTGCCGTGCTCATCCTTGCCGTCGAGGTCATGGCCGGCCTCGACGAAGAACGTCAGGAAACGCTCGAAATCGTCGACCCGCAGGCCACGGTAGGCCTTGATCAGTTTGTGCAACGAAGGCGAAGTGGCATCGACCGGCTCGAAATTGAGGAACAGCTTGATCTGCTCATCGCCAATCTCGTCGCCAATCACTTGTTTCTTGTCTTTACGCATTGCCGGCTCCAACTCGCACAATTCACGGGGGCGGGCAGTTTACCCCCGGCAGGCCTCGGGGCTCAACGCGGGCGTTCGATGCCGGTGTGCAGGTCGGCCCAGATATGGCCGTTGGCGTAGGTGAGGAACTGCACGTAGACCGTGTTGTTGCGCAACAGATCGATGACCACCCGGTACTGGGCCTGTGGATAAGACAGCGTCAGGGTCTTGCTCGCCTCGTCGAAGGCCGGTTTCTTCAAGCTTTTGCTTTCGCCATCGAAGTTGAGGATCACCTGGCTGATGGTCGCCCCCTTGTTCAAGGACTTGCCCTTGAGACGGACCAACAAGGGCGAAGTGACCGGGATCGGTTGCTGGTTGGACTGGCGCTGGTTCCCCAGCACCACCGAATACTCGGTCACTTGCAGCAACTGCTGCTGTTCAGGCTGTTCCTGGCGTACCACCAGGTCATCCGGCGGCAGGAACTGGCTGTGCATCGGCGCGGCCACGACCGTCAAAGGCAGGCTGGCGATCAACAGTGAAGTGGCGCAGCGGCGGATCGATACACGCATGACAACCTCCGGAATCTTGGCCGGGCACTCTAGCATGAGCACGGACAGTAAAAATAAGCGATCCGGATCAATACATCCGGACAGCGGGCGCGGCATACTCAAAGAGGCCATCAGCGTCGATCTCACTGGCGCCTGCCTTTGTGGCGAGGGAGCTTGCTCCCGCTGGGTTTGGTAGGAGCTGCCGAAGGCTGCGATCTTTTGATCTTTCGCTTGAGACTCAAGTGACAGGGGAAAGATCGCAGCCTCGTTGCACTCGACAGCTCCTACGGGCGCAGCCCAGCGGGAGCAAGCCCCCTCGCCACGGCCAGTGCCAACCCCCCTTGCGAGGAGTATTCATGGCTTTCTCCGCCCCACCGTTATTCGCCGCCTGGCGCCAGGCCTGGCGCGCCGGCTACACCCTGGAACGCCTGCGCGGCGATCTGGTGGCCGGGCTGACCGTCGGCATTATCGCCATCCCCCTGGCCATGGCCCTGGCGATTGCCGTCGGCGTGCCGCCGCAGAACGGCCTGTACACGGTGTTGGTGGCGGCACCGTTGATCGCCCTCACCGGCGGCTCGCGCTTCAACGTGAGCGGGCCGACAGCGGCGTTCGTGGTGATCCTGCTGCCCATCACCCAACAATACGGCCTGGGCGGCCTGCTGCTGTGCACCATGCTCGCCGGCCTGATCCTGATCGCCCTGGGCCTGTTACGCGCCGGCCGCTTGATCCAGTACATTCCCTATCCGGTCATCCTCGGCTTCACCGCGGGCATCGGCGTGGTCATCGCCACTTTGCAACTGAAGGATCTGCTGGGGCTGACCACCGCAGGCCAAGCCAGACACTACATCGAACAGCTGGGCGAATTGATCGTGGCGCTGCCCGGTGCCCGTCTCGGCGATGGAGTCATCGGGGCCGTGTGCCTGGCGGTGCTGATTGCCTGGCCGCGCTGGGTGCCACGGGTGCCCGGGCATCTGGTGGCGTTGCTGGTGGGCACGTTGCTGGGGCTGGCGATGGAGCGCGGCGGATGGCCGATCGCGACATTGGGCGAACGTTTCAGCTACGTCGTCGATGGCATCGCTCACCCGGGCATCCCGCCCTTTCTACCCAGCTTCGACTGGCCCTGGAACCTGCCGGACAGCCAGGGACATCCCTTGATCCTGTCCTATGACCTGATCCGCCAATTGCTGGCGCCCGCCTTTGCCATCGCCATGCTCGGTGCCATCGAATCACTGTTGTGCGCGGTGGTGGCGGACGGCATGACCGGCAGCAAGCACGATCCCAATGCCGAACTGATGGGCCAGGGCCTGGGCAACCTGGTGGCGCCGCTGTTCGGTGGCATCACCGCCACCGCTGCCATTGCCCGCAGCGCCACCAATGTGCGCAGTGGCGCCTTTTCACCGCTGGCCGCGATCATCCACAGCCTTGTGGTGCTGGTGGCGATTGTGCTGCTGGCGCCGCTGTTCAGTTACTTGCCCATGGCCGCACTGGCCGCGCTACTGGTGATGGTCGCCTGGAACATGAGCGAAGCCGGGCATGTGCTGCACACCCTGCGTATCGCCCCGCGCAGCGACGTGCTGGTGCTGCTGACCTGCCTGGGCCTGACGGTGCTGTTCGACATGGTCCTGGCCGTCGCCGTCGGCCTGCTGCTGGCCGCCGGGCTGTTCATCAAGCGCATGAGCGAATTGACCGACAGCGCCGAGTTGCCGCGCCATTTTCACCAGGCCCTGCTGGACATGCCCGAGC
The DNA here is from genome assembly GCF_900104425.1 of Pseudomonas sp. NFACC13-1. Lineage (NCBI taxonomy): Bacteria > Pseudomonadati > Pseudomonadota > Gammaproteobacteria > Pseudomonadales > Pseudomonadaceae > Pseudomonas > Pseudomonas sp. NFACC13-1. The sequence goes on along the minus strand of NZ_FMXV01000001.1, from coordinate 89,494 downwards.
ACGTTCGCTGCTACGCCATTCGTGGACCGTTGTTCTTTGGCGCGGCGGAAAAAGCCCTGGATGTGCTGCGCCGGTTCGACCCGGGCGTTCGGGTGGTGGTCGTGGAAATGAGTGCCGTGCCCATGCTGGACATGACCGCGCTGGCTGCGTTTGAAAACATCCTGAAGGATTACCGCAAGCACGGCATCGGCCTGATCCTGGTGGCGACCGCACCCAGGGTGCGCCTGAAACTGCGCCGCGCCGGCATTCATCGCGAACAGCGGCAATTGGCGTATGTGCAGACCCTGGAGCAGGCGCGGGTCAAGAGTGAGCAATGGTTGACCGGCGGCGCGACCCACTCAAGGCTGGCTTGATCCGTGGCCAAAGACTCCCGCTCGACTCTGTAGGAGCTGGCGAAGCCTGCGATCTTTTGATCTTGATCTTTCGCTCTTGATTCAATTGGTATTGGAAAGATCGCAGCCTCGTTGCACTCGACAGCTCCTACAGCTCCTACAGCTTCTACACAGTTCCTACAGGCTGCTACAAGCTCAGCTGGAGCACGGTACTCAGTCGAACTGAGCACGCATCCAGGCCTGGTACTCGGCCACGCCCGCCTCGCCTTCGCGGGGTGCCCAGTGAGCCAGTTCGCCCTCGCCCACGGGCCGGTAGGGACCGGCCTTGCATTCGAACATCAGGCTGTCGGCTTCCAGCACCACCAACCCGTGATACACGCCAGAGGGCAGGTCGACGCCGAGGCAATCGCCACCGGCCTGCAGGATGCGCTTGTCCACCACCGCACCGGCCTCGTCGAAAATCAACACCCCCAGCCGCCCCTTGAGCACCAGCAACGTTTCCGCCTTATCGGCGCTCAGGTGGCGGTGCGGCGGGATGTAGGTGCAAGGCTGCAAGCCAACCGCCATGCGGTGGCACGGCTCATCCATCTCATGGAAGTTATGGTGCTGGCGTCCGCGAGGACTGGCCGCGGCTTTCTCGGCCAATTCATCGAACAATGCGTGTTCCAGGAAACTTGGCCGAGTCATCGATTACATCCCCTTGACGGCGAAAATGCCATTGGCGTTACGCCAGTAACCTTTGTAGTCCATGCCGTAGCCGAAGATGTAGCGGTCGATACACGGCAGGCCGACGAAATCGGCTTTCAAGTCCGGCCGCGCCTTGCGGTCGTGGTCCTTGTCGATCAGCACGGCGGTGTGCACGGCGCGGGCGCCGGCGTGTTTGCAGAAGTCGATGATCGCGCCCAGGGTGTGACCTTCGTCGAGGATGTCGTCGATGATCAGCACGTCGCGGTCGATGAACGAGACTTCCGGCTTGGCTTTCCAGAACAGGTCGCCACCGCTGGTTTCGTTGCGATAACGCGTCGCGTGCAGGTAGGACGCTTCCAGGGGGAAGTTCAGGTAGGTCAGCAGCTTGCCGGAGAAGATCAGCCCGCCGTTCATGACGCAGAACACCACCGGATTGGCATCGGCCAGTTGCTCGTTGATTTGCGCACCGACACGGGCGATGGCCGCTTCGACTTCGGCTTCGGTGTACAGGCAGTCAGCCTCTCGCATGATTTGACGGATATGCTCGAGATCAGCGGACATGGCGCTCTCCAGGGGTGGCAGGGTTCGGAAAAGCCGGCAAAGGTACGCATCCCGCCCGGCCAGATCAAGCGTTTGTGGACTAACGTTCTGTATTGTCTATAGGACAACACCCTCGGATAGATTAATCTAGGCCGGTTTTTTTGCCCGCCGCCGGAGCCTTCCCCATGCCCATCCTCGAGATCCGCCATCCGCTGATCAGACACAAACTCGGCCTGATGCGCCGCGCCGATATCAGCACGAAGAACTTCCGTGAACTGGCCCAGGAAGTCGGTGCCCTGCTCACCTACGAAGCCACCAAGGACCTGCCGCTGGAGTCCTACGAAATCGATGGCTGGGCCGGTACGGTCCAGGTCGAGAAAATCGCCGGCAAGAAAATCACCGTGGTGCCGATCCTGCGCGCCGGCATCGGCATGCTCGAAGGCGTACTGAGCCTGATCCCGGGGGCCAAGGTCAGCGCCGTGGGCGTGGCTCGCAACGAGCAGACCCTGCAAGCCCACACCTACCTGGAAAAACTGGTGCCGGAAATCGACGAGCGCCTGGCGATGATCATCGACCCGATGCTCGCCACCGGCAGCTCCATGGTCGCCACCATCGACCTGTTGAAAAAGGCCGGTTGCCGGGACATCCGCGCCATGGTGCTGGTCGCCGCTCCCGAAGGCATCAAGGCCGTGCAGGACGCCCACCCGGATGTGACCATCTACACCGCGTCCATCGACCAGAAACTCAACGAGCATGGCTACATCATCCCGGGCCTGGGCGATGCCGGCGACAAGATCTTCGGCACCAAGCAGAAGGACGCTTGAGCATGCGGGATGAGTTCAACGATCCGCTCTGGCGCCAGGTCTTGTCCGGCGCGCAGATGCTGTTCGTCGCCTTCGGCGCGCTGGTACTGATGCCGCTGATCACCGGGCTGGACCCTAACGTGGCGCTGTTCACCGCCGGCCTGGGAACGATCCTGTTCCAGCTCGTGACCGGGCGCCAGGTGCCGGTGTTCCTGGCTTCGAGCTTTGCCTTCATCACCCCGATCATCCTCGCCAAGGGCCAGTTCGGCCTGGCCGCGACCATGGGTGGGGTGATGGCGGCGGGTTTCGTCTACACCTTCCTGGGCCTGGCCGTGAAGATCAAAGGCACCGGGTTCATCGACCGGCTGCTGCCGCCAGTGGTCATCGGTCCGGTGATCATTTCCATCGGCCTGGCCATGGCGCCGATTGCCGCCAACATGGCAATGGGCAAGGCCGGCGACGGCACCGAGCTGATTCATTATCAGACCGCGATGATGATCTCGATGCCGGCCCTGCTCACCACCCTGATCGTGGCGGTGTTCGGCAAAGGCATTTTCCGCCTGGTGCCGATCATTTCCGGTGTGCTGGTGGGCTTTGCCATGGCGTTTTTCTTCGGGGTCGTGGACACCGCGAAAATCGCCGCCGCCCCCTGGTTCGCCCTGCCAGCCTTCACCGCGCCGGAGTTCAATTGGCAGGCGATCCTGTTCATCGTGCCGGTCGCCCTGGCGCCGGCCATCGAGCACATCGGCGGCGTGATCGCCGTGGGCAGCGTGACCGGTCGCGACTACCTGAAGAAACCCGGCCTGCACCGCACCCTGCTCGGTGACGGCATTGCCACCACCGCCGCCGGCCTGTTCGGTGGCCCGCCCAACACCACCTACGCCGAAGTGACCGGCGCGGTGATGCTGACCAAGAACTACAACCCGAAGATCATGACCTGGGCGGCGATCTTTGCCATCAGCCTGGCGTTCATCGGCAAGTTCGGCGCGCTGCTGCAAAGCATCCCGGTGCCGGTGATGGGCGGGATCCTGTGCCTGTTGTTCGGTTCGATTGCGGCGGTGGGCATGAACACGCTGATCCGCCACAAGATCGACCTGGGCGAGGCGCGCAACCTGGTGATCGTTTCGGTGACGCTGGTGTTCGGCATCGGCGGCGTGCTGGTGGGCACCGGCACCGGCCCGGACGACTTCGGCCTCAAAGGCATCGCATTGTGCGCGGTGGTGGCGATCGCGCTGAACCTGCTGCTGCCGGGCAATGACGGCTGGAAGCAGAAGAAGGCGGATGAACCGCTGCTGTGACTCAAGCTTGAAAGCTTTATTGTCAGCCTGATAGCCATCGCGAGCGAGCTCGCTCCCACAGTGGGTCTCGAGTGGTCACAACATTTGTGTCCACCGCAGATTCCATGTGGGAGCGAGCTTGCTCGCGATGAGACCCTTGAACCTCACAACGCGATCGGAGCCCGTTCGCAGAGAGTACTCAACGCCTGTGCCCACTGCGGCTCATCATTGAGGCAAGGCACCAGCACCAACTCCTCCCCCCCTGCCGCGCGGAATTGCTCGCGCCCGCGATCGCCGATTTCTTCCAGGGTTTCGATGCAGTCGGCCACGAACGCCGGGCACATCACCAGCACTTTCTTCACGCCGCTTTTGGCCAGCTCCTCCAGGCGCGCCTCGGTGTAGGGTTCGATCCACTTGGCACGCCCCAATCGCGACTGGAACGACACCGACCATTTGCCATCCGCCAACCCCATGCGTTGGGCAAACCGTTCGGCAGTACGGATGCATTGCGCGCGGTAACAGGTCGCCATGACCTCCGGCGGCGCATTCTTGCAGCAGTCGGCATCCTTGAAGCAATGAAATCCGGTCGGGTCGAGCTTGGTCAGGTGCCGTTCCGGCAAGCCGTGGAAACTCAACAACAGATGATCGTGTTCCTGCATCAGGTACGGCTTGGCGCTGGTCACCAGGGCGTCGAGGTATTCGGGCTGATCGTAGAACGGTTGGAGGATCGAAAACTGCACGTTGAGTTTCTTTTCCCGCACGACCCGCTTGGCCTCCTCGATCACCGTGGTCACGGTGCTGTCGGCAAACTGCGGATACAACGGCGCCAACGTGATCGTCTTGTGACCCTGGCTCGCCAGCCGCACCAGCACCGATTCAATGGACGGCTCGCCATAACGCATCGCCAGCTCCACCGGCCCCTGGGTCCACTGTGCGGTCATGGCCTGTTGCAGCCGGCGACTGAGCACCACCAACGGCGACCCCTCTTCCCACCAGATCGAGGCGTAGGCGTGGGCCGACTGCTCGGGGCGCTTGATCAGGATCAGCGACACCAGCAAGCGCCGCACCGGCCATGGCAGGTCGATGACATACGGGTCCATCAGGAATTGATTGAGGTAGCGGCGCACATCGGCCACCGAGGTGGAGGCAGGCGAACCCAGATTCACCAGAAGCAACGCGTGATCGGTCATGCAACGTCCTATTTCAAAGGCGGCTGGACAAGTCGTCCAGGGCCGCAGGCAAATCAGTGAACCGGAATGTGTAACCCGCCGCCTGCAATCGGGCCGGCGTGGCGCGCTGGCCGCCGAGCAACAGCAAGGACAATTCCCCCAGCGCGACCTTCAGCGCAAGCTCCGGCATCGGCACCACGGCCGGCCGATGCAATACGCGCCCCAGGGCCTTGGCAAAATCGCGGTTGCGCACCGGGTTCGGCGCGCACGCATTATAAGGACCGCTGGCATCGGTGCGGTGCAGAAGAAAATCAATCAGGGCGATTTGATCGTCGATGTGAACCCACGGCATCCACTGCCGCCCATTGCCGATACGCCCGCCCAGCGCCAGTTTGAATGGCAACAGCAGCCGCGACAAAAAGCCGCCCTCGGCGGACAGGACCAGACCGGTACGCACCAGCACCACGCGCAGGCCCAAGGCCTCGGCCCGTTGCGCGGTTTCTTCCCAGGCGATGCACAACTGACTGGCGAAATCTTCGCTCACCGGTCCCGATTCCTCGGTCAATTCACGCTCGCCACCATCGCCGTACCAGCCCACCGCAGAACCGGAAATCAGCACCTGCGGTTTTTGCTCGCAACGCTCCAGCCACGCCAGCAAGACTTCCGTCAACGTGACACGACTGCTCCACAACAACATCTTGCGTTTGTGGCTCCAGGGGCGGTCGGCGATGGGGGCGCCGGCGAGGTTGACCACCACGTCCACCGGTTCATGGATTTCGTCGAGCTTGGCCACGCCCCGCACCGGTGTCCCGCAGATTTTCGCCACTTCTTCGGGTCGGCGACTCCATACCGTCAGGCGATGCCCCTGCTGCAACCAGAGGCGGCAGAGCTGACGTCCGATCAAACCAGTACCGCCGGTCAGCAATATGTGCATGAGATGTTCCTCGCATCGCGTTTTACCCGGTCCATTAGTCTATTTTTATAGGCAGGGATTTTTCGTATCGGACAAGGTCTGTGTTTAACAATAGGACAAGCTGTCCAAACGCGAACGGTAAAACTTATACCAAAAACCCAAATTGTACAGGTTTAAACGACGGCGTAGTCTGTACAGAAAGGTAAACGAGGCCCTCATGACTGTACCTATCGCGATCATCGGCACCGGCATCGCCGGACTTTCAGCCGCCCAGGCCCTGACGGAGGCCGGGCATATCGTTCAACTCTTCGATAAAAGCCACGGCAGTGGCGGACGCATGTCAAGCAAGCGCAGCGACGCTGGCGCACTGGACATGGGCGCGCAGTATTTCACTGCCCGCGATCGCCGCTTTGTCACAGAGGTCCAGCGCTGGCAAGCCAACGGCTGGGCCGCGGAATGGAACCCGCAGCTCTACAACTTCCAGAATGGGCAACTGAGCCCATCGCCGGACGAACAGACTCGCTGGGTCGGCACCCCGCGCATGAGCGCCATCACCCGCGCCTTGCTCGACAAGCTGCAGGTGCAGTTTTCCTGTCGGATCACCGAGGTGTACCGCGGCCAGGAGCATTGGCATCTGCAGGACGCGGAAGGTTTCACCCACGGCCCCTTCGGCCACGTGGTGATCGCCACGCCCGCGCCCCAGGCCACCGCCTTGCTGGCGGCCGTACCGAAGCTGGCCGCCGTGGCCGCTGGCGTGAAGATGGACCCGACCTGGGCTGTGGCCCTGGCCTTCGAAACACCGCTGGATACGCCCATGGAAGGCTGCTTCGTACAGGACAGCCCCCTGGACTGGCTGGCGCGCAACCGCAGCAAACCGGGACGCGACAGCAAGCTCGACACCTGGGTACTGCACGCCACCAGCGACTGGAGCCGGCAGCACATCGACCTGTCCAAGGAGGCAGTGATCGAACACCTGCACGGTGCTTTCGCCGAGCTGCTGCACAGCGCGATGCCTGCACCAAGCTTCAGCGTGGCCCATCGTTGGCTCTATGCCCGCCCCGCCGGCAGCCATGAATGGGGCGCCCTGGCCGATGCCGACCTGGGTCTGTACGTGTGTGGTGACTGGTGCCTGTCCGGCCGTGTCGAAGGCGCATGGCTCAGCGGCCAGGAGGCTGCACGTCGCCTGCACGCAAGCCTGCAATAGATCGCGTCACCCATCGCTCTTCGCTGCTGTCGAAAGAGACAGCAGCCTGCCCGCGGCACCCACTGACGTCGCCCAGCCCCGCTATGAATCCGGTTGACTTGTATGCATTCGGGCCTATGATGAAAATATTGTACATAAATATAAACTTGTACAAGATTAGCCATCAGAGGTCGCCCATGCCCAGCGCAGCCATCGCCAAACCCAGAATCGCCATCAGCGCCTGCCTGATGGGTGACGAAGTTCGCTTCAATGGCGGGCACAAGCAATCGCTGTTGTGCAGCCGCACCCTTATCGATTACTTCGATTTCGTGCCGGTGTGCCCCGAAGTCGCCATCGGCCTGGGCATTCCCCGGGAGCCGATTCGCCTGGTGGGCAATCCTGAACACCCCGAGGCGCTCGGTACGGTGAATCGCGACCTCAACGTGACCCGGCCATTGGCCGACTATGGGCAGCAGATGGCCGGGGAACTGGATGACCTCTGCGGCTATATCTTCATGCAGAAATCGCCATCCTGCGGACTGGAGCGGGTCAAGGTCTACGACCACAACGGTGTCCCCCAGGAGGGCGGCGGGCGCGGTATCTATGCCCAGGCCTTTTGCGAACGCCATCCCGATCTGCCGGTGGAGGAAGACGGTCGCCTCAACGACCCGGTGCTGCGGGAGAACTTCCTGACCCGGGTGTTTGCCTATGCCGCCTGGCAACCCTTGCGCCGCCAGGGCCTGACCCGGCGCGACCTGATCGAATTCCACTCGCGCTACAAATACCTGCTCATGGCCCACAACCCCGAGCAGTACAAGGCCCTGGGCAAATTGCTGGGCGACATGGGCAAGGCCGACCCCAATGAACTGGGTCCACGCTATTTCAGTGCGTTGATGGCCGCGTTGAAGAAATGCGCCACCCGCCGCACCCACACCAATGTGCTGCAACACCTGAGCGGTTACCTCAAGCGCGCCATCGACGCCGACGACAAGCAGGAGGTACAGCACCTCATCGGCCAGTACCGCCTCGGCATCGTGCCCTTGGTGGTGCCGCTGACGTTGCTCAAGCATCACCTGCGCCAGCACCCCGACCCTTACCTGGCGCAGCAGGTCTACCTGCAGCCGCACCCGGAAAACCTCAGTTTGCGAAACGCCATTTGATGAACAACGATCCCGATTCCAGCGCCCGCGAAGACCTGGGGGCCGATTTTGCCAAGGCCTTGGCGCAAGGCTGGCTGCCCATACGCGAAGTCGCCCGGCAGACCGGTGTCAACGCCGTCACGTTACGGGCCTGGGAGCGCCGCTACGGCCTGATCGTGCCGCACCGCACGCCCAAGGGGCATCGACTGTTCAATGCCGACCACGTGCAACGGATCCGCAGCATCCTCACTTGGATCGATCGTGGCGTCGCGGTGAGCAAGATCAAGCCGTTGCTGGACACACCGCCGCTGTCTACAGCACCTACGCCGCCACCGGAGAACGATTGGCAACGTCAGCGCAACGCCCTGGCGCTGGCGGTGACGCAACTGGCCGAGCGTCAGATCGATGACCTGATCAACCAAGCGATGGCGCTGTATCCGCCCTGGACCGTGTGCGAGCAATTGCTCTTGCCGTTGCTGGCCGAGCTGCACTCGCGCTGGCAAGGCCAGTTTGGCGCGCAGCTGGAACGGGTCTTCCTGTACTCGTGGCTGCGCAGCAAGTTTGGCAGCCGGATCTACCACAACAACCGTCAGTTGCGCGGTGCGCCACTGTTGCTGGTCAATCATTCGGATTTGCCCCAGGAGCCGCACCTGTGGCTCACCGCCTGGCTGGCCAGCAGCGCCGATTGCCCGGTGGAGGTGTTCGACAGCCCGCTACCGGCGGGCGAACTGGCCCTGGCGGTCGAACGCCTCAAGGCTCGCGGCGTCCTGTTGTATTCCAGTCATGCCGTCAATCTGTCCCAACTGCCCAGGCTGCTGGGTGGAATCGATTGCCCGATCATCATTGCCGGCCCGGCCGCGTCGATTCATCAAGCCCGGTTATCCACAGGCGTTTCGATGATTGACCTGTCCTGGGCCGAAGACCCGCTATCGGCTCACCGCGAACTGAGCCGCAGAGAACTCCTTTAGATGGAAAACAGCCTGCAACTGATCTGGCTGCGCAGCGACTTGCGCCTGCACGACAACACCGCCCTCGCGGCGGCCGCAGCCCAAGGCCCATGCGTGGCGGTATACCTGACCAGCCCCGAACAATGGCGTGCCCATGACGACGCAGCGTGCAAGATCGATTTCTGGCTGCGCAACCTCGGCGTATTGAGCGTGGCCCTGGATGAATTGAACATCCCGCTCCTGATTCGCGAGGCAACGCATTGGCACCAGGCGCCGCACGTGCTGCTCAAGCTGTGTCGCGAACTGAACGTTGGTGCCGTGCATGTCAACGAAGAGTACGGCCTGAATGAAACGCAGCGCGACAGCGAAGTCGCCCGTGCGTTGAATGATCAGGGCATCGAGTTTCACCGTCACCTCGATCAATTGCTGTTCAGGCCTGGCAGCGTACTGACCAAGACCGGTAATTATTTCCAGGTGTTCAGTCAGTTCCGCAAGGTCTGCTACAACCGTCTGCATGTTTCGCTGCCGAGCCTGGTCGCCACGCCGCGCCAGCAGGCCCGTATCGGCATTGCCCGCGATCCGGTGCCGCCTCATGTCGATGGATTCGCCCCGCCCAGCGAAGCACTGCGCGCCCTCTGGCCCGCCGGTGAAACCGAAGCCCGACGGCGCCTGGACAGTTTTGTCGACCAACACCTCGACGATTACCAGCACGAGCGGGACTTCCCGGCCCGGCCCGGCACCAGCCAGCTCTCGGCCTACCTGGTAGCCGGGGTGGTGTCGCCACGTCAGTGCCTGCATGCCGCGCTGCAAGCCAACCGGGGTGAATTCGAAAGTGGAAGCACCGGCGCCGTGACCTGGATAAATGAATTGCTCTGGCGCGAGTTCTATAAACACATTCTCGTGGGCTATCCACGCGTGTCGCGTCACCGCGCGTTCCGCCCGGAAACCGAGGCGCTGGCGTGGCGCAAGGCCCCCACCGAACTGGAGGCGTGGAAACAGGCACGCACCGGCCTGCCGATTATCGATGCGGCCATGCGCCAATTGCTGGAAACCGGCTGGATGCACAACCGTTTGCGGATGGTGGTCGCCATGTTCCTGACCAAGAACCTGTTGATCGATTGGCGTGAAGGCGAGCGTTTTTTCATGCAGCACCTGATCGACGGCGACCTGGCCGCCAATAATGGCGGCTGGCAGTGGAGCGCCTCCACCGGCACCGACTCGGCGCCGTGGTTCCGCATCTTCAACCCTTTGAGCCAGTCGGAAAAATTTGACCGCGAGGGCCTGTTCATCAAGTACTGGTTACCTGAACTGAACGATCTGGACAGGCAACAGGTCCATAGCCCAAACACCCAGGGCGGCTTGTTTGGCGCAGTGGATTATCCGGCACCGATCGTCGATTTGCGCGAGTCCAGGGCCCGTGCGCTGGCGGCGTTCAGAAACCTGCCGGCGCGACAGGACGCAGCCGTCGAAGGGGCGGGCGATTAGCGCACATAAAATTGCCGGGCCGCGGGATGCAATATTGACCCGATAACATATAGTCGTACTGAACGTACGAGCGCTACTGAAAGTCGTGTATCAGCGTCTGGCAATCGAAAGGAGTACGGAATGGGTTCAAGACTGCCCCGGCGTTATTGGCTCACCGGGGCCGGCAATGGAATCGGCGCTTCGTTGGCTGAAGCGATACTCGAGACAGGTGCATACCTGGCCGTCAGTTCACACTCGCCCCGCTCGTGCGAAACCCTTTCGGTACGTTATCCAGGACAAGTGCTGACCGTGCCCGGCAATTTGACCGACAGCCAGACCGTGCGCGAGATCGGTGAACAGATCACCCGACAATGGGGCGCCCTGGATCAGGTGATCCTCAATGCTGGAACGACTGAGTACGTTGACGAACAGCATACTGACCATACATTGATCGAACATATCGTGCGCAGTAACCTGCTGGCCGCCAGTTTCTGCATTGAAGTGGCCATGCCCTTGTTGCGCGCCGGGACCCAACCTCATCTGGTGGGTATTGCCAGCCCGGCGACTTATCTGCCGCCCTCGAACATCGAGGCGGGCGGAAGCGGGATGCGCCATCTGTTCGAATCGACTCGGGCAGAGCTGGCGTCTGCGGGCGTTGATGTGACCTGGGTGCATCCTGGCTACGACGATCCATCGCTGGGGCCCGACGACTGCTTTCCATTCCCGGCCCATTGGTCGCCAGAAGAAGCGGCGCGGCATGTGCTGAATCACTTGGTGGAACGCCCCCGGGAAGTCGCGCTTCCCATCGCGTCCATGAGCGCGCTTTGGCCCTTGCCTTCATCCACCGAAACCCTGCCGGCCGACAACGACTCATGCCAGGCAAAAACCGGCTATCCGATCAAGGGACGCCCCTGAGCCGCCGATTGCCTTACACTGCGCGCCATGAAAACCATCCCCCTCCATGAAATCCCGGCACCGGCCGTCACATGCTCGACATGCGCGGCGTGCTGCTGCCAGTTGGAAGTGATGCTGATCACCGACACCGGGGTCCCGGAGCGTTTTATCGACACGGACGACTGGGGTGGGGAAGTGATGCTGCGGCTCGACGACGGCTGGTGCGCGGCCCTGGATCGCGACAGCATGATGTGCACTATCTACGAAAAGCGCCCGCTGATCTGCCGCGAGTTCGAGATGGGCGCGCCGGAATGCCTGGAAGAGCGCCAGGGCATTGCGACGGCGTATCGGTAGGCGAAGAAAACCTGTGGGAGCGAGCTTGCTCGTGATAGCGGTAGGTCAGACAACTTCAGGGTGGCTGGTCTATCGCTATCGCGAGCAAGCTCGCTCCCACAATTGTTCAGGTGTTACAGCGGCATCGTGTAGTGCAGCGCGTAGCTTTCCACACCGTCGTTGGTCGACTTGATACCTGCGTTGGAGTAGTGAGTGGCGCGAATGCCCACTTCATGTCCGCCATTGAAGCGCAGGCCGAACCCGATGCGATCCTCGAACTGGAAGGCCGTCCCCAACTTGTTGGTTTCCACCTCGGTGTTGGCAAACAGCGCAACACCTACACCCGCCTCGATGTAAGGCTTCACGTTCTGGCCGGAAAACTCATACACAAAGACCGGCGAGAACGACAGGCTATGGTTGCTGGACGTCTCGTCCCCTTCCCAGTAGGTATAGGCACCGCTCCAGTAACCGGTCAGGCGACCGACATCGCTCTGCCACCAACTCTTGTCCCAGTCGAACTGCATGCCCAGGCGATAGGTCATGGTCGAGTCGCTAGTTTGGCCAACCCCAAACTCCACACCCGCCGCCTGAGCGGTGTAAGTGTGCCCCAGCAATGCAGCCGCAAACGCGGCAAAGCAGAATACACGCTTCATTAGAAACATCCTTTGCGAACAGACTTAGTTAGTTTAGTTACAAACAGACAAAGCTATAGAAATCCGCGGTAAAACAGAAGTTCAGCCCGTTTCACACAATTTTCACGTTTTTCTTACAGTTCGAAGCTTCGCACAACGCCAGACGAATGCCATAGCAGCGGTAGGATTTTTCTCAGATGTATCGGGTCTGCGCTGGTCCAGAATTGCGTTTCATGGGGCGCCCCCTCTGCCAGCCACCCACGTTCGGCCAACAGGCGCTGAAGTTGCCGGGCCACGGCGGCGCCGGTGTCGATCAGGCTGATGTGCCTTGGGATCATGTCCTTGAGCAAAGGCTTGAGGAATGGATAGTGGGTGCAGCCCAGGATCAGCGTATCGCAGCCGGCTGCAAGCAACGGCTCGACGTAGTGTTGCAGCAGTTGATGCAGGGCCTGGCTGTGCAGGTCCCCCGCCTCGATCAATTCGACCAGGCCCGGGCACGGCTGGGTGATGACGCGCACATCGGTGGCGAAACGGTCGAGCAAGGCGGCGAATTTGGCGCTCTGCAAGGTACCGGTGGTCGCCAGCACCCCGACGATACCGCTGCGGGTTGCGGCGGCCGCCGGTTTGACCGCCGGCTCCATGCCGACGATCGGCCAGCGGGGAAAATCGCGCCGCAGATCGGCGACCGCGGCCACCGTAGCGGTGTTGCAGGCGACCACCAACGCCTTGGCGCCCTGACTGAAGAGAAAGTCGGCAATGATCGCGCAACGTTGTCGGATGTATTCCGGGCTCTTCTCGCCGTAGGGAATGTGCCCACAGTCAGCCACGTACAGCAGCGACTCATTGGGCAGCAACTGACGGATCTCCCCCAGCACCGACAGCCCGCCGACGCCCGAGTCCAGCACGCCCACCGGTGCGTCATTCATGCGAGCCACCACAGACACTGCACCCCGGGTCGCGCTTGACCCGCAATTCGCGGAAACGCGTGTCCAGGGCGTCGATCAGCAATAGCCGTCCCACCAACGGCTCGCCGAAACCGACCAGCAGCTTCAAGGCTTCAAGGGCTTGCAGACTGCCCACCAACCCCACCAGCGGCCCGATCACACCGGCTTCGCTGCAGGTCAGCTCAGCTTCGCTGCCATGGCCGTAGAGGCAGTGGTAGCAAGGGCTTTCAGGGCGACGCGGGTCGAACACCGACAACTGCCCTTCCAGGCGAATCGCCGCGCCGCTGACCAGCGGCTTACCCGCCGCGACACAGGCCGCGTTCACCGCTTCGCGGGTCGAGAAATTGTCCGAGCAGTCGAGCACCACATCCACCGCCGCGACCGCAGCGGCCAGGCTGTCTTCGTCCATGGCGGCCCGGTGAGGCACCAACCGAACCTCGGGGTTGATCGCCCCCAGGCGCCGCATCGCCGAATCGACCTTGCCCAGGCCGACGCTGTCGGTGTCGTGAATGACCTGGCGTTGCAGGTTGGTCAGGTCGACGCTGTCGAAATCCGCCAGGTGCATCTCACCCACGCCAGCGGCGGCCAGGTACAACGCCACCGGGGCGCCGAGCCCGCCGAGGCCGATGATCAACACGCGGCTTTGCTTGAGACGCAATTGGCCGTCGATGTCGACATGCTGCAACAGAATCTGCCGGCTGTAGCGCAACAGCTCCTGATCGTTCAGCACGGCAGGCACCCCAGGCTGATGCGCTCATGGCCCCCCAGGTCCTTGCGGCTGTGGACCTCGACAAACCCCTGGGCGCCCAGCAAATCGCGCACCGCCTCGGCCTGATCGTAACCATGCTCGAGCATCAGCCAGCCACCCGGTTCGAGGTGCGCCGGCGCCTGGGCCACGATCTGGCGCAGATCATCGAGCCCGTCCGGCCCGGCCACCAAGGCACTGGCCGGCTCGAAACGCACGTCACCCTCGGCCAGGTGCGGATCGCTGGTCGCGATGTACGGCGGGTTGCTGATGATCAACTGGAAACGCTCGCCCTCCAAGGCGCTGAACCAGTGGCTGCTCAATACCGTGACATTACGCAAGTCCAGGCGCTGGCGATTGCGTTCGGCCAGGGCCACGGCCTCCAGCACCCGGTCGACCGCCGTGACGTTCCAGGCCGCACGCTCACTGGCCAACGCCAGGGCAATCGCGCCGCTGCCGGTGCCCAGGTCCAGGACCCGGGCCGGTGTCGCAGGCAGCAAGGCCAGTGCGGTTTCCACCAGCAGTTCGGTGTCGGGACGCGGGATCAGCGTATGGGGCGCGACTTCCAGGTCGAGTTTCCAGAAACCCTGTTGCCCGAGGATGTAGGCCACCGGCTCGCCGGAGCGACGGCGACGCAGGTATTCGGAGAACAGCAGCGCCGCCTCGCTGGGCACGATCCGCTCGGGCCAGGTATGCAGGAAGCTGCGGGACTTGCCCAGGGCAGCGGCCAGCAACAACTCGACATCCAGCCGTGGCGTGGGCGAATCCGGCAGCTCGGCGGCGCGTAACAGACTGGCGATGATGGTCATTTACTCACCTGTGCTTACTCGCCAATCGCCGCCAACTGGTCGGCCTGGTATTCGGCCAGCAACGGCTCGATGACCGCATCGACACCACCGGCCAGGATCTCGTCCAGGGAATACAGGGTCAGGTTGACGCGATGGTCGGTGACCCGGCCCTGGGCGAAGTTGTAGGTGCGAATCCGTTCGGAGCGATCGCCCGAGCCCACCAGCAACTTGCGTTCGCTGGCGATGGCATTGGCCGCGGCGCTGGTCTGCTGGTCGTTGAGCTTGGCCGACAACCAGGCCATGGCCCGCGCACGGTTCTTGTGCTGGGAACGTTCTTCCTGGCACTCGACCACGATGCCCGAGGGCAAGTGGGTGATGCGGATCGCCGAGTCGGTCTTGTTGACATGCTGGCCGCCCGCCCCGGAGGAACGGTAGGTGTCGATCCGCAGGTCCGCCGGGTTGATCTCGATGGCTTCCTGCTCGTCCGGCTCGGGCAATACCGCCACGGTGCAGGCCGAGGTGTGGATGCGCCCCTGGGATTCGGTGGCCGGCACGCGCTGCACGCGGTGGGCGCCGGATTCGAACTTGAGCTTGCCGTAGACATTGTCGCCTTCGACCCGGGCGATGACTTCTTTATAGCCGCCGTGCTCGCCTTCGTTCTCCGACAGGATCTCCACGCGCCAACCGCGACGCTCGGCATAACGCGAATACATGCGGAACAGGTCGCCGGAAAAAATCGCCGCCTCGTCGCCGCCGGTGCCGGCACGGATCTCGAGGAACACGTTGCGCCCGTCATTCGGGTCCTTGGGCAGCAGCATGCGTTGCAGGTTGCTTTCCAGTTCGAGCAACTGCTCCTTGGCTTCGCGCACTTCCTCCACGGCCATTTCGCGCATGTCCGGGTCGCTGTCCTTGAGCAGCGCCTGGGCGCCTTCGAGGTCGCCCTGCACTTTAAGCAGCTGTTTATAGGTGGCGACAATCGGCTCGACTTCCGCGTATTCCTTGGAATAGGTGCGGAATTTGTTCTGGTCGGCAATGACTTCGCCATCGCCCAGCAAGGCGGTCAATTCTTCGAAACGGTCCTGGAGGATGTCCAGTTTGTTGAGCAGCGACGCTTTCATTGCGGTTTTTTATCCGAAAAGCTATCCGGTGAGCCCTCACCGAGGGCAAAGAGTTCCTGGGCCATGGCCAGCGCATCGAGGCGGCCCTCGGCAGTCAGCTTCTTGAGCTGGACACTGGGGGCGTGGAGCAGCTTGTTGGTCAGGCCGCGGGCCAGTTGCACCAGCACCTCTTCGGCACTGCCGCCGTTGGCCAGCAGGCGCTGGGCCTTTTGCAGCTCCTCGTCGCGCAGGCGTTCGCTCTGTTGACGATACGCCTTGAGCACATCCACCGCCGCCAGCTCGCGCAGGCGCACCATGAAGTCCTCGGCGCCGACGCTGACCATCTCTTCCGCCGCCTGGGCCGCGCCCTGCCGGCTCTTGAGGTTCTCGGCCACCACCTCGTGCAGGTCGTCGACGCTATAGAGGTAAACATCGTCCAGCTCGCCGACTTCCGGCTCGATGTCCCGGGGAACGGCGATGTCCACCATGAAAATCGGCTTGTGCTTGCGCAGCTTCAGGGCACTTTCCACGGCGCCCTTGCCGAGGATCGGCAACTGGCTGGCGGTGGAACTGATGACGATATCGCTGTGCACCAGCTCGGCGGGAATGTCCGACAGCAGCACCGCATGGGCACCGAACTGTTCGGCCAGGGTGCTGGCCCGCTCCAGGGTCCGGTTGGCGACGACAATGCGTTTCACACCCAGGTCGTGGAGATGGCGAGCGACCAGGGTGATGGTCTCGCCGGCGCCGATCAACAGCGCCTGGCTGCGTTGCAAATCACTGAAAATCTGTTTCGCCAGGCTGACGGCGGCGAACGCCACCGACACCGGGTTCTCGCCGATGGCGGTGTCGGTGCGCACCTGCTTGGCGGCATTGAAGGTGGCCTGGAACAAGCGCCCCAGCAGCGGGCCGACGGTGCCGGCCTCGCGGGCCACGGCGTAGGCCGATTTCATCTGGCCGAGGATCTGTGGCTCGCCCAGCACCAGCGAGTCGAGCCCCGAGGCGACGCGCATCATGTGACGAACGGCCGCATCGTCTTCGTGCACATAAGCACTGGCGCGCAGCTCTTCAAGGCTCAGGTTGTGATATTCGGCCAGCCAGCGCAGCACTGAATCGGCCGAAACGTGATCCTGTTCTATATAAAGCTCACTGCGATTGCAGGTGGAGAGGATCGCAGCTTCGCGGCTGTCGGTGAGCCGGCAGAGCTGCTGCAGGGCCTCAACCAGCTGCTCAGGCGTAAAGGCCACGCGCTCGCGGACGTCTACTGAAGCAGTCTTGTGGTTAATACCGAGTGCAAGGAAGGCCATTCAAGGTCGCTGATGGTGACGTGAAGCCGGTAATTGTCCTACTTCGTCAGATTCAGAACAACCACTCGATCTCTATCGCCCTGCCCTGGGTTGTAAATCGACGGGGCGGTTATGTTTGACCCAAGGCTTGTGTCATGATGATCCGACCGCAGGTTAGTCGTCCTCTTCCTATATGAATAGATCTTCCGCGTTGCTCCTCGCCCTTGCCTTGCTCAGCGGCTGCCAGTCCATGGCCCCCGTTTCGACAGACGGTACGCCGCCAGTCGAAGACAGCGTGCAGGCCCCTGAAAAACCCAAGGTCTATGGCTCGTTCAGCGAAGAAACCATCTTCAGCCTGTTGAGCGCCGAATTGGCAGGCCAGCGCAATCGCTTCGACATTGCGCTGGACAACTACGTGACCCAGGCCATCAATACCCAGGACCCGGGCATCTCCGAACGGGCATTTCGCATTGCCGAATACCTGGGCGCCGACCAACCCGCGCTGGATACCGCACTGATCTGGGCCAGGAACGCCCCCGATGACCTGGAAGCGCAGCGCGCCGCCGCCGTGCAACTGGCCCGGGCCGGGCGCTACGACGACTCCATGGTCTATATGGAGAAAGTCCTGCTGGGCAAGGGCGACACCCATTTCGACTTCCTGGCGCTGTCCGCCGCCGATACCGACCAGGAAACCCGCAACGGCCTGATGAAAAGTTTCGATCGCCTGTTGCAGCGCCACCCGAATAACGGCCAGCTGATTTTCGGCAAGGCCCTGCTGCTGCAACAGGATGGCGACACCCAGGGCGCCCTCACCCTGCTGGAAGACAACCCGCCGGAAGCCGGCGAAGTGGCGCCGATCCTGCTGCGTGCCCGCCTGCTGCAAGGCTTGAACCGCGGCGACGAAGCCTTGCCGCTGCTGGAAAAAAGCATCAAGAAGTACCCGGACGACAAACGCCTGCGGCTCACCTACGCCCGCATGCTGGTGGAAAACAACCGCATGGACGACGCCAAGGTGGAGTTCTCCAGCCTGGTCCAGCAATACCCGGAAGACGACGAGCTGCGCTATTCCCTGGCACTGGTCTGCCTGGAGGCCAAGGCCTGGGAAGAGGCCAAGGGTTATCTGGAAGACCTGATCGCCCGGGAAAGCCATGTCGACTCGGCCCATTTGAACCTGGGTCGCATCGCCGAGGAACGCAACGACCCCGAGAGCGCACTGATCGAGTACGCCCAGGTCGGCCCGGGCAACGACTATCTGCCGGCGCAGTTGCGCCAGGCCGATATCCTGATCAGCAATGGCAAGACCGCCGATGCCCAGAGCCGCCTCGCGGTACAACGCGACTCCCAGCCGGACTATGGCATCCAGTTGTACCTGATCGAAGCCGAAACCCTGGCGGCCAACAATCAGAGCGACAAGGCCTGGAACGTACTGCAGCAAGCCCTGAAGCAGTACCCGGACGATCTGAACCTGTTGTATACCCGCGCCATGCTGGCGGAAAAACGCAATGACCTGGCCCAGATGGAAAAAGACCTGCGCCTGATCATCCAGCGTGACCCGGACAACGCCATGGCCCTCAATGCCCTGGGCTACACCTTGTCGGATCGCACCACGCGCTATGACGAAGCCAAGCTGCTGATCGAACAGGCCCACCAGATCAATCCGGAAGACCCGGCGGTACTCGACAGCCTTGGCTGGGTGAATTTCCGCCTGGGCAATCTCGACGAAGCCGAACGCCTGTTGCGCCAGGCCCTGGAGCGCTTTCCCGACCAGGAAGTCGCCGCTCACCTGGGCGAGGTCCTGTGGGCCAACGGCAAACAACGCGAAGCCCGGCAGATCTGGAGCCGATTCCTCAAGGATCAGCCTGACAGCCCCATCTTGCGCAGCACCATCAAACGCCTGACCGGATCCGAGACTCTTTAAGATTATGTTTTTGCGCCATTTCATCGCTTTCAGCTTCATTGCCTTGCTCGCCGGTTGCGCGGGCTTCGGCGCCCGTGAATCCGTCCAGGGCCAGGGCAACCAAGCCCAGTGGCGCGAGCACAAGCAACAACTGAGCGGCCTCGACGGCTGGCAGATCGACGGCAAGATCGGCATCCGCGCCCCGAAAGACTCGGGCAGCGGCACGCTGTTCTGGCTGCAACGCCAGGACTACTACGACATCCGCCTGTCGGGCCCACTGGGGCGCGGCGCGGCCCGCCTGACTGGCCGGCCGGGCCAGGTTTCCCTGGAAGTCGCCAATCAGGGACGCTACGAGGCCCCCACCCCCGAAGCGCTGCTGGAAGAACAACTGGGCTGGAAACTGCCGGTCTCCCACCTGACCTGGTGGGTCCGCGGACTGCCGGCACCGGACAGTAAAAGTCGCCTGACCCTCGACGCCGACAGTCGCCTGTCCAACCTGGAACAGGATGACTGGCAGATCGAGTACCTCAGCTATGCCCAGCAGAACGGCTACTGGCTGCCCGAACGCATCAAGTTGCATGGCAGCGACCTCGACGTCACGCTGGTGATCAAGCAATGGCAGCCGCGCAAGCTGGGGCAATGACATGACCGCTGCACGCCTGACCCTGCCCTCTCCGGCCAAGCTCAACCTGATGCTGCACATCCTCGGCCGTCGTCCGGACGGCTACCACGAGTTGCAGACGATCTTCCAGTTCCTGGACTACGGCGACGACATCACCTTCGCCGTGCGCGACGACGGCGAGATTCATCTGCACACCGAGTTCGAAGGCGTGCCCCACGACAGCAACCTGATCGTCAAGGCCGCGAAACGACTCCAGGCGCAATCCGGTTGCAGGCTGGGCATCGATATCTGGATCGAAAAAATCCTGCCCATGGGCGGCGGCATCGGTGGCGGCAGCTCGAATGCGGCGACGACTTTATTGGGCCTCAACCATTTGTGGCAGCTTGGCTGGAACATCGATCGCCTGGCTGCCCTGGGCCTGACGCTGGGCGCCGACGTGCCGGTTTTCGTGCGTGGCCACGCCGCTTTCGCCGAAGGCGTCGGGGAAAAACTCACCCCAGTAGAACCCGAGGAACCCTGGTACTTGGTGCTGGTGCCGCAAGTATCTGTAAGTACAGCAGAAATTTTTTCAGATCCACTGTTGACACGTAACTCTCCTCCCATTAAAGTGCGCCCCGTTCCCAAGGGAAACAGTCGAAATGACTGCTTACCGGTGGTAGCAAGGCGTTATCCAGATGTTCGTAACGCTTTGAATTTGCTAGGTAAATTTACCGAAGCAAAACTCACCGGAACTGGAAGTTGTGTGTTTGGGGGCTTCCCAAGCAAAGCTGAAGCTGATAAAGTCTCGGCCCTTCTTACAGAGACCCTTACAGGGTTTGTGGCAAAAGGAAGCAACGTTTCGATGTTGCATCGCAAGCTGCAAGACCTGCTCTAAAAGGAATCGAGTGCTGGGCACTCGCAGCAACAGATACAGGGGCGTCGCCAAGCGGTAAGGCAGCAGGTTTTGATCCTGCCATGCGTTGGTTCGAATCCAGCCGCCCCTGCCATTTTCCTATACTCATCCAGGTATACCCTCAGCCTTCAGGTACTGCGCGTGTCCAAGATGATGGTCTTTACGGGGAACGCCAACCCCGATCTGGCTCGGCGTGTCGTACGTCAGCTGCATATCCCTCTCGGTGACATTTCTGTCGGTAAATTTTCCGACGGCGAAATCACTGCCGAGATCAATGAAAACGTTCGCGGTAAAGACGTCTTCATTATTCAGCCGACTTGCGCTCCGACCAACGATAACCTGATGGAACTCGTCGTGATGGCTGATGCCTTCCGCCGTTCCTCGGCTACTCGTATCACTGCTGTTATTCCTTACTTTGGTTATGCCCGTCAGGATCGCCGTCCGCGTTCCGCACGTGTGGCCATCAGCGCGAAAGTCGTGGCTGATATGCTCACCGTAGTCGGCATCGACCGTGTCCTCACGGTTGATCTGCATGCTGACCAGATTCAGGGTTTCTTCGATATTCCCGTGGATAACATCTACGGCTCCCCCGTCCTGGTGGATGATATCGAAGATCAGCGCTTCGAAAACCTGATGATCGTGTCCCCGGACATTGGCGGCGTCGTGCGTGCACGGGCTGTCGCCAAATCCTTGGGCGTGGATCTGGGTATCATCGACAAACGCCGTGAGAAAGCCAATCACTCCGAAGTGATGCATATCATCGGCGACGTCGAAGGGCGCACCTGTATCCTGGTCGATGACATGGTCGATACCGCCGGCACCCTGTGCCACGCGGCCAAGGCCCTGAAAGAGCATGGCGCGGCCAAGGTCTTTGCCTACTGCACACACCCTGTGCTGTCCGGTCGGGCAATCGAGAACATTGAAAATTCCGTGCTGGACGAGCTGGTGGTGACCAATACCATTCCGCTGTCCGCTGCAGCACAAGCCTGTGCGCGTATCCGTCAACTGGATATCGCACCGGTGGTTGCCGAAGCGGTTCGCCGCATCAGCAATGAAGAATCGATCAGCGCGATGTTCCGCTAAGGGCCCCGCCCTTTCCAGGACATCTCGTTGACGAAAAGCGCCCCGCCCCGACATCACCTGTCGGGGCGGGGCTTTTTTGCCCATACCGTGCCTGACGCTGGTCGCAAACGTCACTCGGTCATGGCTATTTTGGAGATACAACATGAACGATTTTACTCTGAATGCTGAAGTGCGTTCCGACCTGGGGAAAGGTGCGAGCCGCCGCCTGCGTCGTCTCGCAAGCCTGGTTCCAGCTGTAGTCTACGGTGGCGACAAAGCCCCTGAGTCCATCAGCATGCTGGCCAAAGAAGTTGCCAAACTGCTCGAAAACGAAGCGGCCTACAGCCACATCATCGAGCTGAACGTTGGCGGCACCAAGCAAAACGTCGTGATCAAAGCCCTGCAGCGTCACCCGGCCAAAGGCCACGTGATGCACGCTGACTTCGTCCGCGTTGTTGCCGGTCAGAAGCTGACTGCTGTTGTTCCAGTGCACTTCATCAACGAAGCTGCTCCGGTCAAGAAAGGCGGCGAAATCTCGCACGTGACTTCCGAGCTGGAAGTTTCCTGCCTGCCGAAAGACCTGCCTGAATTCATCGAAGTCGACCTGGCTGACGCCGAAGTCGGCACGATCATTCACCTGTCCGACCTCAAGGCTCCTAAAGGCGTTGAGTTTGTTGCTCTGGCGCACGGCGACGACAAGGCTGTTGCCAACGTCCACGCTCCACGTGTTGCTCCAGAAGCCACTGAAGAAGGCGCTGCAGAGTAATTTCACTCTGTCGCCGGAGTGACCGGAAACATCGCGGACTGGAACGTAGCGAGACAGCGGGCGAGAACGCGAAGTTTACTCAACGGTAAATCCGCCATTTTCGTCCACTGTCGCAACACCGCCTGATTGCGACATCGTTATCCACACTCCAGGAAGGGCCCCTATCGTGACTGCCATTAAACTGATCGTTGGCCTGGGAAATCCAGGCGCTGAATACGAACAGACCCGGCATAACGCAGGGGCCCTTTTTGTTGAGCGCATCGCGCACGCACAAGGCGTCAGCCTGGCGGCCGATCGCAAGTATTTCGGCCTGACCGGGCGCTTCTCGCACCAGGGTCAGGATGTTCGCCTGTTGATTCCCACCACCTACATGAACCGCAGCGGCCAGGCCGTGGCGGCATTGGCCGGTTTCTTTCGCATCAAGCCTGAAGAAATCCTGGTGGCCCACGACGAACTCGACCTGCCTCCGGGCGTTGCCAAGCTCAAGCAAGGCGGCGGCCATGGCGGTCACAACGGGTTGCGCGACATCATCGCGCAACTGGGCAATCAGAATACCTTTCATCGCCTGCGGCTTGGCATCGGCCACCCGGGCGTTGCCAGTATGGTTTCTAACTTTGTCCTGGGTCGTGCGCCTCGCGCCGAACAGGAAAAACTCGATGCCAGCATCGACTTTGCCCTCGGCGTGCTGCCGGATATTCTCGCCGGTGAATGGAACCGCGCGATGAAAAACCTGCACAGCCAGAAGGCCTGACACTTATCCGAGGGGAAACACCATGGGATTCAATTGCGGCATCGTCGGCCTGCCTAACGTCGGCAAGTCCACCCTGTTCAACGCCCTGACCAAATCCGGTATCGCGGCCGAGAACTTCCCCTTCTGCACCATCGAGCCGAACAGCGGCATCGTGCCGATGCCCGATCCGCGCCTGGAAGCCTTGGCGGCTATCGTCAACCCCAAGCGCATCCTGCCGACCACCATGGAATTCGTCGACATCGCAGGCCTGGTGGCTGGCGCGTCGAAAGGCGAAGGCCTGGGCAACAAGTTCCTGGCCAACATCCGTGAAACCGATGCCATCGCCCACGTGGTGCGCTGCTTCGAAGACGAGAACGTGATTCACGTCTCCAACAGCGTCGACCCGAAGCGCGACATCGAAATCATCGACCTGGAACTGATTTTCGCCGACCTCGACAGCTGCGAAAAACAACTGCAGAAAGTTGCCCGCAACGCCAAGGGCGGTGACAAGGACGCGGTTGTGCAGAAAGGCCTGCTGGAGCAGTTGATCGCCCACTTCACCGAAGGCAAGCCTGCACGCAGCCTGATGAAGAACATGAGCACCGACGAGAAGCTGGTGATCAAGGGCTTCCACCTGTTGACCACCAAACCGGTCATGTACATCGCCAACGTCGCTGAAGACGGTTTCGAGAACAACCCGCACCTGGACGTGGTCAAGGCCATTGCCGAGGAAGAAGGCGCCATGGTCGTTCCGGTCTGCAACAAGATCGAAGCGGAAATCGCCGAGCTGGACGACGGTGAAGAGAAAGACATGTTCCTCGAGGCCCTGGGCCTGGAAGAGCCTGGCCTGAACCGCGTGATCCGCGCCGGCTACGAGATGCTCCACCTGCAGACCTACTTCACCGCCGGTGTCGAAGAAGTGCGCGCCTGGACCGTCCGCGTGGGTGCCACCGCACCGCAAGCCGCCGGTGTGATCCACACTGACTTCGAAAAAGGCTTCATCCGTGCCGAAGTCATCGCCTACTCGGATTTCATCCAGTACAAGGGCGAAGCGGGCGCCAAGGAAGCGGGTAAATGGCGCCTGGAAGGCAAGGAATACATCGTCAAGGATGGCGACGTGATGCACTTCCGCTTTAACGTCTGACCGGCCTATTAAGTTCCAGGGTGTTTGTTGAAACACCTAGGAACCGATACAACCCCAGAAAACCGCGCCTTAGCGCGGTTTTTCTGTTTCAGAACGTCACATTTCGCTTCTGCGGTTTCCATCCAAAAAGTGCGTAGGACTGTGAGTACACGAATTTGCTAAGCACCCGGCCGAAGGAAAAGCTTTATCGGTTCAATGACCAGCACGGTCTGTACTTGGAGATCAAACCTACAAGCGTGAAAGCATGGCGTTATCGCTTTGCGCTGAATGGCAAGTCCAGCATGATCGGACTCGGCGATTACCCCATCGTGCGCCTGTCAGAAGCACATGAACGAAGTGAAGCTGCCCGCAAGCTGGTCAAGGAAGGCGTGAACCCAGCCCAGCAACGACAGCTCGACCGGATTAGGCATGCGAATGAGGCAACCAATACATTTGATGTGAGATTTCGCCAGAAGAATCGCAGGGTGAATCAGCCAAACTGCTAGCTCAGCCACCCAACTTCCTACCGGAGAAAAAGCCGTAAGCCCCCCTTCTGATAGCAACTTGCCACACTCTTAAGGTAAATTAGCCAAAGAGGTGACGCCAACAAGCCCACTCCCCCCGAACAGCACAAGGATGTAGCCATGCCCGCCAGCAACGACCGTCCCCTGGGACCTGCCCTGTAGCCCCCGCTCCCCACGCACCCACGCACATAAGTCTGACAGCCAAGCCTCGAAACGGCATGACCGTGGATAAGGAGAGTCCATGCCTCACCCTTTTCAGTTTCAAACCTCGCCATTCGCCGGACCGGGCACCACTGAAGCCAACATTTTCGTCCATGGCTACAGCGCCGGGCATAGCGAGGAGGACAAGCAGTTTCTGCTCGACAAGATCCCCGACCAGCTAAAGCACTACACCAATATCTTTGCGTTCTGGCCTTCGAATCATCTTCTGCGTTTCGACAAGTCTTCGCTTTGGGCACTTGGCGCGGCAGGTCTGAATTTCGGTAAAACCATGTCGAGTTCGCCCCTCGATTCTTTCGGCCTTGTGGGGGCATTCGCCAAGGACCGGATGGGCAACTTCACTCAGGCCCGCACTCGGGCGGAGCACATGGGAGCGGTGTTGTTTGACCAGTTGCAGGATTACTTGCGTAGCAACCATCCAAAGATCAAGACCATCAACCTGATCGGGCACTCGCTCGGTGGGCGGCTGGTTATCAGCAGCCTGAAGAGTTTTTCGTATCGACAGCAGTTGGCTATCAACGATGTGCTGCTTATGGCCGCCGCCGTTGAAGTCACCGCCATGGAAGCGCGGCAGCTGCGTGAACGGTTCAAGGGGAGGCTTATCAATGCCTATTCCAAGGCAGACAGGACCCTGCTGTTGAACTGGGGTGAAACCTGCCTGGGACGTAACGAGATCGAGCACTTCGAGAGCATCGAAATGAACGATTTCGGTCACACCGATTACTGGGAACGACTGCCAGAAGTGTTGGCGGAGACTCGTTTCAAAGCCCACGCCCCCGGCTCGTCGGAGGCTGCTCAAACACCAGCAGAAGAACTCTTGCCACCGCTGGCGCCCGAACAACTCGCCGAAGAACACGACATGAAACTCGAACTGAACAGCCCTCTTGATGTTTACCAGCAAATCAACGACGAGCTGGCACTCATTATCGGTGAACTGAGACATCCTTCGGACGACGAAGCCTTGAACCTATCCCGCCAGGAGGCGCTTCGGCGGCTGACCGAGCATCGGACGGCGCTGTTTGAGCGGCTCGCGGAACTTGAGAAAAATGCCGAGTGGAACACGTTCACCATTGCCTTCTATGGCGAGACGGGGGCAGGCAAGTCGACCCTCATCGAGACCCTGCGCATCCTGCTTCAGGAGCCCGGCAAGCGGGCGAGTCAAGAGGCGTTTCGCAAGCTGCGCGACCAGTACGGGCTGACTGAAGAAACCCTGCAGGGGCTGCAACGGAGCATCGAGCAAGCCGAAGCGCGACTTGAAGAACTGACGCAGCAACTGAGTGCGACAGTGTCGCAGTTCGAACAGCCTTTCAGGGACGCCCAGAGCGCGCTGGACCAGGCCAACGCCCGGTCCAGCGAGGTGAAACAACGACTGGGCGGTGCGTTTGAGCAACACGAGCAATCACATAAGGACGCCCTTGCCGCCGTCACTCGCCTGCACACGCTTCTTGCGACACGCAAAAGCAACGCTTCGCTCTGGCAAAAGCTGTTGAATCTTTTCAGAACGATGCCGGAAGAGCTTCAGTTGAATGAGGCCACCGCTTCGTTGACCGCAACTACAGCGGCACGGGACAGTGCTGCCGCGACGCTGCACGTCGAACAGACGAAAGCCGAACAGGCGTGCCGTGCGATGGAGCGGCAGGTGAGCGAGATCGTAACCAGGCGCGACGACGCTTGTGCGGCGCTGTCCGCGCAACAGGCGGAGGCGGCGCAGCAGCAGCGAGCGCTCACCCAGCAGCGACTCGAACATGAGACCCAGCTGGCGCAGTTGCTGGGAGAGCTGCAAGTTCATGCTGACGGTCAAATCATCGGTCACGGTTTGAGCGACTTCACCCGCGAGACTCAGCGCTATGAGTTCGAGCTGGACGGCCAACCCTTCGCACTGCTGGATGTACCCGGTATCGAGGGCAAGGAAGGCTTGGTACTCGACCAGATAGAACGTGCCGTCCAGACCGCTCACGCGGTGTTCTATGTCACCAACCAGGCCGCGCCGCCACAAACGGGTGACGGGCAGCACCAGGGCACACTGGAAAAGATCAAACAGCATCTGGGAGCGCAAACCGAGGTGTGGACCATCTTCAACAAGAAGATCACCAACCCCAAGCACTCACTGACCGACCGACCGCTGGTCTCCGACGACGAAATCGCCAGCCTTGCCGGGCTTGACCAGAAAATGAGCGAGCAGCTCGGCAAGCACTATCAAAATGTGTTTCCGCTGAGCGCGCTTCCTGCCTTTCTCGCCTCGACCGACCATCTTGCGCCGGGATCACAGAATGCCAAGCGCCGCAGCAAAGTGCTCGAGGATTTCGGTGCCGACGAGTTGCTGGAAAAATCCCGTCTGCGCCCCTTCCTGGATTTGCTAGGCCGCCAGCTGATTCACAACGGCAAAGCCAAGATCATTCGCGCCAACTTCAACAAGGCCAATGACGCGCTCAACCACACCACCCAGACGCTCTCAGGCGTTCAGCAGACTCTGAATGCGCTGTCGGAAAAGCTTTCCCAGGAAGAGCAAAGCGCCAAGAGCCAGTTGACCAGCAGCTTTGGGGCGCTGAAGAAACGTCTGGAGTCTTGCGGCGAAACCTTGATCGACAACTTCACCAGTAAGGTGCGTAACGACGTTTACGCACGCATCGAAAAAGACATCAGCAACGACGCTTTCAAAAGTGCCCTGACTGAGCAGCTTGAAACCCAGCAGCGCCAGCTCAGCAAGCAGCTGCCCGTGGCAGTGAACATAGAGGTCGGTAAATTTCAGAAGGCCGCCGAGGATATTCTCTCCCGTTTTGAAAAACACGCCCAAGA
The DNA here is from genome assembly GCF_900104425.1 of Pseudomonas sp. NFACC13-1. Taxonomy (NCBI): domain Bacteria; kingdom Pseudomonadati; phylum Pseudomonadota; class Gammaproteobacteria; order Pseudomonadales; family Pseudomonadaceae; genus Pseudomonas; species Pseudomonas sp. NFACC13-1. Next base: position 61,690 of record NZ_FMXV01000001.1, on the reverse strand, counting down.
GTTGACCTCAAGTTACGGAAAGCTGGGCAGCATGCGATTCAACCAACCTTTCAACCTGAACATAAAAATAGACAACGGCGTCAACGTTGCGGGGCTGCTGGCAAGCCTTGTGGGTATCGCGACGGCACCGTTCACCGGCGGAGCCAGCTTGTGGTTCGTTGGGGCTTCAGTACTGACCGCGCTTGTCTCGATCGGCAAGGCACTCTGGAGCGCGCTCAGCACGGACTACAAGATGTCCCAACAACGCCAGGCCCTTGATAAGAATCTGCGCAGCGCCACCGAGCAATTGCGCGACATGCTGCGCGAAAGTCTGGACAGCGCGCTGAGCGAAATGCAGAAGACTATCGACCAACTCGACCTGGCACTTGAAGCGCCTGCCAAGCAGGCGGCCAATCAGGTGAGCACGCTGTCGCGCTCGACCATCCGCCTGAAAAGCCTCTCCCGTCAAATCGAACTCGCAGGAAACCTGTAATGGAAAACACTCTCAAGACGTTCAAGGCCCAACAGGCTAATACGCTGACGCTGCTGGACAGGCTGCAGAATTTCCTCGGTCAGGGCGCCCAGGCCGGCGTTCCGATTGACCCAGCGTTGAGCAGCAAGCTGCAGAATGTCGTCAGCAGCGTGTCTGGTGAGAAACTCAAGGTCGCGCTGATTGGCGGCTTCTCTGAAGGCAAGACTTCGATTGCGGCGGCCTGGATGGAAAAGCTGGACAGGTCCAGCATGAAGATCAGCCATCAGGAATCCTCCAATGAGGTGAAAATCTACGAAATCGACGAAGACTTCGTGCTGATCGACACCCCCGGGCTGTTCGGCTTCAAGGAAATGGAAAATGCCGAAACTCACGCCATCGAGAAGTACAAGGACATCACTAAAAAGTACGTGAGCGAATCTCACCTGGTGCTCTATGTGATGAACTCGACCAACCCCGTCAAGGAAAGCCACAAGGATGACCTGATCTGGTTGTTCCGCACTCTGGATCTGCTGCAACGCACAGTGTTCGTCCTTAGCCGCTTCGACGAAGTGGCTGACGTAGAAGATGAACAGGACTACCTGGCCAACCTGCAGGTCAAACGCGAAAACGTGACAGGCCGGCTTCGTGAACAGATCACGCTGACCGACCAGGAAGCAGCCGAACTGTCCATTGTCGCCGTCGCCGCGAACCCCTTCGACATGGGTGTAGAGCACTGGCTGGGCAACCTCGAACAGTTCAAGGCGCTCTCTCACATCGCCACACTTCAGACGGCCACCACAGGAAAGATGCAGCAGAACGGAGGCAGCGCCGCGCTGATCAACGACATGCGCGCCAGCGTCATCCGTGACGTGCTGAGCAACCAACTGCCCGTTGCCATCGAGAACGATCAGAAGGTTTCGCTGGAGGTCGGCAGGCTCGATGAGCTCAATGCTCGCCTGGGCAAGCAACTGGCAACAACCGGGCAGCAAATCGAAGAGGCACGGATCAGTCTTCGCGATTTTGCCACCCGCTACTTCTCCGACCTGATCCTTCAGGCTAAAGGTTGCAGCCTGGAAACCTTCGCGGACTTCTTCGAACGCGAGGTCGGTGCTGAGGGCATCATCCTGTCCACCCGTCTGCAAAATGAATTCAGCCGCCAGACCCAGTCGATCACCCTTGAGGTCGAGAAGATGCAAGTGGGCTTCGACAGCGAGGTCAACCACTTCAACACCACCGTCAAGGCCTTGGGTAAACAAGGCATAAACCACGTGCTCAAAGGCAACTTCATCAATAACACCACAGTGCTGGCCGCACGGGATGGCCTCACCACCATCGCCAAGACGGTAGGTATGGATATCGGCAAGTACCTGAAATTCAAGCCGTGGGGGGCGGTGAAGTTCGCCAAAGGTGCCAATGGCGCACTGGCCTTCCTCGGCGTGGCCCTCGAAGCCTGGGACAGCTGGGAGCAATACAAGCGCGAAGAAGCCTTCAAGAAAGCAGTCGCGACGATGGTCGGCAACTTCGAACAGCAACGTCAGGACTTCCTTGCCCTCGTGAACTCGGAACGCTTCAAGGAGGAGTTCTTCCCGGAGTACCTGCTGCTCAACACACGCCGCAAAGAACTGCAGAGCAATGTGGATGAAAGCCGTGTACGTCAGCAGCGCTTCCAGGCATGGCGCGTTGAAGCTGAAGCCATCGACGCAGAGTTCAAAAGACTGAACTGACCTCATCCAGGCGCCCGCCGAAAGATGCAGCGGGCGCTTCATGAGCAGAGCTAATTGATTGGCACTGTGGTCTTGCTCACTCCTACAACCTGGCTAGAACAGATAACCTATGTAAATCGCGCCACCACCACCGGCCTGCAGGCCAGCGTTTATACCGGCCATGACCAATGCTCCCTTGGCCGACTTCGCCAGCCGCTGGTTGACCAGGGTGGAAGCGATGAGCGAGGTCGCCGGGTTGGAATTAAGTGCCATCGACAACGCCAGCAACTTGGGATCAAGCCCGAACAACAGCGCCGTGGCCGAACCACCGATTCCCAGGCCCACCCCTACTTCGGTGTACATGCAAGGCCCGGTGATGTTGTCACTGGTCAGGTCGCGAGCGGCCAAGGCATCGTTGACAAACACCTTGCCGGTGCTGGGAAAGGCCTCCGCCGCCCCCGCTGCCGACACGCCCTTGCCCTTGATCTGGATATTGATCTTGCCGAAACGCGGCAGCCGCGCACCAAATCCGGCACCTACTCCGACGCCGCCGTAGCGGTAGCTGACGTCCTCGCCCTGGGGCGAACGCAGGATGATCGAACCGCCACTGCCCGCCACCATGACCACGGTCAGGCCGCCGCCGCTGGCGGTCTGATACTGCCAGCGACTTTCATTGACCGGGATCGGGATGTTGTAGCTCATACGTTAAAGTCCTTTATGTGAATGAACCGTACCGCGACCGCGCTGACGGATAGCTTTTGCCAGACCGACGAGCGTGAACACCAGACCGATAAGACCCAGGATCCCGGAAGTGCCCCAGAGCGCGGCCGAGTCATCGACGATGGCGCTGTTGGCCGGCTGCTCGGGCAGGTAATGCACCCGCACCGGCTGACCCTGCTGATAGCCGAAGATGAAGCCACCCTGGGGGTAGGAGATGTTTTCACCGCTGCTCGTGGTGAAGGCGATCTCAGGATGCGAACCACCGGCATTCAAGTGGCTGACGATGCCATCGGCGGTCTGTGCGCGGTCGAGAAACTCGCGTCGCTCAAGCGTGAGATTGATGGCAATGCTCAACAAACCGATACCAATCAGGGCAAACAGCAGGCCCAGCAATATCTTCCCGATGTGTGACGGGGTGTAGTTAACCATGGCTTGTCTCAGTGTTCGTCCATGAAGAGGGCGATCAGAATAGCAAGAAGCGGCGCTATGCCGCACCTCCCGAAAATCATTCCCGCAATCGTACGATGCCAGGAGAACGCCTCTCAGTGGCGAGTGGTGATAAACACCCCGATCGACTAACATGCCGACCGCCGGTTCCCCCACGGGACTAATAGGGAATCCGAGATGCCTCGCACGGCATCAAACGGAACTGCCCCCGCAACTGTAGGTGCTGAGCCTGCTCCTCAATGGCCACTGGGATCGCCCCGGGAAGGCTGGAGCCAGGCGATGACGCATCAGTCAGGAGACCTGCCGGCCAAGTCAATCACTAACCGGCGGGGTGTCCGGGAAGAGCATCCTTGCGTTGCGCGTCACTGGGCCGATCGGCAGCGACAGCGTTCGATGATGTGTTTTCCAGTCCGTCCCCTGCTCCGTGTACGGTCAACTGGAGTTTGCATCATGCTGCTGCCCCGCCTTGTCCCCTTCGTCATTGCCCTGGGTCTGCCGAGCCTCGCCCACGCGGCCCCGACTCACTATCCCCTGACCCTCGAGAACTGCGGCAGCACACTGACCTTTGAGCAAGCACCCAGTCGCGCCGTGACCATTGGCCAGGCCGGCACTGAAATGCTCTATGCCATGGGGTTGAGCGACAAGGTGGTCGGCACTTCGCTCTGGTTCAACGATGTGCAGATGAAGTACAAGGCGCAGAACGACAAGATCGAACGCCTGGCCGATAACGAGCCGAGCTTCGAGGCGGTGATCGGCAAACGTCCGCAACTGGTGGCGGTGGAACTGGAATGGATGGTCGGGCCGCAAGGCGTGGTCGGTACCCGCCAGCAGTTTCATGAACTGAAGATCCCGACCTACCTGATGCCCTCCGATTGCGAGGCCAAGGATAATCTGGTCGGTGCGGATGGCACGCGGCTGGAGGCGTTTCGCATCGACAGTATCTACAAGAGCATCAGCCAGTTGGCTGAAATCTTCGACGTACAGGAGCGTGGCCAGCAGTTGAACGCCCAACTCAAGGCCAGCCTGGCGAAGTCTATCGCCACGGTGCAGGCCAAGGATCTGAAGCAGACGAGTGCGCTGTTCTGGTTCTCCAGCGCCAGTCTGGACATTGACCCCTACGTAGCCGGGCACAAGGGCATTCCTGACTTCATGCTCAGTACCCTGGGCGTGCGCAACGTGGTTGAATCCGATGAGGAATGGCCGACCGTCGGCTGGGAAACCATCGCCAAGGCCAACCCGACCTTCCTGGTCATTGCCCGCATGGATCGCCGACGTTTTCCAGCGGATGACCATGAAAAGAAGCTGCAATTCCTGCGCAGTGACCCGGTGACCCGCAATATGGACGCGGTGAAAAACAACCGCATCATCATTCTCGATGCGATGGCCATGCAAGCGAGCATCAGAATGTTCGACGGCCTGGAAACCCTGGCGACGGCCATCAGCGGCTACGACCTGCCGAAATGATTCCGACGCTGATTCGAACGTTGCTGGCGTTGGTGACGCTGCTCCTGGCGGTGATTGCCGGTGTGGCCATCGGTGAAACGAGTATCGAGCCGAGTGTGGTGTTCCAGGTGCTGGCCAACAAACTGTGGGCGGCAGGTTATACCCTCGACCCGATAGACGAAGGCATCGTCTGGAACTACCGGCTGACCCGTGCGCTGGTGGCAGCGGCCTGCGGTGCGGGCCTGGCGACCTGCGGGGTGATCTTGCAATCGCTGTTGCGCAACCCGTTGGCCGATCCTTACCTGCTCGGCATCTCCGCCGGCGCCTCGACAGGCGCGGTACTGGTGGCGCTGCTGGGCATTGGGGCGGGTCTGGTTTCGTTGTCGGCCGGGGCCTTCGCCGGGGCCGTTGCCGCGTTCGCCGTGGTCGTTTTGCTGGCCCGTGCCAGTCGCTCACCCGCTGGCACCGGGCAGATCATCCTGGCCGGCATTGCCGGCTCGCAGTTGTTCAATGCGCTCACCGCGTTTCTGATTACCAAGTCCGCCAGCTCCGAACAAGCTCGCGGCATCATGTTCTGGTTGCTGGGAAATCTCAGTGGGGTCCGTTGGCCGTCGGTGTGGCTGTCGGTGCCCGTGGCATTGATCGGTCTCGCGGTGTGCCTGTGGCATCGGCGGGCGCTGGACGCCTTTACCTTTGGCGCCGACTCGGCCGCCTCCCTCGGCATTCCGGTACGCCGGGTGCAATTTCTGCTGATCAGTTGCGCGGCACTGGTGACAGCGGTGATGGTGTCGATCGTGGGCTCCATCGGTTTCGTCGGGCTGGTCATTCCCCATGCCGTGCGTTTGTTGCTGGGCACCCGGCATGCGCGCCTGTTGCCGGCAAGCGCGTTGGGTGGCGCGGTGTTCCTGATCGCCGCCGATGTATTCTCCCGAACGCTGATCAAAGGCCAAGTCATCCCGGTCGGCGTCATCACTGCACTGGTGGGCGCTCCGGTGTTCGCGTTGATCCTGATCGGTCGGAGAAATGCCCGATGAATGCCGTCACCGCTGTCATCGGCGAATCCGTGCTGAGTTGTTCCGGCCTCGGGTTCCATGTGCGGGACGCCGAGTTGTTGCACGATATCCACCTCGACATCCGTCGGGGCGAAACCCTGGGCCTCGTCGGGCCCAACGGTTCGGGAAAATCCACACTGCTCAAACTTCTGGCGGGCGTACGTGCCCCCAGCCGGGGCGACATTCAGCTCAACAACCAGCCCCTCAAGACGCTGGCACGGCGAACCGTCGCGCAGACCCTGGCCGTGGTTGAGCAACAGGCCGACACACTGGATGCGATCAGCGTGTTCGACGCCGTTGCCTTGGGCCGAACGCCGTGGCTATCAGCCTTGAGCCCGTGGTCAAACGAAGACGCCGCCATCGTCCAGCAGGCGCTGTGGGACGTCGATGCGGCGCACTTGAAAAACCGCACCTGGCACAGTCTGTCCGGCGGTGAACGCCAACGTGTCCACATCGCTCGGGCCCTGGCCCAGCGCCCACAGATTCTCTTGCTGGACGAACCCACCAATCACCTGGATATCCAGCATCAGCTCGCCATCCTGAAAGTCGTGCAAGCGCTACCTGTCACGACGGTCATCGCCCTGCACGACCTGAACCAGGCGTTGACCTGTGACCGCCTGGCGGTACTGGAGCGGGGTCGGCTGGTGGCGCTAGGCAAGCCTCTGGAGGTGCTGACCCCGCAACGCTTGCAGGCTACGTTCGGCGTGCACGCCCATTACCTGATCGACCCTTTCGACGGCGCGCAGATCCTGCGATTTCGTTCCGTTTGACTGAGCCTCGGGGTTCGGAAAAAACCGAACCCCATGCAAGTGCCGGGATTCAGCCAAGCGACGGGGCGAGCCCGGAAGGTAAAGCCGACACATTGGCCCGCGCCGCGTGCAGTTTTTTGTAGCTGTCGATCAGGCGCAGGTGTCTATCGAGACCCTCCAGCTTCATGCTGGTCGGCGTCAAGCCATGGAAGCGCACGCTGCCGTCCACCGAGCCGATCGCCGCATCCATCCGCTCGTTGCCAAACATCCGGCGGAAATTGGCCTCGTAGTCTTCCAGTTCCAGGTCTTCGTCCAGCTTCATCTCCAGCACCACATTCACGGCCTGGTAGAACAACCCGCGCTCAACCGTGTTGTCGTTGTACTGCAAGAAGGTTTCCACCGCTTCCTTCGCCTCTTCGAACTGCTGCAAGGCCAGATAGATCAACAGCTTCAACTCCAGGATCGTCAACTGGCCCCAAGCCGTGTTGTCATCGAACTCGATGCCGATCAAGGTGGTGATGTCGGTGTAGTCGTCCAGCTCGCTTTCCACCAGACGCTCGACCAGCGCTTGCAGTTCGTCTTCGTCCAGGCTGTGCAGGTTCAGGATGTCGGCGCGGAAAAACAGCGCTTTGTTGGTGTTATCCCAGATCAGATCGTCCACGGGATAGATTTCCGAATAACCCGGCACCAGGATGCGGCAGGCTTTCGCGCCGATGTGCTCGTAGACCGCCATGTACACTTGCTTGCCCATGCCTTCGAGAATGCCGAACAAGGTCGCGGCCTCCTCGGCATTCGAGTTTTCACCCTGGCCGGAGAAGTCCCACTCCACGAATTCGTAATCTGACTTGGCACTGAAAAAGCGCCACGACACCACGCCGCTGGAGTCGATGAAGTGCTCGACGAAGTTATTCGGCTCGGTCACCGCATGCCCCTCGAACGTCGGTTGGGGCAAATCGTTGAGGCCTTCGAAACTGCGGCCCTGCAACAATTCGGTCAGGCTGCGTTCCAGCGCCACTTCCAGGCTCGGGTGTGCGCCGAACGAGGCAAACACACCGCCGGTACGCGGGTTCATCAACGTGACGCACATCACCGGGAATTCGCCCCCCAGGGAGGCATCCTTCACCAGGACGGGGAACCCCTGCTCTTCCAGCGCCTGGATACCGGCCATGATGCCCGGGTACTTCGCCAGCACGTTGGCCGGTACATCCGGCAGTGCGAATTCACCTTCGATGATCTCGCGTTTGACCGCGCGCTCGAAAATCTCCGACAGGCATTGCACTTGAGCTTCGGCCAGCGTGTTACCGGCGCTCATGCCGTTGCTCAGGAACAGGTTTTCAATCAGGTTGGACGGAAAATACACCACCTCGCCGTCCGACTGGCGCACGTACGGCAGCGAGCAGATGCCGCGCTCTTCATTACCCGAGTTGGTGTCGATCAGGTGGGAGCCACGCAGCTCGCCGTCGCGGTTGTAGATGTTCAGGCAATACTCGTCGAGGATTTCCGCTGGCAGCGCATCTTTACGGCCAGGCTTGAACCAGCGTTCGTCCGGGTAATGCACAAACGCCGCGTTGGCGATGTCTTCGCCCCAGAACTGATCGTTGTAGAAAAAATTGCAGTTCAGTCGCTCGATGAACTCGCCCAACGCCGACGCCAGGGCGGCCTCTTTGGTCGCGCCCTTGCCATTGGTAAAACACATCGGCGAGTGGGCATCGCGAATATGCAGCGACCACACATTGGGCACGATATTGCGCCACGAAGCGATCTCGATCTTCATGCCCAGGGCCGCCAAAATACCCGACATATTGGCGATGGTCTGTTCCAGCGGCAGGTCCTTGCCGGCGATGTAGGTGCCCGCTTGGGAAACCGAATTGGGCATCAGCAACGCCTGGGCATCGGCGTCGAGGTTGTCCACCTCCTCAATGACAAACTCAGGCCCGGCTTGCACGACCTTCTTCACCGTGCAACGGTCGATGGAACGCAAAATACCTTGGCGGTCCTTGTCGCTGATATCCGCCGGGAGTTCGACCTGGATCTTGAAGATCTGGTTGTAGCGATTTTCCGGATCGACAATATTGTTCTGCGACAGGCGAATGTTATCGGTGGGAATATTGCGCGTCTGGCAATACAACTTCACAAAGTAAGCCGCGCACAACGCCGACGAAGCCAGGAAGTAATCGAACGGCCCGGGGGCCGAGCCGTCGCCCTTGTAGCGGATAGGTTGATCGGCCACCACCGTAAAGTCATCAAACTTGGCTTCAAGTCGAAGGTTGTCGAGAAAGTTGACCTTGATTTCCATACGGGATTACCAGCATCACGAGCAAAAAATAGGCGGCCATTATCCGCTTTTTCAATCGGAAGTCTTGTGCTTTAGCCCACCCCTTTTGACCTTGAAACGTCCCAACACACGCTGCATCAGTGAGGCTCGCTCCGAAAGGTCCTTGGCCGCCACCGCGCACTCTTGCGAGTTGGACTGGTTTTTCTGCGTCACTTCATCGATCTGCTCCAAGCCGATGCTGGCCTGCTGCAAGCCCGAAGCCTGCTCGCTGGAGGCCTGGTAGATCAGCGAAACCAGGTTGGAAACCGCGCTGGTGCCGGTGACGATGTTTTTCAGCGATTCGGCGGTCCGGCCGGCGATGATCATGCCGCGCTGGGTCTTGCTCGATGAGTCGGCGATCAATGCCGCCGTCTGCTGGGCGGCCTCGGCGCTGCGGGCGGCCAGGCTGCGGACTTCGTCGGCGACGACGGCGAAACCGCGCCCAAGCTCACCCGCCCGGGCGGCTTCGATGGCCGCGTTCAGCGCCAACAGATTGGTTTGAGCGGCAATATTGTCGATGGTGGTGATGATCGCGGTGATGTCCTTGCCCGAGTTATCGATTTCAGCCATCGCGGCAATCAGCTCGCTCATCAACTTATCGCTCTCCCCCGCATCGGCCCGTGATGCCTGGGATTGCTCATCGGCTTTCTTGGCGTTGGCGGCGTTGTCCCGGGTCTGCGCAGCCATTTGCGTCATCACCGCGCTGATTTCGGTAATGGACGACGCGGAGTTCGACGCACCATCGGACAACGACTGGCTCAGGTCGGTGACCTGCGCCGAGCTGCCGGTAATCTGGGTGGCGCTGGTCTGCACCTCGGAAATCAGCTGGTTCAGGTTGCTGACCATCTTCTCCAGTGACTTGCCGAGGGTATCGTGGGGCGACGACAACCGGACCTCCAGGTCCAGATCCCCTTCGGAAATACGCTCGGCCACCCTCACCTGCCGCTGCAGGCTTTCGGACATGTCATTGAGTGCGGCAGACAGTTGCCCGACTTCATCCTCGGATTGCTGCACCAGGCGGCGCGAGAAGTCGCCCAGGCTGATGTTGGCGGCCAACGCCGCGGCCTCGCGGATCGGCCCGACGATTTTCGCCGTGGCGAACCAGAGGGCGACCAACGCCAACAGGGAAATGCCCAGCCCTACCGACACTTGCCAGATGCTGTTGCTGATACTGCGCGCTTGCAACTCCTGCTCCAGGGCGATGGCCTGGGCCATGACCACGGCCTTGGGCAAGCGAATCAGCACCGCCCAGGGCTTGCCTGTGCGACCGAGGGCAATGGGCATCAGCACTTCGATATTCTGGGTTTGCGGATTGAGCAGGCCGTCACCCCGACCGCCCTGGATATCGCTGAGCACTTTTTCCCAGGAATCAGGCAACAAGGCCTTGATGGATTGCCCGATCAGGTCGGTGCGCTGGCTGTCCGCGACCACCAGGCCCTGGTTACTCAGGATCGAAACCGTGCCTTTGCCGCCGTAGAGCTCGGCAGACATCTGCTCACTGAGTTTCTGGATAAAGGCGATATCGAAGTCAGCCCCGACCACACCGTAAAACTTGCCGTTGGCCACGATCGGCACCGACAGGGTGGTCAGCCAGACGTTCTTGCCCTGGACCACATAGGGAATGGGATCGAGCACGCTCTCCTTCAGGGTGTCGCGCGGGCCGCTGTACCAGCCGCCCTTGGGCACACCGTTGGGATGGCGATCCGGGGAGTCATACTCGACCAGTGGCTGCACCGCGACACGACCGTCGGCGCTGCGAGTCCAGTAAGGCGTGAAACGTCCCGTCAGGGGATTATTGCCATCGGCAGCATTACGGAACGCCGGATCCTGGCCGTCCAACGCATCGGGTTCCCAGCAGGAGTAGGTGCCGTTGAAGTCCGGGTTATCCTTGAGGACGCTGAGCAATACGCTGTTGATCTGCTCGCGCCCCAACGCCAAGGGACTTTGCGCGGCCTTGCTGGCGGCAAAGGTGTTGGCCATGGTGCGGGCGGCGTCCAGCGCATTCTGCAACTTGGCCTGGATGGCATTGGCACGGGACTCGGCCAGGTTCTGGATTTCCCGGATCGTTGACGTTTCAACCAGCGCCGAGACTTCGGAAGCGACGTATTGCTCATTGGTCCGAGCGGTAAACAGCCCGTAGACAACCAGACTGACGGATGCAACAAACAGGCATACGCCTGCCGTGACACAAATGCGTGCCTGCAATGACTTGAACTTCATATCATCCCCTGCCTGATTCTATTGATTGCCAACGCTAAAGACGACGGCCTCTAACTTGTGCACGACGCGGCAAATAACAATCGATCACGGCTGTTTACGCTGCCCACAAGACAAACGCCTTGAAAGGGCACGGCGATGCAGCGCTTTATAAATATTTGAAACGTGGCAGGTTGGGGCGTAAATCCGCTCTATCCACCTGAAAGCAGCTAGAGGTATTCAGATCAAGAACCGAAGGCCTTAAGTGCCAGGGCACATAAGGGCGATAGGTGGAAAGAATGCGCGATCCCTGCTTTTCCAGTAACCCTGGGGTTACGCTTGAACAATATCGCAGAATCCATTCAGACCAATAACCACAGCACCAAATTAACACGCTCGACTTTTATACAAAATCGAACTTAGGCGTTATACAAAACAGTACTTTGGTCGTAATTCAACACCGACGCACGAGGTGTCGCGCCGGGCTATTGGATCCTGAAGAGGTGGGCGTCACCTACCGTAGGAAGGTGCCGCCAATGGCACCGGCTGCGGGTTGGCGATCACCCAACGCACGGCCAATTCACAGAGACGATCAGTCTGCTCGCCATCATCGTTGCCACCCCGCAGGACGGCGGCCAGTGTCCGGGCTTGCGCGAGGTCGGCCTCAGGCAAGGGCACGGCGCTGCCCAGATGATCGACCAGAGCCACCAACATCGTTTTGAAATCGGCGTCCCAGTTGGCCGATCCGTTGTGGTGGATCTCTCGGGAGATACGGCCACTGATGCGGATCACCTCACCCTGCGCCGTCGTTGCGGCGCCCGAGGATGGCACCAGCAACTCCCACAATTGTTGATGCTGGTCTGGCCAGCCACTGGCCGTCACGACGATGGCGGCCTGACCGTCGTGAACCTTGCGAGAGGCAACGGGCGCGACGTCGAAAAGGCGATAAAGACGGGTCAGGGCAGCGTCCGTTGCCTCGAGGTAGTCCGGGTTGAAAGAGGCTCGGTGAAATTCGAATTCACGGCCGATGCGTTGCACTTCAACGAGCATGCCTTCATCGCGCTGCAGCCCTGCCGCCAACAGGGTCTGGGCGATTTTCGCGGTGGCCTCGATATCGGCGTTGCGGGTAGTGGCCAAGGCAATATGCAGGACACCGTGCCCCTGCCGACTCTTGGCGTCGACATTGGCGCCACGGCGGATCAGGGCCGCGATGGCCTCGGCTTTGTGGCTGTTGGCCGCGGCATGCAACGGCGTGTAGCCCTGGTAATCCTGCGCCTCGATATCGGCGCCCAAATCCAGCAGCAGGTCGATACCCCCGATCCAACTCGAACTGCGATGATGCAGGGGCGTTCGTTGGTAAGTGTCACGGGCATTGATATCGGCGCCCTGCTCCACCAACCAGCGGACCAGTTCGTCGGGACAGTTGTAAAAGCCCAGCGCGGTGCTCTTGCTGTAACCGCCGGTGGCTTCAAGCTCGCACGCATCGAACACGGCGACCAGCTCGGCAAACGAGGCCTGTTCCAGCAACTGACCGAAATCCTTCGGCAGTGTCTTGCGTTTACGCTTACCCATGGCGGCGGTCACCGTTCTGATCAAAAGATTTTTCAGCATAAAACTCGATATTCATTGGTAACGGCCATCTGGAGGCGGATCAGACTTTTTTGGTCCTCGGCAAGAAAATCGCCAGCACCCCGAGCAACGGCAAGAACGAGCACAACCAATACACGTACTCAATGCCACGAATGTCCGCCAGATGCCCCAGCAGCGCGGCGCCAATCCCGCCGAAGCCGAACATCAGCCCGAAGAACACGCCGGCGATCATCCCGACATTGCCCGGCACCAGCTCCTGGGCGTACACGACGATGGCCGAGAACGCCGAAGCGAGGATGAAGCCGATGACCACGCTGAGGATGCTGGTCCACAGCAGGTCGACGTGAGGCAGAATCAGGGTGAACGGCGCCACGCCGAGGATCGAGAACCAGATCACCGCCTTGCGCCCGATCCTGTCGCCAATCGGTCCGCCAAAAAAGGTCCCCGCCGCCACTGCGCCGAGGAACAGGAACAGGTACAACTGCGAAGAGGCCACCGACAGGTCGAACTTCTCGATCAGATAGAACGTGAAGTAGCTGGTAAAACTGGCCATGTAGAAGTACTTGGAAAACACCAGCAGCCCCAGCACCACCAGCGCACTCAAGACCCGGCCCTTGGATAGGCCATGGGTGGCCGCCTGGCCTTGCTTGAGCTTGAACAGGTTCAAATGATTGGCGTACCAGCGGCTGATGCGGTACAGCACGAACAACGCAAACAGGGCGAACAACCCGAACCAGGCCACATTGCCCTGCCCGTAGGGAATGATGATCACCGCCGCCAGCAGCGGGCCGAAGGCAGAGCCGGCGTTACCGCCCACCTGGAACGTCGATTGCGCCAGCCCGTAGCGTCCACCCGACGCCAGTCGTGCCACACGTGATGCTTCCGGGTGGAAGGTCGACGAGCCGATACCGATCAATGCCGCCGCCAATAGGATCAAGGCAAAACTACCGACCATGGACATCATCACAATGCCGATCAGCGTGCACACCGTCCCGGCCGGCAGCAGCCAGGGCTTGGGATGGCGATCCGTGTGATAGCCGACCCAGGGCTGTAACAAAGATGCGGTCAACTGGAACGTCAGGGTGATCAGGCCAACCTGGGTGAAGGTCAGGCCATAGCTGTCCTTGAGCATCGGGTAGATCGAGGGCAGCACGGCCTGGATCAAATCGTTGATCAAGTGCGCCAGCGCCACGGCGCCGATGATGCGCATGACCAACGGGCTGCTTTGCGCCGGGGCGGCAACGGAAGGGGTGGCGGCCTGGGTATTGCTGATAGCCATGGGAGTTTCCATACGAGAGGGTGCACATGGGCAGGTGCGTCAATGTGCCATTTTTCGGTGCGACAAGGCTATCCCCTTAGCTTGCTATCGACCTTGAAAAAATTGTCCCATTCCAAGGTGATAGCCCAACGCCATGGTCTGAATCTTGCCTTGTTAATGAGCTATAACGCGGCTCCTTACAAAGGAGACCGAGAATGGGAAGTTTCGCTACAGAGCTGGCCTACCAAGCCGATTTGGACAAACTTTCGAGGCCTTTTAAAAGGGCACCCGTTTTAGCACTGTGTAAAAAACGCACAAAAACAGTGCATGGGTGTTCAGGGGAGTATGGGCATGCAGGCGTTTCTATCACCGGGAATCAGGTTATTGGGGCATTTCGGCTTCGCCCGCAAATTCCAATTGCTGTTCCTGCTTTTTATACTGCCGCTCATGGGCAGCCTGTGGCTCATCGGCCAGGACTATCGCGACAAGCTCAGCCTGATTTCCGGAGAGCGTGCCGGCGTTCGCCAATTGCTGGCCCTGGATAATCTCGACAACCTGCTCACCGCCCAGCGCAACCGCGCCGCCCGCTGGCGCGCCACCGAGACCAATCGGCAGCCGACACCCGCGACGCTGGCCGCCATGGCGGCCTTCGATGCGGTGCAGCCGGCCCTCAACCAGGCCGCCAGTGACCTGGGCACCACCTTGCAAAGCGAAGGTGCCGAAGCCGACACGCTTGCCCGTTATCAAGCCCTGCAAACCAGCCTCAACGGTCTGGACTCCAAGAGCCTGGGCAGCGTGGGGTGGTGGCCGGACGGCTATGACCGTTTCACCGCGGCCCTCAGCGCCCTGCAAGCCTTGCGCGAACAAATGGTCATGGACAACCGCCTGACCCTCGCCTCCTGGCTGGAAACCTACCTGCTGACCCAGATTTCGACCCAGCAGACACCGGACCTGATCGAACGGGTCGGCCGCCTGGCCAGCGTTGGCCAGGCCTCCGTGGTGTCGGGCCAGTTCACGCTGCAGAGCCGCCTGCAACTGCGGGACCTGCGCAGCCGTATCGGTGACGCCCGGGACCAACTGGTCAAGACCGGAGCATTGCTGGAAACCCGCCTGCCCAGCGATTTGCAAACCTGGGCCGGACAATTCCAAGGCAGCCTCAAGCACTTGGACGCCGGCCTGAAAGTGCTGGATGACGGCGTGTTCGGCGGCTCCATCAACTTGAAGCCGGAAGACTTCGAAAAACACATGGACGCCCTCCTCACCGACTTGGCGACCCTGCGGCAGGAATCACTGGTGGCATTGGATACGCGGCTGGATCACTACCAAGGTTCGGCGATTCGCCAGTTCGCCCTGGTAGCGACAGTGCTGGGCTGCCTGCTGCTGGCGGCGCTGTATCTTTTTGTGTGCCTGCAAGCGTCGATCCGGCGCAGCGCCAGCGGCATCACCCTGCTGGCCGAGGCCCTGCGCGACGGCAATCTCAGCCTGCAAGTGCCGGTGCAAGGGCGCGATGAATTGGCGGCCATCAGCACCGCCCTCAACGTCGCCGTGGTGCAGTTGCGCACCAGCCTGCTGGGGGTGGATCACGAAACGTTGCAGTTGAGCAATGCCGTGCGCACCCTCAATACCCACTCCAGCGGCGCCCTGGGAGAAGTCGAGGCCCAGCAGATGCAAATCAGCCAGATCGCCGCCGCCGCGACGCAACTGGCCGCCACCTCCCAGGGCGTGGCCAAGAGTTGTGAACAGGCTTCCGACAGTGCCCAGCAGACCCGCCGCATCGCCACCGACAGCAGCCGTGACAGCCAGCGCACCACGGCGAGCATCCAGCAGCTCAACCAGCGGCTCAACGAAACCGCCGCCGCACTGGGGCGAGTCAGCGAACAAGGGCAGCAGATCCAACTGGTGGTCGATACCATCCGTGGCGTGGCCGAGCAGACCAATCTTCTGGCCCTCAATGCCGCCATCGAAGCGGCTCGCGCCGGGGAACAGGGCCGTGGTTTCGCCGTGGTGGCCGATGAGGTCCGCAGCCTGTCGCAACGCACCCAGTCTTCCACGCAACAGATTGCCGGCACCGTCGACAGCCTGCGTGCCACAGTCAACGAGGCCGTCAGCCTGATGGAAGCCGCCTGCGGCCAGGCCCAGACCGACGCCCAAGCCGTCACCGGCCTGGGCGAACGGCTGGGAGAAATTGCCAGCGCCGTGCAAAGTGTCACCGACACCCTGGCGCAAATCGCCACCGCCGTGGATGAACAAGCCAGCACCGCCGACGAGGTCAGCGGCAATATCCAGCAGGTCGACCAGGCGGCCATGCGCTTGCTCGAAGGCGCACGGGCCGTGAACGTGGCGGCGGACACCCTGAGCCAGGGAAGCAAGGCCTTGAGTGCCAACACGGGGAGATTTCAGCTCAGCTGACGGGGATTTGCGGCAGGGATTGTTAAGCGGTTGAAAGCGCAGAGAAATATTTCAGATTTACGCTTGACACATCTTCGTTACCGGCGAATAATGCGCGCCACTTGGCTACATAGCTCAGTTGGTTAGAGCATAGCATTCATAATGCTGGGGTCCGGGGTTCAAGTCCCTGTGTAGCCACCAAGTACCGATCCATAGATGTCTACAGCAGTCTATGAATCACCTCAAGAAGCCCGCCTCGTGCGGGCTTTCTTGTTTCTGGCTGTCCACCTCTGTCTACCCCTACCCTTCCCCACCGCAATGCAAAGCCAGCCACCGTGGCGCTTTATCGCTTCCACCTTCGGCCCGACGCCGTTGAACTGGTGCAAACGCGCCGACGGCAAAACCACTCAATAGCGCCGCAAGATCTGCCCGATCCGCGTCCTATGCTGAGCCTTGATAACCGACCCAGCGCGATGACGCACCGGCAAGGCTCGCGCCAATGATCGAGGACAAGCAGGCCGACAGGTACAGGAGTGGCGCTTGCTGTTTCTCTCCACGGGCGAGAAGACGTTGGCGCAGCACATGGCCGAGGCAAACAAGGAACTGAAAGCCGGCATGGAAGTGCGCATGCTCGCCGTACCGGCGGACGCCAGTAAAGGCCTCGGCATGTTTGACGTGTTGAGTGGCTTCGACGACGCAGCGGCCCTCTCTGACGCGCTCAAGGCTCGGGTAGCCAAATACTACGGCACGCCACTCACCGCGTTCCTGGCGGCCCTTTGCGAGCCCGGGAAGATGCACGGATGGTCGACCATCCTCCGACGGACTTTGGAAGGGTTCGTTGCCAAAGCCCTCCCCGCCTCGGCCAGCGGGCAGGCACATCGAGCCGCTGCACGCTTTGGGCTGGCCGCAGCAGCTGGAGAGCTGGCCACTGCGTTCGGTATCACTGGCTGGCCTGACGGCACCGCAACCACGGCGGCACGTGTGTGCCTGAGCGCGTGGCTGAATGAGCGTGGCGGTGCCGGAAACCTTGAAGGCGATGCGATCTTGGCCCGTCTGCGCCAGATCATCGAGCGCTTTGGTGAAAGCCGCTTCACCCGCTGGGAAACCGCCGCCGCGAAGATCGACGAGCACGGGCCACGCACCATCGACCGCCTGGGCTTTCGCAAGACGCTAGAGCACGGCATGGGCGACACCATGCACACCACCCACACCTACTATGTGCTGCCCGAGGCATGGCGATCCGAGATATTCCGGGGCATGAACATCAACGCAGTGAACAAGGAGCTGCTGCACCGGGGTGTGCTGGAACCTGGTAGCGACGGCAAGGCATCGAGTTTGGTCCGGTTGCCCGGTCTAGGCCCGCAACGCTGCTACATCGTGAAGACGATTCCGGGAACGGATGAGAGCGAGGCTCGGGCTGCCTGAAGGCATCCTACTGATCGAGGTAGCGCCGGCTCATTCCCGGCCTCGCCAGCCGCTCAACCCAACCCCATCGAATAGCACAGAGACGAAACTATGAACGACATCCAAGAACTGAAAGACCGCCGTGAACAACTGACCACCGAACTGGAACGCCTGCGAGCCGAACTCTTGCAATATGAGACTGCTCTAGCCGCCCCCGAGTCTATCCAGCGAGGCCGGGAGCGGGACGTGCAGGATCAGTACGCCGACCGGAAAAGAAAATGTGATTCGCTGGACTTTGAAATTGATCGGTTGAATCAAAAAATTGTTCGACGCGAAAACATCGTCAATCACGAAACGCTGATGGCCGGATACCGTGATGCCATGACGACCTGGAAAGCCGACGAGCACGAGCTCAACGAAAAGCGGCAGAGTGTCGGCGTCCGCCTGAATGAAATCCGTCAGCAAGCCACAGACGAAATGGCGAAGGCACGTCAGGCCGAGACAGAAGCGGCGACTGCCTTTGCCCAGGCTGTCGCCTGGGGCGATACCGAGGGCGAGAAGACCGCGAATGCTGACGCTCAAAAAGCCGCGAAAAACCTCGCGACAGTAGCCGAGCAAAACCGTCGTCAGCAGCTGATGATCAGCGCTCTGGAACAAGAGCTGGCCACCATCGATCAGCACATTTCTGAAGCGCAACAAGAACATCAGAAAATTGAGAACAAGGCGCTGCACCTCGCAAACGCGGTGCTCGAAGAGAAGTGGAATGAGGCCGCTCAAGCATTGCTCGATGTTGGCGGACAACTTTGTGCGGCGCGTCGAATGATCGACCGAGATCCGGTTGCGCTGTTCAAGCTCAACGTTCCAGAGCAAGGCGAAAACTTCAACAGCTGGGCTTGGAGTGACCTCTCTGAGCGCTCAGCGCGGTACGCCGTACACGACGTGCTGGCCTTGTAACGACCCGTCCTGCCTGAAACAGCCCACGTGTGTGGGCTGTTTAAACAATGCCCAAGGACCAGCACTATGAACACTGCCACGCAGAACAGCCTCAGTAGTACCGAAACGTTGAAAGCGAGGAAAGCCCATCTGAGCGGCCTGCTAAAGCTCACGGACTCTCGCTGGCAGAAAAATACAACGATACAAAGCCTCACCCTCAATGCGATCAAAGCAGAGCTGTGCCTCATCGATCAGCAATTAAAGCGCCGAAGCTAAGTACTATGGAAGCCGCTTGGCTTCCATAGCTGTCCCCTATCCAACAATTCGACTGAACCGACAGGTTCAACGATGCCGCTGCCCTTATTACACTGGTCCGAAAAGCAGCTTCGGTCGAAAGCAAAATAAATAGTTCATAAATACACGACTGCCCCAGCTCTTAACCTTCAAATTTTATCAAACTCAGAGATAAGGAATCAAAGACGCAATTTTACATCAATATATTTAGAGTCACCTCGCGAGGATCAAATGATAATGCTAAACCACCTGACATTGACAAATTTTATACCCTCGAACTGCATTTAAACCGCAAAAGGACATCACATGAGGATCGAAGATGAATAAAAAAACAAGCTATTTCTGGCTACCCGAAGAGGAAGGAAATACCCCCCTAAAATGCCATTAATTTGACAATGGTGGAAAAATTGAATTAAATAAACGGGGTAATAAAAATTGTTACGCTACAAACGCAAGCTACAAGATTTTAGGTAATCAATAGCACTGCATTCTCTGTGAATCGGATAGTAATCACCATTGCGACCGATCCGTCCTTGTTCCGTAATATCTCTCTGGACCTTACAAGCGAAGGGCCTATTGCTCTCGACCTAACAGCATTACTCTCTCAAATGCCCCCATGCAGCCGGAGGCAATAGTTAGGCCAAGGTCGTCAGGGTAAGCTTCCGAGATCATCAAGATTCAAAAGTCTCTTCCAGTCGACGCCCAATCTACCGAAACCGTAGTAATGACCTCCGCGCTGTGTAGCATCAACCGCGAACTTTTCAAGTTCAGTTTTGCCATTCACTTTGAGAACTTGCTTCAGGTTCTCAAAATACTGCGCTGAAGCGGACCTAATAAAAATTTCAAAAGCGCCTGGAAAGTGGCCTAAGTACACGAGAGTTTTAGGCCACCAATGTCCACGGTGAATCTCACATCGTGTAAACAAAAGGAAATCCGCTTGCATTAGATTGGAAAAGTCTATGCCACTAGTACTATTTAACTCCTTTGTAAGATCTGCGCTTAGCGATAACCTATTAAGGTTAAGACGACTATTCCTCTGATTTAACGCGCCAACATCCTTATAAAAGCACTCGTAGCCGGAAAGGTACGCTACCGAGCGACGTGAGTTAACGTAATAAGACCTATCCAACAATTGAGCCACTATAGAAAATTTACCATATTTCAGACAAATGGTTATAGCATACAAAAATATCTCATGAACAATGAACTTATAGTTATCAAAATCCGTTTCCCTCCAAACATTTAGGTGCTCAGGGGCTTCTTGATATTTCAAAATACTCTCTAAAAACTTGTGAAGAAAATCCGCAGCTTCTTGTTGATCCAAATAACGTACCGCACTTGTAATCACTTGCAGCAATTCGTTCCTACACGAAACAAACTCTGTAATATTTTCAACAACTTGATCATCAAACAGCACTTCACTATTCAGCTTAATTCGGATACGTTCCAAATTCTCCGAATACACCATCAGGTACTCCTCTAACGCAGCACCAGCAATATTTTTCCCTTCTTTAATTAAGGTTATGGCTCTGCGAGCCAATGGAGCAGTACCTAAATTTATAGCAACTTCTTTATTAAGAAAATCGGGTTTTTTCCCTAGCTTCGGCCGCTGATACTGAGGCTGTCCGTAGATACATCGAATCAGCTCTTCGAATCCTTCAGAATAGGTTTCTGGACTGCTAAGATCAATGTACAGTCGAGAATGATAGAAAATGGGCGTATACGCTTTACCTTCTTCGTCCTTTTCCGCGATGACCGCGATAAATCTTTCTTGGTCGACTTGCTCATACACCTTCTTAGAAATAATTTGAGTCTCTGTCCCTACCCCACCTCGCCGCTCATCGGCCTTTTCCGAATAGTTCTTATCTGAAATTATTAAAACCTTATCAATAGTCTTATCGGCTACCATTGACTCCATAAAGGCAACAGCATCTCCCCCAGGTCTCAGATCCCATTTATCAAGTTTAACCTCTACTCCTGAAGCCATAAGATTTTCTGCAAGATCCAGAACCCAACGTTCATGAGAAGGACTTGACCAGCTATATGAAATAAAAACTTTAGGCTCTTTCAAAATCTAATCTCTCAAGTGTCTATCCATTAGAAGAAAATCATCTTTTGACGACTTTATAAAGATTTTCCAATCCTGGCAATCTCAAAAAACACGACTGTTTGGCGACTGATGCAAAACCCTTTGCGTTGATCCGTAAACTTGTTGAGATTAACACGCAGGCCAGCTTCGCACGTGTAATACCTACATAATGAAGATTCAGGTCCTGTTCTATATCAGGATAATAGACTTCCTTGGGATTCCCTATAAGCTCTTGATAGGGCAGGCTCCACTCTACCAGATCCAGGTGAATAACTACGTCAAACTCCAGTCCTTTAGATTTATGAAGAGTCATGCATTGAATCTGATGATCTCCAGAAGGGTGATACTGAGATAAAAGCTCTGGGTCCCCAATGACATGTGCCAATGCAGCTTTTTCAGCTTCACTACCATCACTCCCGTAGAAGCTTTTAGCTGCTTGAAGAAGGTTTAGCACAAGATCCTCAGGCGGCACTTCTCGGATGCGACGCACCATTAATCGAAGCTTTTTTAGTCGATCCCGACTGCCTTCTAAGTTCAATGCATAAGCGACGATCAAGTCGTTCGCCCGCTGTGTCATATCAAAGCGATACGACAACAATGCACGCCAAAGCAGAGAGTTTTTTGACTCAATAAGAGCTAGTGCATCATCAGAATAAATCATGCATGGCAACGTGAGCTTTTCACGAAGCCGCTTCAGCCCTTTATTACTTCTGGCGAGCACTGCCACTTTGGAGTAGTTAATCACCGCGAATTTTTTAACCAGTTGCGGTATGATAATGTTTAGTTTTGATGCAGCCTCGAATTCATCGCCCTCTACTTCGCATCGATAGATAGTTATCTCGTCAGCTTCCAGCAAAGCACAAGTCGGGTCATATAGTCTGTTGGCATAATTAGATACAGATGGATGACAACGATGATTCTTACTAACCGTCATATGATTAAAATTAGGCGACGCAATAAGCTCGCGTATAAATTTAGGACTACCGTCGCGCCAGCCATAAATTGACTGCTGTACATCACCAACACATACGCCTTGAAGCCCACACTCTAGCAATGAAACAAACAACTCGTGTTGTATAGCAGAAGAGTCTTGATATTCGTCAATATAGACAGTTGCATATCGCGCTCTAATATACCGCCGGCAGGCCTCAGACGAGTTCAAGATATAATTCGCTAGATAGGAGATTGATTCAAAAAACAGACACCCCATCCCCAAAAGCTGCTCAAATGCAGGAAGGTAGGATTCAAAGTTGCCGGGACACAGCCTTCCTTCAACCTCGGCAACTGATTCAATCAGTTTCTGTTCTTCAGAGCTAAGATCTCCCTTGAATTTGGGCTCCAGGTTAGGCAACGATACAGGAAACACATGACTTGCAAATGGGAATATAATTTCGGAAAGGCAGAAAGCGTCAATTGTTCCAAAAAAACTTGCCGCAACATCTTTCCCCCCCTGTTTACAACGCTGCTCCAATTCTTTACTTGCCTTGCGCGTAAAGGTGATTGCTAGGACTCCTTGGTATCGCTTTAGTCCGTCCAACTCATTCCGGATTTTCTCAGCCATGACGGTTGTTTTACCGCTACCTGGGCAGGCGGTAATTACCAAGTTACCTGTAAACTCAATTGCCGCCAGTTGCTCATCTGTTAGCTTCATGGTCAGGCATCCATTGCTTCAGCTACGCAATACAGCAATGGACGAGCTAAATCGCCTTCGCCAATATTTTTCAAAGCCGAAGAGTACTCCTTGAGATATGCTCGCATTCTGATAGCTTTTTTAGCCTGTAAAAAACTCACAGCTTCGGCTACTGTTTTCTTTTTCGCATACGCCTTAATTTCGCTGGGCATCTCATCAGCCAGATCATTTTCTAGATCAATCTTTGAAATGAACACACCCTTGGCATTAGTAATTTTACTAATGTTAGCCCACAGTCCTGAGGTAATAAGGTCACGTTGAGATGTGCCGGCCTTCATGTGAGGCAAACTGGGTTTGCCAGCCAACCGCAACGATCTATTTAAACCATCCAAACGCCGTTGAGGCACTTTGTTCACTTTAATATCAGAGACGTCATTATCCGTTCTAACCGTCCATGGTATCTCCATAGCATCCAAGATCTTGGCGTACACTTTGAAACTTATGCCATCCACTGACAGGATTGAGATATTAAAAAAATCAAGATCAAGATCAAGTGCTGTTGCCAGCTTATGGTAAAACAATTGCTCCGATGGACCTTCGACGAGCAGAACGCTTTTTGCAAAAAAGGCTTCTGCCGGCAAAATACTCATGCGGTACCCAAAGTCCTCCCATGCTGCGCTAACGCATTTTGAACATCCTCCACTAGCTGCAACACTTCTCCCCTTTTTCACTTTAATATTCACAATAGACTCTGGTGAGAATCGAGCAGCTATTTGAGGCGAGTGCGTTGTAATCAGTACCTGCCCAGGTAATTCGTTAATCAGGTAATCGGCAAGCTTGCGTTGTTGGTGGGGGTGCAAGTGCGCTTCAGGCTCTTCAACACAGTAAAATACTACCTCACTGTCAGGATCAAACTCTCTCTCACTTTTTGCCTTCCAAAGAGCAAGCAAAATTTGATTATTTCGTCCATCTCCGCCAAGAGATACCTTAGAGCCAGAAGTGGCAGCTCCAAGCTTGAGATTATCGATAAACTGCTGCGTTTCGATTGCTCCCGAGTCCAAATGAACAGTATAAGAAGAAAGATCATAAGAAAGCTTTAATAATTCCTCGTTAACCGCAGCCGTGGCATACTTCACATAATTTAAACTACGAACCTTTTCATTTAATTTATTTAAGTCACGCTCAATCAGCTTTAATTGTTTTCGATCTTCTACTGCATCACCAGCCTCCAACTCCTCTTGTGATATTTTTAAAAGCTGCTTTTTCTCAAGCGCAATAAACCGATCTAGATCACGCTTAGACTTAACATACCGCAAATTAAGGTACTTTAAATAAAACCTACTGTTAACTTCATTTAGTAAATCCGCCGAACTCCCACAATATAACGCATAGCTTAGATCCGCCTTATCTGCAACATAACGCAGCAGACATTCCCCCTCATCACTAACGTTCCCTTTTAGTACGGAAAGGACCGCATCCTCCACAATTCCTGTAAAAAAAATGTCAATGCAAATTTTGTTGGCTTGTTTGCCATTTTCGTCAAAATGAAAGTCGGACGGAAGAGGCTCCAACTCAAGCTCAGGCAAAGTTTTATCAAGGAGCAGTCTAATTGCGCTAATTAAATTAGTTTTGCCACTATCATTCCCTCCGATTATCAAGGTGCTCTTGTTAAATTTTATTGTGGCCTTGTGATAGTTCCTATAGCCAGATATTTGTACGCTTTGAATTTCCATCACTAGTCCTTGTGTAGAATGAAGGCAAGGTTTTCGACAGCTCACGGGGCCATTACATTGATAGCACCAGTATCGCATGCAGATTTGATAGCTACCACTCAGAGCAGAGTAATCACACCCGCGCCCTCCTAATCGGTTGCCCTCCGAGCAGTTAGACCTTCACAGCGAGCCATTAAGGAGGGCCGTTTTTAATCGAAGAGGTGAGTTCATCACGCCGCCCCGCTTTAACGATATCGCCAATCGAACACTTCTCTCGAAGCGTAACACTAAGAGCTTCTGTAACACTCGATACGCCTTCGTAACCCGCGTGATGTAACGAGAAATAAACCATTTAAAAACATAAGCTTAGAGACGCCTGTTACATGCGTAACCTCCGTAACACCGCTTTAGCGGCCTCCCCTATCCCCTAGCATGGAATGCCGTCAGCGGGCGAAGTTCTGTGTGTTCTTGAGGAGGGTCATCGATCATCGCAACTGCCAGGAGCCTTGACGATACCGAGAGGGCTGGGGTCGGAGATCCGCAGGACCGCGAGTGTAGGGATGTCCAAATTGGTGAACAGATCACCCGTCGAGCAACGGTTCACCAGAGCGGTTGCTCAAGGCTATTGGATATTTGCCGGGACCCTAGGCATCCTGAGGAATACGGGGCAAAGAACCCGCAGCATCTTGTTAGCGACTGAGTTTTCTACGTCGGTTGACAGGTTGACATGGTTGACCGGGTTCAACCGTTCGCTATCAACAACACAACCGCTCACCTTTACCGTTGCGGTGACGACCCCCTTTTTTCGTCAGGATCCTTTCAATTTCAACGTTGAAATTTCAGTAAGCTGCAATCTCTGTCGCTACCTAGATCCCGCGGGTTTCCGACCCCGTACAAAGGGAAAACCCTCAGGGGCCCCGCACCGATTTAGCTGGCACAAGCTATGCTTCAGAGCTAACCGATGTGACATAACGGTTACTCTTACCACCCACCTTGTTTCATCAGGGTATGACCTATTTTGAATAAACCTCGGTTTCCCATTGACATCACCGGTGCCGTCTCAGCTCTGGAAGCCCATCCAATTCTCACCGCCATGTCGGATGAGGGGTGCCACCATGAGCAGGAAGGGTTACGGCTCCCTCTTGGGATCTACAACATTTCGATTTCTCGAGTATCTGACAAATTGATTCGGCTGTGTCGGAGGGTAGAAACGTATTTCAATATGCCGAACACTGGGGATCCTGAAGGCGATACTCGTGATGTGCTGCTGGAAATCATCGATTACGTCGAGCTTTCCCTGTACGCAGCAGCAGAGCACGTTGATGATGTGAAATCGATCTGCAGTGGATTTTTCAAGCACACCAGCATTCGTGATAAAAACCAGGCATATAAGGCACTCGATAAGGCAGTGAAGCAACACAAACACTTTGTAGCTTCCGCAGCTAACGCCATCAAGCATCAACAATCACGGATTCGTCTAGCAACGCTTGAGTTCAAGGACGAAGCGCATGTGGGAGCATTGCATGGCTTTTTCATCGAAGGTGTCGCCGACGGCGTTGTCGGCCCAAGCTCGACTTTTCACAGATCAAAAAAGCTATTTTCTCTAACGAGCCTGGCTTGGGAGATTGTATTGTTCCTTTTGCTAGTCTCACGAGATCTGGCGACTTTTTTGCGATCCGTCTGCGTACAGCGTGAGGGCCCTGTAAGAGTCGCGTCTGAACAATTCGCGATGGCAGTGGTGGCTGCAGCCCGTTTGCCAATTTACGATTTCGGTGAAGCTCATCCTTTCTCGAAAGCCACCATACAACTGAATTCCCCGGAACCATCCCTGCATTTGCTGGCGTCTTCGCTATACGGTTCCATTCGGTCTGGTTGGTCCATGTCATCAATACCCACTTTTGGACAGCTCAAGTCCCAATATGAAGGCGATGGAAAGACAACGCAATTTCAACTTTTTCAACCAGAATCCGTTTCCTTTCAGCGTTGGACGTAGTATCGAGCGCAATAAGCAAATGCTGCTGCCGCATCGTATATCCCTCGCTGCACTCCCGAAACCCTCGACAAATAGACACAAGTGGGCCGTCTCTTACGAAGCAATTTCTATGACCCTGGCCCCTGGAGAACGCTCATGGACGATGTCTCGCTACTCGCATCATTGCTAAAGCGCATAAATGAAAACCAGCTGGCATTGGCGGCTGCTATTGAGGAGCTGTCGAACTGAGTTGAGCAACGAGGATCTTCAGAGGTGGCACAAAACATCAGAGGGGCACTGGACACCCTGGATGAGAATTCAGGATTCATTACCCTCGCTCTGGCCTCACTGGCGGCAGAAGGTCGGACAAAGAAGTAAATATCCGCCTTCATCGGAGCCTACCACCGACCATCTGCTGGCGCTTTACCTAGCGGGGATCCCACGATATCAGCAGGCAGAAACCGGCAGCGTGTATGCCTACATGTATGCCTAATTTAAAAATACGCTAATAAACCCTTTAAATACAAGATCTTAATAGATCAGTTCAAATGACTGTGTACCACCAAGTACTAAAAACGGCCTATCGAAAGATAGGCCGTTTTTTTATGCCAAAAAAAGGCCGCTCAGCAGGCCGGCAGTCGACGTGCCTGGCTGAGCTCTCGCAGATACGACTCGACCTCCTCACCCAGCCATTCGGCAAACTGCTGCCGCTTGGCCTCGACGCGCTCGCGGTCTGGCAGCAGCAGCCAATACGGATAGGCATACGGCACCGCATGCTCGCTCAACTGCACCAGTTCACCACGCCCGATGGCGTCATGCACCAGGCTGCGACGCACCAGCGCGATACCCTGCTTGAGTCGCACGGCCTCCAGCACCAGGTTCGAATCGTTGCTGCACAGCCCCTTGCGCGTGACCTCGGTGTCCAGCCCCGCCGCCTCGCACCAGGGCTGCCAGGAGTCCATGGTGAAAATGATCGGGCTCGCGACGATCTGCGCCGGCGTATGCGGTAGCTGTCCGCCATTGAAGCCCGGGGAAGCGACAACGATCATTTCGTCGTGAAACAACAGCTGTTTTTCCACCAGTTCCCAGTCGCCCCGCCCCATGCGCACGCTGACGTCCACCGCCTCCTGCGCCAGATTGGTCACGGTGAGACTGGCCTGCAGACGCACCGTGATATGCGGGTAACGCGCCTGGAATCGACCGATGCGCGGCAGCAGCCAGGAGAAGCCGAAGGAAGGCATGACCGCCACCACCAGCTCCGAAGCCTTGGGCTGCGCTTTAACCTGGCGAGTCGCATCGGCGATGTTCTTCAACGACTCACGCACCTGCAACGAGTACAACCGACCGTCTTCAGTGATGCGCAAGGTACGTCCCTCGCGCACGAACAGTGTCACGCCCAGCATCTCTTCCAGCACCTTGAGCTGCTGGCTGACCGCCGAATGAGTGACGTGCAGCTCCGTCGCCGCCAGGGTGACACTGGACAAGCGGCTGACAGCTTCGAAACTGCGCAGACAACTGAGGGGAGGGATCACCATCATGTAAGCCCCGCTAACAATTACTTCAAGAAATTACTGATGTTTTTACCGAAATCAGCCATTTAATGTAAGCGCAGATGTATTTTCCAATGACTTTTTCAGAAGGAAGACCAAGGTGCGTACGTTAACGGTCTCTTTCAGTGCCAATTCCCAGGGGTCATCCGACGGCGAGCCGGACTGGGTCTACATCTATCTTCGCCCGACCGAGCTGATGTCGTTGCACTTGCGCCAGGACATCATCGCTCACGCCCTGAGCGGCAGTCATTGGGTGAGCTGGGAAGGTCGCGACATGCTCCTGGAGCAGAGCCAGACCCTCAGGTTGAGCGCCGGCAAAGCGCTGATCGACGGGACCGGGGTGCTGCAGCTTGCCTTGGCGCCGGCGCCACAGGAAACCATCAAACGCTTGGGCCAATGGCGCATCGCCCCCCTGTTACCGAGCCGGGTCCAGCCGCTGCGGATCGAGATCCGCTGATGGCACTGTCAGTGGCTGGCGAGGCGACGGGCCTCCATAGCCGACTGGGTTTCGCTGTCACGATCCTGGCGTCCACATTTCTGATGGGCTCAAGTTTCGTGTCGGGCAAGCTATTGCTCGAGCAGGGAGTCGATCCCTTGATGCTGGTGGGCTGGCGATTCTTCCTGGCCGCGCTGGCAACCTTGCCGTTGGTATTCATGCAAGGTGGTTCCTGGCGTGCCAACCTGCTCCCACGCCACTTGGACGCCCGGCAGGTGCTGGTGATCGCCATCATCGGCCTTACCCAGACCACGGCCGTGATGAGCCTGCTGTTCCTGGCAATGCGCACCGTCTCGGCCTCCACGGCCGCGATCCTGCTTTTCACCAACCCCGTGTGGGTCGCGGTAGGCAACCGACTGTTCTTCGCGCAGCCGCTCAAGGCCAACCGTCTGTTGGGCTTGGTTACAGGCTTGATCGGCGTCGCGCTGGCCATTGGCGCTGACTTTGCAAAAGACCCACAGCCTGGCGCCTGGATCGGCGTGACGCTGGGCTTGGGCGCCGCCGTCAGTTGGGCCACCGCGACACTGATCATCAAGCGCAACCCGGTGGCGGTCGGCACGTGGACCTTGAGTTTCTGGCAACTGTTCATCGGCGCCCTGGGGGCACTCGCCTGCGCCCTCCTGGCCGGCGAACACTGGCCCGATCACCTTTCGATCCAACAGTGGGGCTGGTTTGCCTGGCTGGCCATACCGGCCTCGACCGGCTCGTTCGGGCTGTGGTTCGTCGCGCTGAAACAGGCAGACGCTACCAGCACCAGTGGCTGGCTGTTCCTGGCGCCAATGTTCGCGGTGCTGCTGTCCTGGGCCGTACTGGATATCCAACTCTCCGCTTGGCAATGCCTTGGGGGTCTGTTGGTCGCGGCTTCGATCTGGCTGATGAACCGTTGATCGCATCCTGCGAGCTGAGCCGGCAATCATTGAAAAGGAAATGAATGATGTTATCGCAAGCGCTTGAGTTTCTTCTGGACGGCCCCGGCATCTCGACCAGCAGCGATCTGTTCGATCGCTTGAAAGAACCGGTTCTGCAATTGGGCTTTGGCCGCTATGAACTGCGCCTCAGACCAGACAGAAACGCACGGGAGCGCAGCGAGCTGGTCATTGGCGATTACCCACAAGCCTGGCATGAGGCCTACGAACAGGCAGGCTACGTCAGGATCGACCCGGTCATGTTGCACTGCATGCATAATGTCACGCCCATCGTCTGGACCGAGCGACTGTACAGCTCACCGCAACAACACAGCCTGCGAGCGCTGGCCGTGGCGCACGGCCTGGAACATGGCGTCACCTTCGCCCTGCACGGCCCGCAGGGCCAGTTCGGGACTTTGGGCCTCAATCTCCAGGCACGCGACGCCGATCGGGCGCAATCGATGATCAGACACCACATGGGTACGCTATCGATACTCAGGGACGCAGCCCTGCAAGCCGCCCTGGCCCTGATGGTTCCGCCAGCGCCCGTTAACTTGGTCAAGCTGACCCGGCGTGAAAAGGAAATACTGCGCTGGAGTGCCTTTGGCAAGACCAGTTGGGAGATCTCGAATATCTGCTGCTGTTCGGAAGCCAACGTGGACTATCACTTCAAGAATATCCGTCGAAAGTTCAGCGTGACGACGCGTAGCGCTGCCGTCGTCCAGGCCCTGTCGATGCAGCTCATTCAGATCTGACACAGCAAGGCATCCGGCCAGGCGCCGGGTGCCAGCTGAAATCGAGTTCTGGCGACCACTCTCCGCACAGGCCCAACCATGAAGGCAACAGATCGGCTGTAAGCACCTCGCCGGTGAGTGTGCCGACCCCTCCGGCCAGGTTGAAACTACGCTGGGAAGGGGCGGCATCTTCGGGGCAACATAAGCATCGCGTATCACCGCGTATCCCACTCCCCCGGTATTTGAGCAGACTCTCGCGCCGGGTCCACAACCATACAAAGTCGGCTTCCCGCGTACCCTCATCGCGACTCTGGAGCCAGCGACGCTCACTCTCGCAAAAGTATCGACGTACAGCACTGCGCCAGAAGACCGGGGCGGCACCGTCCTCGTAATCAAGGCCCAAACGGGACGACCCCACGACCAGCAGGCCCAGACGTTGTGCATAGGTCACACTGGCGAATAGTCGGGGGTGGGTACAAAGACGCAATTGCCCCGATGCCTGCTGTTCGATCACCACCCGTTGCGGATCGCACTGCTCAAGCCCGGCCACCGTCAGGCGCAGGGCAATGCGTGCGTTGAGGTAACGAACTCGCTGACGCTCGCCCAAGGTCGCGGCGTGTCGCATCTGCTGTGCATCCAGCACGGCATGCCACGCGGCATCAGCCTGTGCATGGACCGGGAAGACAACCAACTGCAACGCGCTCATGCAGATTGTTCACGGGCATTGTGACGGACCTGCAACCGGGCATAGAACAAAGCATAGGCTCCCGCCAGGCCCAATACCGGGAGCAGGGTCAGCACCGGATCCGGCGTGCCGATCATCATGTGCACGCTCAGCAGCACAGCCGCGTAGATCAACATTGCCCAACCGGCCACTCGCACCGCAACGGCCTGGTGCGGGCTGCTGCCGATCCGGCGGCTGATAAATGCGGAGAACGCGAAAGTAGCCGCGAAACTGAGCAGCCACTGCGCCAACGCCGATTGCGCCATGGCCATCCAGGGTAACTGACGGGCGCAGAATGCCACCCAACCGGCGTACAGGGTGGCCGATGCGGTGGAGCTGACAAGCCTCACGACCGAAGGATTAACCCATGAGTTTCTTGAGCGCACGCGCGATCCCCCGCTTGACCCGTATCCCCGTGGCCGACACCCGGAATTGAGCGGCCAGCTGGGTGATGTGCTGGCGATGCACGCTGTGCCCGATGGTAGGACCGAAGACAAACAGCCACTGGGGCAAATGCCAGTCGAGATGGCTCAAAAGACGGCCAACGTCGAAATACATCACGCGCACGGTTTCACCGCTGTAGGGGTGTTTTTTGCTGATCGGCAGGCATTGCGCTCCTAGACGGGTGTAGATCGGCACCAGGAGATCGATGGCGTCCAGCACGATGTACCGGCTCTGCAAATGCAGGGTAATCCTGCCCAGTTCGCGCAGCAGCGCCAGCATCACGTGATGCCCGGCGTACTCGGGCAAAATGGCGACCCGGGACATCTCGACAAAGCCCGCCGCCCACAACCATTGAGGCAAGGGCGTCGACATCTCGATCTCGCAGCGCTCACGATAGCCGCTGTTGACGACGACACGTCCCGCCCCCACACATTTGTTGCCCAGCCGCGCGCAGACCTGGATGGCGTAAGGGTCCCATTCATCCCACAAGACTCGCGGATCCTGCACGTCCTCCAGCCGACCGTAGTGGCGGTTGGCAGCCAGGCGGCACGTCAGCAAATCGTCCATGGCGCCGGTCCCTTCGATAATCGCGACATGGGTCAGGCGACCGATGGCCGGACTCTTGCGTAGCGCCACGGGCAGGCTGTCGAAGGAGAAGTGCCGACGCTGGCACAGCAGCATCAACGCCACGGCGGTGCTCGAGGGTTTGTCCAGCACCCGGAAATGACAGAGGAAGCGGCCCTGGTCCTCGAAACGCCCCAGGACCTGCACACGCACCATGGCCAGGCCACTCCACGGACAGTTGAACTGCAGTTCCAGATCCATGCCCGGCACGATCACTACATCTCGGTCCAGTACCTCGAACGCACCGTTGAGCGGGCTGAGGTAATGCAGTTGTACGGTCAGGCGACGATTGAACAGTGTGGGACTTCGCGCCGCCGCCCTGAGTGACGCGTCGGTGCGATCGCGCTCATTCAGGTACGCCGGCCTGGAACCGCAGCTCACCAGCTCCAGGCAGGCCCGGTCATTGCCTGACCAGCGGCCCTGCATGTTTACCGGCACTTGCGGCCGATGCAGGCACTGCTGGAAACACAGCGCCACGGTGAAAGGCTCGGGGTTGGCGCTGTAGAGACCGGCCGGCACTTCAAGCACGCAATGCGCCTCGTCCCGGACCGCCAACGTGGCCGGCACACTGTGCCCTTCAAATCGCGCATGCACCGGGATCCGGTGGCACTGCCCCTGCGCAACCCCTCGAACCGATGGCGATAATGCGGCTCCAAGCTCATCGCCCGGCAGCACAGACACGGCATTAGCTGACATAGCATCGTCCTGATGGCTTAAAGAAATACAGGCCGCCATGGGCAGCCTGTGTGCAATCGTCACTCAGTGATTCAGTGACCGGGCAAAGGATTGCAAGAGGTTGTAGCCCTGATCCCAGTACCCCAACTGCGATTTCCCGTTGATGTGGCCCAGCTCGCCCAGGTTGGTGCAGCCGCAACCCAACTGGCGGGCGCTGCGCTGCACGTAATCCAGGTCTCCGTAGGGATCGTTCTGGCTGGTGATCACCGTGACCGGAAAGTCGACGCTCAGTTGGTCGGCCGGTCGGAAGCCGCGGGCCTGCTCCGGAAACTGCTTGCCATTGGGGTCCGGTACCGCGACCAGAAACGCGCCGCGCATCAGGTCCGAGCGATGTCGCGCCGCCCACTCCAGCAGCAACAGGCACCCCAGGCTATGGGCGACCACGACCACCGGTCGCTGCTGCCCGGACAACAGCGCCTGCAAATCCGCGACCCACTCCTCGCAGTCCGGGTTATCCCAGTCACGGTGCTCCAGCCACAATGAATCGGGATGCTCGGTATTCCAATGCCGCTGCCAGTGGGTATCGCCGGAATTGCCGACGCCCGCCAGGAAAAGCCAACTGAACCCCTCGTCATACTTCATATTCGACCCCTACCCCATCGAAGCGCAGGCGATCCTGCACCAGCACTCGTTGCCCATGCTTGTCGAAACCATCGAGCAAACCGGCCTCCATCAGCCGGATAACGAACTGCGAGGAGTTCACCTCCCCCACTTCGTTGAGGCGCACCATCAACTCCTTGTAGCCGAATTTCTGTTCGTAGAGGTCCTTGAACAGCTGCACCAGGGCTTCGCTCACGGTGTACTTGGTCATGTCCTTGCCGGCCCCGTTGGACAGGATCCGCTTGAGGCTCAACTTGAAACTCAGGGGCTCGATCTTGAAATAGTCGGCGGTCTCGACCCGGTCGCCCAACCAGTTGAAGCTGGCGATGCGGTTCAACTGTTTGGTCAAGTCGGAGATCCAACGCACGCGAGCCGGGTTAAGCTCAGCATCCATGAACTCGTCGGTCAACTCATTGCGCTGGTGCCGGCCGATGGCAATCATGGTGGAGGCGCGGTCCTTGAAGTCGCCAATCTGCGGGCGGTTCTGTTTTTCCCCGTTGACCAATTGCTCGAACCACTCCTTGCGCTTCAGACGTTCGTCGGCCGACTCGCTGATGCGACGCTTGGTCCAGAACTCGGATTCCGGTTCAGTGAACGAGGCGAACGTGTAGAAGGACGCCAGAAACTCGTGGTACTGGTTGTAGGTCTCGCTGTAGCTGCGGTTGTACCAGGCGTGGACCTTTTCGTTCTGCTCCGGATGCTGCATCAGGTAGTCAATGCTGCTGGCCGCGCTGACCGCCGACTGCGAGGCCAGGTGCACCCCCTGGGAGAACAATGGGTCGGTGAAGCAGGCCGAATCGCCACACAGGAAAAAGCGGTTGCGGGAGAAGTATTTGGTTTCGTAGGACCAGTCACGCACCAGCTTCACATCCTCGCAACGCTCCACACCGTTGAGGATCGACAGGGCTCGCTCGCTCTTGGCCAGGGTCTTGTCATAGAAAGCATTGAGCCCCATGGCCTTGATATCGGCCAGCTTGCTCTGGTCGACAATGGTACCCACGCTGTAGATACCGTCCTTGAGCGGGATCATCCAGATCCAGCCATCTTCGAAGGTGATCGAGAAAGTGGTGCCATTGAGGTCGTTCTTGAACGGGTCCGGGGTCTTGAAGTACGACCACAAGGCCACGCTCTTGTAGAACTCGTCGTACTCACGCAGATCCAGCTTGCGCACCAGCGGGCTATTGCTGCCTGAAGCGTCGATCAGGTAATCGGCCGTGAAGTCGCTGGTCTCGTCCTTGTGCCGTACCGTTACGCTGACGTTGTCGGCCTGCTCGGTATCCACATCGATGACGGCTGCCTCCTCGAACACGCGCACACCGCGCTCGCGGCAGGTGTCGAGCAGCATCTGGTCAAAGTCCGAGCGCAGAACCTGAATGGCGTGGTCGAACACCCAGTCTTCGGTCTTGGGCGTGCTGAACGAGAAGGTCCACGGCGCTTCGGTCTTGCCCCACAGGAAGGTGGCGGAAGGCTTGAGCACGTAGCCGGCCTGCGCAATCTTTTCACTCAGCCCGAGGCGGTGCAGGATCGACAACGTGCCCGGCAAGAAAGACTCGCCTACGCGGTAGCGCGGGAACTTCTCTTTTTCGAACACCGTCACCTGGTGCCCGAGTTTTTGCAAGGTCAACGCTGCGATGCTGCCAGCAGGACCACCACCCATGATAATGACGTGTGCAGACTTGTTCATGCGGGTACTACTCCTTTAGACCAGTTGAAGGATTTTCTGGCGGGCCGTGGATGTGCAGTGCGAATGCGCCGGG
This sequence comes from Pseudomonas sp. NFACC13-1, assembly GCF_900104425.1. Lineage (NCBI taxonomy): Bacteria > Pseudomonadati > Pseudomonadota > Gammaproteobacteria > Pseudomonadales > Pseudomonadaceae > Pseudomonas > Pseudomonas sp. NFACC13-1. Next base: position 26,776 of record NZ_FMXV01000001.1, on the reverse strand, counting down.
ATGCACTCGCTGAGGGTGCAACCGGCCTGGATCGTCACATCGTCTTCAATCACCGTCTGGGGCGTGACCACGGTACTGAGCCCGATGAAGCAGCGATTACCGAGGGTCACGCTGTTACCGGCATTGAAATGCGGTGACAGGAAGTTGTTGTCGCCCAACTGCGAATGGTGGCCCACGCTGCAGTGGTAATTGATCATGTTCCAGGAACCGATCCGGGTGTTGACACCCACGTGGCAATCGGCGGCGATGACATTGCCGCGGCTGGCGCGCAGGTCCAACCGATGACGGACGCTGGGGTGGATGAAGTTGGGCGCCAACAAGCGGCCATCGCTGAAGTACGCGTCGATCAGTTGCTGGCGCAAGGCAATATCGGCCACCCCCAGAACGTAGCGATAACGTGGGTCCAGGCCTTGGGCGGGCCACGGCGCGGCAGGTGCGGCATCGCCCCCGGCCTCATCCGGCACGATCAGGTGACGCACCACTGCCAACGGCTCGATGTCTTGCAGGTAGGTCGCCAGCTCCAGCGCGAAGCGCCCGGCGCCGAGGATCACGATATCGCTCATGAGAGCACCGCCCGGGTCTTCTTGAACCGATTGGAAAAAGCGATTTCGTCGACCTTGTTGACTTTGACGGGCAACTTGTAGGCTTCCAGGCAACTGCCCAGATGCTCGAGCACATGCTGTTTGAGGGCTTTCTTGCTCTCCACGCCTGTGGCCATGACATCCATGTGGACGGCCTGGCCAGTGATCGCATTCGGCACGCCGTACACCACACAGTCGTCGATCAGCGAGCTGCGCAGCATCACGTCTTCGATTTCGGTGGGAAGCACCTTGAGCCCTCCGACGTTGATCAGCTCCTTTTGCCGTCCCTGGATCCGCAGATAACCCTCTTCGTTCTGCTCCACCAGATCACCGGTACGGAACCAGCCATCTTCGGTGACGTTATCGGTGTCCTGGTTCAGGTAGCCGACAAACTGGCTGCGGGTCTTGAGCTGCAACTCGCCATCGACAATGCGGTACTGAGTGTTCGCATCGGCCAGCTTGAAAAAGGTGCTGGCCGAGGACTGGCTGACCGTAGCGCTGATACCCGTTTCACTGGTGCCGAATGTTTGCAGCATCTTGGCCTTGGGAAACGCCTGCTGGACCCGTTTGAGCAGGCTTTGCTGCATGCTTTCAGTGCCATAGGTGATCAGCCGTACCGAGGACAGGTCATGCTGTTCGTGATGCCGCCCCATCAGGATCAGGTTAAGAAAGGTCGGGCTGACCGGCAGCACCTTCACCCCATGCCGCGCGACCAGCGCGCAGATCGATTCGGGCGCCCGATCGACCGGCATCACCGCGCACCCGCCCACCGCCAGCGTGTTGAGCAAGGAATTCAAGCCGCCAATGTGGTCGAACAACAGGAACATCAGGATCGAAAGGGGCTTCTTGCGCTCCTTGCCCAGCTTGGTGTCGATCAGGTCATCCAGGTCATGCAGGATCGCCTTGGGTGCGCCGGTACTGCCGCTGCTCAGCAACACCAGGCCCGAGCGCCCCTTCTCCCGCAACGCGCTGTAGTACTCAGGGCTTTCGTCGGCAATCGGTTGTGCCAGCGAGTGATGCACCCAGGCATCGTCGACGATCTCGATCCGATGCTGACACCGTGCGGCACCTTGCAGGGTTTGCAGGGAGCGCTCACTGAGATCGACCAGCGGCGCCACAATATTGCGGTTCAGGTACAAGGCCAGCAGCGCAGCGACGCCAGGCACGCTGTAGTCACTGTTGAGGATGACCGCATCCCCCGGCTTGACGCCGCGGTCGACCAGCCAGGCCAGGCACTGCTGCACCTTGGCATGCAGATCGCTGTAGGTGCATTGCTGCTCGCCGTGCAACAGCGCCACGCGCTGCCCCGGTTCGGCCAGCGTTGCCAGCAAGGCATCACGGCTCATTGCACACCTCCCAGGCTGAGGGTTTCACCCGTCACAAAAGCCGACTGGCTGGAGATAAGAAACTTCAAGGGTCCGATCAAGTCGGTAAACACACAGGGCCTGGCTATCGTCTGGCGCTCGATCATCTTCTGTCTGATCTCTTGAGGAAGTGTGCGGGTCAAAGAGCTTCGGTACAGCGGTAACACCAGGTTATTGATGCGAATGCCAAAAACCGAAAGTTCCTTGCTCAACGTTCGGGTCAGCTGTTCGACAGCGGCTTTGCTGGCGGCATATATCGATTGGCCTGGAATGGCCCAATGGGTCGCCACGGTAGATATATTCACGATGACACCCGGATGCTCGTTCTTCTGCATTAACTTGACGGCTTCGCGGGTAACATTCATCAAGCCAAATACATTGCTCGCAAATAAACCCTGGACCGTCTCGGCAGGCGTCAACTGAAAAGGCGCCATATTGGCTTCACCGGCGTTATTGATCAGCACATCCAGCTGCGCATGACTCAAGCGAATATGCTTGATCATTTTCCTGACCGCACTGGCATCATTCAAATCCAGACAGAAGTGCGTGTAGCGTTCATGCTCAATTGAACCTTCACCACGACTGCAACCAATGACGACGTGGCCCTGTTCCAGAAAATACAGCGCCGCTTCTTTACCGACGCCTTTGCGGGTACCCGTCAACAATATAATCATATCAATGCAACTTATATCCGATGAGTAGCGGCAGGCTGTACAGCGGTTTTATCGGTGCACTTGCCAAACTGCCAGAAGCAGGCTTTACCAATGACGGAACTTCGCGCTTGATCAACCGCGTACCGCCCAGGGGATACCCTGCCAGTTCCGCCGCATTACTCACCAGGCACTGAACGCGCATTTGCAGGCATAAGGACAATCGCCAACTGTCGAGACTGCGTGCAAACAACTGCGGGTTGCCGATGAACAGCACCCGGCCGATCGGCTCGAACCAGCGCCGGGTCATGCGCTTGACGATCAGGTAGCAGGACTCGCCGGTCAGTGAATCGACGATCATCAGGTGCCGACACTCAACCCCCGAGTGATCCTGGAAGACCACGCTTTCCTGCTCGCTCAGCCAGCCCGCGACTCGATGGACATCGGTTTCCAGGCGATAGCGCCGACGTATCTTCAACGGATTGGGGAAGGGATACATCAGCAGCAGCTCGGTTTCCAGGTCGATAAAGCCGAACTTCTTGCTGATCTCGTAGACATCAGGCGTGGGCGTATAGTTGAGCAGCGTGACTTTGCGCATCGACAGTACCGGCAACAACAGTTTCAGGCTTTCCTTGCGGTACTCGGCCTGCACGTACCAACTATGCAATTCGCAGAAGCGCTGCTGCCCGTTGCAGGGCTGGGTGGTAAACAGCAAACCGAGAAAACCCACCACCACGTCGCCGTCGAGCATCACATAGCCGAAGTAGTCCTCTCCCCCGGACCAGATATCGGCAAACATGCGCTTGCGCACATTTACGCCAATCCAGTTGGAGTTCAAGGTGGACTCGCGCAACAGCTTGCACACCGGGTACATGTCACTGCTCAGCGCTTTACGGACCGTCACGTTCACGTCAATGCTCCCTGCGTGGCGTTCATTCAGGCAGAGGCCAGTTGAGGAACCTGTTGCTCGGCGATAATGAAATCAATCAAACAGGCAACGCTGCTGAACGGGCTGACGGTCTGTGACACCGCTTTTTCCGACGTCAACGAGATTTCAATATCCAGTTCGTCGTCCAGGCCTTCTTCTACCGCCGCCAGAAAGCTGACCAATTGCATGGAATCGAACACCCCGGTAGTACCATAAAGCGCCAACGTTTCGATATTTTGCAAATCGATCTTCTCTTTACGCGTGGCATTAACTTCAATCAGGGCTTGATGAATGATCGTAAATATCGCGTCTTTCATAATCGACCTTCCAAATTATCGGCAAACAGGAGTCGAGCACGACTAACAAGCCGCACAACAACGAAGCAAGGAAAATCTAACAGGTTCATCTCATCAAAAAAAACTACCAGATCTGGTAGTTTTTTTATCCCTGCGCGCTCCGCTAACATCCGCTGATTATCTGCCAGCACGCTATATAGAGCCCGGTGGCGGCGTACCCTCAACTCTTCGGACAAGGTAACCCCCATGCTCTTCTTGCAAATCGTTTTTATAATATTAACGGCCAAGGTTGCGGGTGCTTTTCTAAAAAGACTAGGGCAGCCAGAAGTGGTAGGCGAGATGATCGCAGGGTTTGTATTGGGCCCTTTAGTACTTGGTTTTTTCTTTCCCGACTTCCACCATGCACTATTTAAGGGCGACGCTGTTACACAATTAAAGGTGCTCAGCGACCTCGGAATTCTGCTGTTCATGTTTGTCGTCGGCGCCGAGTTCCGTATGCCTGAACAGCACTCCCGCTACGCCCATGGCAAAGTGCTGCTGATCGCCGGTTGCAGCATTGCCCTTCCCTTCATTCTGGGCGTTGCGATCGCGCCTCTTCTCTACAGCACCTTCGCACCTGCCGGCGTCCCCCATCTAGGCTTCAACCTGTTCATTGCAACGCTGTTTTCGGTCACCGCGTTCCCGGTTCTGGCGCGCATTCTGAAGGAGCGACGGATGCTCGACAGTGAGGTCGGTGCGCTCTCGCTGATGGCTGCCGCCGTGAGTGATGTCTGTGCCTGGGTGTTGCTGGCGATCACCGCGATGAGTTTGCAATTGGACCGTCAATGGCAGGAATTGGCTTTGCGGTTGTGTGGCCTGGCAGCCTTGTGCGGCGCTTCATTCTGGTGCGTGCGTCCTTTGTTGAGGCGCTGGATAGCCCACCTTGAGGGCAGGCGTACCTTGACCCTGCTCGCGGTACTTGTGTGTGGTGCGCTGATGTACGGCAGCATCACCGAATGGCTGCAAATCCATGCAGTGTTCGGTGCTTTTCTGTTCGGCGCGTGCCTGCCGCGAGACCAACGGCTGTTGAACATGCTGGTCGAGCGAGTGGAGCACATTGCGGTCATCGTGCTGATGCCCGGCTTCTTCGCCCTCGCCGGGCTCAACACCACCGCGGCGACGTTTTCGAGCGTCGGTGTAAGCCTGCTAGGCCTGGTGCTGCTGGTGGCAATCGCCGGCAAACTGTTGGGCGGTGCATTGGGCGCCCGCTTCGCCGGTTATTCGACACCGGTCGCCATTGACATCGGCGTATTGATGAACGCCAGGGGCCTTATGGAACTGGTGGTACTGAAAATAGGCCTCGACCTGGGGATTATCGGCAAAGAGCTCTTTACTCTTTTTGTCATCATGACCGTCGTCACCACGGTCATGACCGGCCCCTTGCTCAACCTGCTGCAACGGTTGCGTCACGCTCGCCAAAGGCTGGGTGTGCAATGACCGCCCTCAACGTCCCCCTGCCCCCCACGGCCCTTGCTAAACCAAGCATGCTCAAGCGCATCGGTGTCTTCGTTGCGGCGGCGCTGCTGATCGGCGTTACCGTGATCGCCATCTACCTCTATGGCAAGCAACCGCAGCGACAGGGGCTGGCCAGCCTGCCTGGACTACAGTCGCCAGTCGAGGTGCGGTTCGATGAGCGTGGCGTACCGCATATCACTGCCGGCAACGAGCCCGACGCATACCGCGCCTTGGGTTACATACACGCCCAGGACCGCCTGTTCCAGATGGAAATGCTCCGGCGCCTGGCCCGCGGTGAATTGGCCGCCGTACTGGGCAGCAAGTTGCTGCCCACCGACAGACTGTTCCGCACCCTGCGTATCCGTGAACAAGCAGACTGGCAGGTGGCGCACGCCGATCACCAGAGCGCGACCTGGCAGGCGTTGCAGGCGTACCTTGACGGTATCAACGCCTATCAGATGGAAAATCCACGCCCTGTAGAGTTCGACTTGCTCGGTATCGAGAAGAGGCCGTTCACCGCCCAGGACGTCTACAGCGTGGTCGGCTATATGGCCTACAGCTTCGCGGCGGCGTTTCGTACCGAACCCCTGCTGACCTACGTCAAGGACACGCTGGGTGCGCCCTACCTGGCCATTTTCGATCGCAGTTGGGACCCAAAAGGCGCCCTTGGCAGCCAGGCACTGAACGCCACCGATTGGCAATCGATGGCGGCGCTGGCGCAGCTCAGCGAACAAGCCGTGAACCATTCGGGGCTGCCGCAGATGGAGGGCAGCAACGCCTGGGTTGTCTCGGGTCGGCGCACGCAAAGCGGCAAGCCGCTGTTGGCGGGTGACCCGCATATCCGTTTTTCCGTACCATCGGTGTGGTACGAAGCCCACCTCAACGCCCCCGGCTTCGAACTCTACGGCGATTACGAAAGCCTCGTGCCGTTCGCCTTGCTGGGGCACAGCAACGACTTCGCCTGGACCCTCACCATGTTCCAGAACGATGACATTGATTTGATTGGCGAAACCACCAATCCCGACAACCCCGATGAAGTCTGGTACCAGGGCCGTTGGGTCGCCATGCAGGAAGAACAGCAGAGTATCGAAGTGCGCGATGCCGAACCGGTCATGCTGCGCCTGCGCCGCTCCCCCCACGGCCCGATCATCAATGATGCGCTGGGCGACAATGCTCCTGGCCGGCCCATCGCCCTCTGGTGGTCGTATCTGGACGGCGATAACCCGGTGGTGGATGCCTTTTATCGGCTCAACCGCGCCAACACACTGGACAAGGCTCGCACGGCGGCGTCATTGATCAAGGCCCCGGGACTCAACGTGGTGTACGCCAACGCCCAAGGCGACATCGCCTGGTGGGCGGCTGCGCGATTGCCCAGGCGCCCGTCCCAGGTCACCGCGGATTTCATTCTCGACGGCAGCACCCCCGAGGCCGACAAGGACGGCTATTACCCGTTCAGCGCCAACCCGCATGAAGAAAACCCGGCCAGGGGCTACATCGTCTCCGCCAACGCCCAGCCCGTCTCGCCAGATGGCATGGCGATACCCGGTTATTACAACCTGCCCGACCGAGGTCGACGCCTGACCCGAGAACTGGGCCGGGACGATCAGTGGAACAGCGAAAAAAGCACCCGGCTGCAACTCGACACCCAGACCGGCTATGCCCAACGTGTGTTGCAACCGGCGCTGCCAATCCTGCGCGCGGCGATTGCCGACCCGCGCCAACGCCAGTGGCTGGAGGGGCTTGCGCAGTGGCAGGGCGACTACCCGCTGGACTCGATCGACGCCACGCTGTTCACGCAGTTCCTTTACGACCTGAGCTATGGCGCCCTGCACGATGAGCTGGGCGACACGATGTTCCAGAACCTGTTGAGCACCCGCGTAATAGACGCTGCGCTGCCGCGCCTGGTCGCCGACGAGTACTCGCCCTGGTGGAAGGACAGGACACAACCGGACGTGCAGACGCGGGCCGACGTTATCGTTCGTGCCTGGAACACCAGCATCGCCCATCTGCGGGCCACCCTGGGTGACGACTCCACGCAGTGGCAATGGGGCAAGGTGCATCAACTGACGCAGGCGCATCCGCTTGGCAGCCAGAAATGGCTGGCGCCGCTGCTCAACGCAGGCCCTTACCCGGCCCCCGGGAGCCACGAAGTGCCGAACAACTTCTCCGCACCGCTGAGTCCGGCGCCCTGGTCGGTCACCTACGGTCCCTCGACGCGACGGGTCATCGACCTGGCCACGCCGGACAAAGCCCTCGGCATACTCCCGGTGGGCCAGAGCGGCGTTCCGTTCAACAGCCACTATGAGGATCAGGTCCTGCCCTTCATGCGCGGCGAGTACCAGGCCTTGCACCTTTCATCGACGGACGTGGCCCGGCATACCCAAGGCACCCTGACACTGACGCCCGCCCCTTAGGTTCATCGGCCCTGGATGCCACGCCACACTGCGGCGTGGCAAATGCACTGTCGAACCCTCGAGACTGGGGATGGCGCGTGAACAATTCGGCTTCTGGTTTGCGCCCTACACCTCCCATCGCTACAGTCCTCCTCTATATTCCACGCCACGGATGGAGCAACACGTGCCTACAGACTTCAAACCGAACCTTCGCCTGTCAGCCTTTTCGTTGCTGGCTGTCGCCCTAACGCTCGCGGCCTGCAAGGCGCCGCCTTCCTCCACCGCGACACCGGCCTTGCCCGCCCCACCGGAGGTCATTTCCGGCTTCCGCACCGATCTGCAGACCCGCTACGCCGAGAAGCACATGGCCGCTGCGGCCAACCCTTTGGCGGCCGAGGCCGGGCGCGAGATGTTGCGGCGCGGCGGCTCGGCCATCGACGCGGCCATCGCGATGCAGGCCGTGCTGACCCTGGTGGAGCCGCAATCCTCGGGCATCGGTGGCGGTGCGTTCATTGTGCTGTGGGATGGCAAGGCCGTGCGCACCTATGACGGCCGCGAAACGGCACCGGCAGGTGCCACCGAAAGACTTTTCCTGCAAGCCGACGGCAAACCCATGTCTTTCACGGCGGCGCAGATCGGCGGTCGCTCCGTGGGGACACCGGGGGTGTTGCGTGGGCTGGAATTGGCCCATCGCAAACATGGCCGCCTCAAATGGGCGACGCTGTTCGAGCCAGCCATCACGCTGGCGGAACAAGGCTTTGCGATTTCCCCCCGCCTGCACACGTTGATCGCTACAGACCCGTCCTTGCCGGGCTCGCCAGACATGGCCGCCTACTTTCTCAACGCCGATGGCAGCCCGAAGGCGGTTGGCACGGTGCTGAAGAATCCAGCCTTGGCCGGCGTGCTCAAGCGCATCGCCAACGAAGGCCCCGATGCGCTGTACAAAGGCCCGATCGCCGAGGAAATCGTCGCCAAGGTACAAAACCACGCCAACCCCGGCAGCCTTTCGCTCAATGACCTCCAAGGCTACACCGCACGGGAGCGGCCAGCGTTGTGCACCGACTACAAGCGCTGGCAAGTCTGCGGCATGCCGCCACCGTCTTCGGGCGGGGTTGCCGTGGCGCAGATCCTCGGGACATTGCAAGCCCTGGAACAGCGCGACAGCCACGCGGCCCTCGCGCCTTTGAAACCGGTCAAGACCGACAAGCCCGCCGGCATCGAACCCACCCCCGAAGCGGTGCACCTGATCGCCGAAGCCGAGCGCCTGGCCTATGCTGACCGCGCCCAATACATTGCCGACCCGAACTTTGTCGCCGTGCCGCTCAAAGGCTTGGTCGATGCCGGGTACCTGGCCAGCCGCGCCAGCCTGATCGGCCCTCGCAGCATGGGCGTCGCCAAGCCCGGCACGCCACCGGGCATCCAGGTGGCCTACGCCCCGGACCGTTCACCCCTGCGTATTTCCACCTCGCAAGTGGTGGCCGTGGATGACCAGGGGGGTGCCGTGTCCATGACCACGACCGTGGAATCGGCGTTCGGCTCACACTTGATGGTCCAGGGCTTCATGCTCAACAACCAGATGACCGATTTCTCGTTCATCCCCGAAGAAAATGGGCAAAAAGTCGCCAACCGCGTCGAACCGGGCAAGCGCCCACGCTCGTCCATGGCACCGACGCTGATCTTCGACCGTCGGGGAGAACTGGTGGCCGCTGTCGGCTCCCCCGGCGGCTCCCAGATCATCGAATACGTCGCCAAGTCAATGATTGGTCTGTTGGATTGGGACCTCGACCCGCAAACCGCCATCAACCTTCCCAACTTCGGCAGCCGCAACGGCCCTACCGAACTGGAGCGGGGCCAATTCAGCCCGGCACTGATCCAGGCGCTGAAAGACAAAGGCCATGAGGTGAGCGAGATCGACATGAACAGTGGCACCCAGGCCATAGTCCGGGTGCGTGACGCGCAAGGGAAAACCTCGTTGGCCGGTGGTGCGGATCCAAGGCGCGAGGGTCAGGCACTGGGCGATTGATCGTGCTCGCCCTGCGGTTGATAGACCAGCAGATCTGCAGGCTGACAGTGCAGATGGCTGCAAATGGCTTCGAGGGTCGCCAGGCGTATGCCCTTGACCTTTCCTTGCTTCAACAAGGAAAGGTTGGCTTCAGTAATGCCGATTGCAGCAGCGAGGTCCTTGGATTTGACCTTGCGCAGGGCCAGCATCACATCGAGTTGAATAACGATGGGCATGGGAATCTCAAACGAATGTTCTGTTTTCCGAATCGACTTCACTGGCCTGGGACAGTATCCGGGCAATGATCGCAATACAGGCGGCAAGAAATAAAGCCACGAAAGACGGCGCGGTGATACTGAAGGTCAGCAATCGCTGGCCGACCGGCGCATTGATCGTCATCAGCAGGCTCAGAAACGGCTCGCAGATGAAGTCCAGCAGCACCCACAACGCCACCGCGCGCCCCGCATTTCCCAGATAAGCCGCTGCCGCGGTGGAAAAGTATTGCCCTTGGGCGTAGTGCTTGAAGAGCCTGCGCAAGTGGGTGAGCCCGACCGCCAGGGCCAACAAGGGAATGCTCGTCAACAGTACGCCACCCAGGCACTGCCATCCCGTCAAGCCCATCGCCTCTTCAGGCAAGCTCGACAGCTGCCGCTCGGTCAGGGCAAACCCCAGGCCGTATCGGGAGGCCGCTTCAGGATACAGCCAGGCCACGGCGTTGACGACCATCATCGCGACCATGAAAACAAGGGTGACGGCTGCCATCCGCTGGCTGTACAGGGCAAGACGATTCGAGTGCATGTAAGGCTCCAATAGAATAAGGGAGCCCAGAACATAGCCAAGAAATTATCGCAAAACAATAATTAATATGTAAAAAACAATAATACCTCTACGTGGACAGCTGATTGGCAAACTGACTCACGGCATCGACCACCTTCTTCGCCCCGTCCTGGATCTCGACGATCACCGTCCCCGCCTCGGCAGCCAGGGCCAGGCCATGTTCGGCCTGGTGCTGGCCGTCGGTCATCAGCGCCACCGCGTTGCGGGCCATATCCTGGTTCTGGCGGACCACGCCGACGATTTCCTCGGTCGCCTGGCTGGTACGCGATGCCAGTTGGCGCACCTCATCGGCCACCACCGCAAAGCCCCGCCCTTGCTCGCCGGCCCGGGCCGCTTCGATGGCGGCGTTGAGCGCCAGCAGGTTGGTCTGTTCGGCGATGCCGCTGATGGTCTTGACGATGGTACCGATCACCTGGGATTGCTCGTTCAACGCCTCGATGCCTTCGCCAGCGGTTTGCATGTGCCGGGCCAGGTCGCGCATCACGTCCACGGCCTGGGTCACCACAGTCGTGCCGCGCTGGGCGCTGTTGTCGGTCTGCAACGAGGTGCTGTAGGCAATGTTGGCCGCTTCGGCGACGGCTTTTTCCTGGTTGACCTGATCCGTGATGTTGGTGGCGAACTTGACCACTTTGTACAATCGCTCGTTGGCATCGAGCACCGGGTTGTAGGAGGCTTCCAGCCAGACCTCGTGGCCGTTGCTGTCGATGCGCTTGAAGCGCCCGGCCACGAACTCGCCACTGTTCAGGCGCTTCCAGAATTGTTGGTAGTCCGCGCTGTTGTACTCCTCGGGCTCACAAAACATGCGGTGATGCTTGCCCTTGATCTGCGCCAGGTTATAGCCCATGGCATTGAGGAAGCGATCGTTGGCCGTCAGTACGTGACCGCCCAGATCGAACTCGATCACCGCCGTTGAACGCACCAACGCACCGATGAGGTTTTCATGTTCACGGGACCCCTCGATGGTGCGGGTCAGGTCATTGGCATACATCGAAAAAAAGCGGATTCGCCCGTCGGCATTCCGTACAGGCTGGAGGATCGAACGCAACCAGGCCTCCTGGCCATTGCCCCGCAGCAAGCGCACGGCACCGGAGAAGTGTTCACCGCGGGTCAGCGCCGCCTTGAAGCGAGCCTGGAACTCATTGGATTTCAAATACGCGGGCACCAGCTCATCCACAGGCCGGCCGATCAGGTCCTGGCTCTTGTAGCCCATGTCGTCGAGGAAGTTCTGATTGACCGATTGAATCCTTCCATCGGCATCCAGGGTGAGACCAAGCATTTCACGGTCCAGGCTTTCCTTGACTTGCATAAGGCTGGACAGTTCTTGGCGAAGAGCCAGTAGCTCCTGCTTCAGGCGGTTGTTGAACATGGGCAGCTCCAGGAACAGCGGAAAAATTAATAGGCTGTTCCCTTGCCATCGGCCCGGTATTTTTTTTCTAAAGAGCGCCGCGAGCCCATTGAAAATATTCCCGGTGACCTCGAACCCGATATACCTCCCATGGTCACTGGATTGTTCTACTGTTGCCCTGACCTTTGAAGCCTTGCCGCCATCAATAACCCATAACCATAAAAACGAGGTAATTGTCCGTGACCACTGACATCGAAGACAGCCGTTCCGCCCGCTTCGCCTTGCGCTGTTCCAGTTTCGCCGAGCGCTGGTTCCCCGACTCCTGGGTCTTCGCCGCCCTGGCGGTGCTGGTGGTCGCCGTGGCGACGCAATTCATCGGCGCCACGCCCACGGCGGCGGCCATGGCATTTGGCGACGGCTTCTGGAGCCTGATCCCGTTCACCATGCAAATGGCCTTCGTGGTGATTGGCGGTTACGTGGTCGCCAGCTCGCCGCCCGCCGTCAAGTTGATCGATCGCCTGGCGCGCATTCCGACCAACGGTCGCTCCGCAGTAGCGTGGGTGGCACTGATTTCCATGGTCGCGTCGTTGCTCAACTGGGGACTGTCGTTGGTGTTTGGCGGCTTGCTGGTACGCGCCCTCGCCCGCCGCACCGATCTGAAGATGGATTACCGCGCCGCCGGTGCCGCCGCCTACCTGGGCCTGGGCGCGGTCTGGGCGCTGGGGTTGTCTTCGTCGGCGGCGCAACTGCAGGCCAACCCGGCCAGCCTGCCACCTTCGATCCTGTCGATCACCGGCGTCATTCCGTTCACCCAGACGATTTTCCTCTGGCAGTCGGGCGTGATGCTGCTGGCGCTGATCGTGATCTCGTTGGTTGTCGCCTACGCCACCGCTCCCGGCCCCAACAGCGCCCGTGACGCCGCCGCTTGCGGGATCGACCCGAGTTTCAGCATGCCGGCGTTGCAGCCCCGTACCCGCCCGGGAGAATGGCTGGAGCACAGTCCGTTGCTGACCATCGCCCTGGTGCTGCTGGCCGCCGGCTGGCTGTTCCATGAGTTTTCGACCAAGCCTGCGATCAGTGCCATTTCCGGGCTCAACACCTATAACTTCCTGTTCATCATGCTCGGCGCCTTGCTGCACTGGCGGCCGCGCAGCTTCCTCGACGCCGTGGCCCGCGCGGTGCCGACCACCACGGGCGTGTTGATCCAGTTTCCATTGTACGGCTCGATCGCCGCACTGCTGACCACGGTCAAGGGCAGCGATGCCCAGACCCTGGCCCACCATATCTCGACCTTTTTCGTCCAGATCGCCTCCCATGACACCTACGCCTTGCTGATGGGCGTCTATTCGGCGGTCCTGGGCTTTTTCATTCCTTCCGGCGGCGGCAAGTGGATCATCGAAGCGCCCTACGTCATGCAGGTGGCCAACGACCTGAACTATCACCTGGGCTGGGCCGTGCAGATCTACAACGCCGCCGAAGCGCTGCCCAACCTCATCAACCCGTTCTATATGTTGCCGTTGTTGGGGGTGTTGGGGCTGAAGGCGAGGGACTTGATCGGCTTTTCCTTCGTGCAGTTGCTGGTGCATACGCCATTGGTGCTGGCGCTGTTGTGGGCGCTGGGGACGACATTGAGTTATTTGCCGCCAGTGATGCCATAAAGCCATAAAAAAGGGCCGATATTTCCATCGGCCCACTTCTTCTCCGGCTCGGTCTGTTTCAGTATGGGTACGCCCTGCTTTTGAGGGTCCCTCACGCTGAAAAGGATCTGAGCATGTTCAAACTCGCAGCACTTCCTCTTGCCGCCCTTACCCTGAGCGCCACCGTCCACGCCGCCGACGTTACCAAGATCGACGTACAACTGGGCAACACCGAGCGTGTCACCCGCCTCTTCGCCTACCCCAACAACTGCAACGTCATTTGTTTTCGCGACTGGACCCTGGAGCAGACCGTCCAGCATTACCTGACCCAAAGTGTGCAGCGCGACGGCTACGGCACCGCCAAGGTCCAGGTCAACATCGACAACGATAAGGTCTATGCCAGCATCGACGGCGTGCCCAAGAATTACGGCCAACCGCTGAAGGCGCTGCTCGACGCCGGGGACCTGGCGTATAACGGTGCCTCGAAACTCAACAGCGACAAGAAATGGTCCTACAACTGGTACCTGTTCCTGCCGCTGGGCATGGCCCTGGAAAACCGCAAGAGTGTCGAGTTGCTGCACTTTCCGCCGGATTACTCCCTGACCCAGGCCCAGGATTACCTGGAGTCGGCGACCACCGATCGCTGGGCCACGCTGCTGACCGTGAACGGCATCGCCATTGCACAGACACCGGCCTACCAGACCATCATCGACATCGCACCCATCGCAGCGCCGTCCAATGCTGGCAGCACATTGGAGGGGCTCTACAGCTACTTCAACGATTACCAGACCACCATGGTCAAGCAGGTCACCCAAACCGCCAGCGGCGCCGCCTTGCCGATGGTGGCCTTCGGAGCGCCCGTTCGGAACTGGATCAAGACCCAGTACGGCCAGACCGTTGGCGTGCTCGGCCTGGCGACCATCACGCCGACCGCGGGGGTCAAGGTCCCGGTCCTGGGCTCCAACCACCCGAGCTATATCTGGTATGCCGCTGACAAGGAAAACTACGACGGTGACGAAGCCAAGGCCGATGCCGCCGGCTTGAAAGTCATGGGCCAGGACCTGAGCGCCGCCTGCTGGCAAGCCGGCATGGGCAGCAAGCCGGGCACCGACCCGAACACCCTGCTGAACCAGTGCACGCAGACCTGGCAGGTCACGCAAAAGGAAAAGACCTGCGAGTTGTTCTATACCTCGGTGCGCAAACTGAGCGAGGCAGATGCAGCGAAAAAATGCGAAACGCCAGCGATCAAGTCGCAACTTCCGCAACTTAAAGTGCCCATGCCGCTGCCTGCCGAGGCGGTGTAAACCTTGAGGCGCCTTCCCGCGTCAGTTTGCACTGACACGGGAAAGCGCCTTTGGCTCCTGTCAGACTCGACAGTAGATACTTTTCCACGGCACTGGCGTCGTCAGTGTCACCGCGACTGACGAGCCGGCGTCAGGGCGCGCCGACCGGACGCAGCCGATACTGCGGCGGCAACTGCTCGAACCCGCTGATCGTGGTGTCCAGGCTCTTCCAGCGTCCGTCCTTGATGCCGTAGATGCAGCCATGAATCGACAGTTTCTGCCCACGGTGCCAGGCGTTCTGCACGATGCTGGTATGGCCGACGTTGGCCACCTGCTGGATCACGTTGAGTTCGCACAGGCGGTCGACCCGTTCTTCTTCGGTCGGCAACTGGCCCAACGCCTCGCGATGCTCGTAATACAGGTCGCGAATCGAGCGCAGCCAGCCGTCGATCAAGCCCAGCTGGCGGTCCTGCATCGAGGCACGCACGCCGCCACAGCCGTAATGGCCGGTGACCAGGATGTGTTTGACCTTGAGCACGTCCACCGCGTACTGGATCACCGACAGGCAGTTGAGGTCGGTGTGCAGCACCACGTTGGCCACGTTGCGGTGCACGAACAGATCGCCCGGCAGCATGCCGACGATCTCGTTGGCCGGCACCCGCGCATCGGAACAACCGATCCACAGATACTCCGGGGTTTGCTGACGAGCCAGCTTGGCGAAAAAGTCAGGATCCTCCTGCTTGATCGCATCGGCCCAGCGCGCGTTGTTATCAATCAGATCTTGTAATTCGTTCATGCTGTCTAGCCTCGATAGAGAGTGCGCAACTGTGACAGACGACCGTCGGTCGAGGTCACGTCGGCGATGCATTGGAATTCCTGGCTGCGCTGTCGGTCGACACCAGTAAGGCCCACAGTATGAGGAATAGCCATGAATGATTCACGACGCCCTTTCGATGCGACGCAACCGGAACCCATCGACGACAATGAGGATCGCATGGGCTCGATGCATGAGTTGGAGTTCGACGACGAGCAGCCCAGCGCGAAAATCGGCGACGAACTGCCACAAGACGAACGCGAACAGCTGATGCCTCGTGAACGCGTGCGTGAAGCAGGCATGACAGGCGCCTCGACGGATGATCACGAACCGACCGACGATGACATGAGCCCGGAAACCCTCATTCACGAAGACGGCGCCCGGGATGCCTTTGAGACCGGCGACGACGAACAGGCCGATTGGGACCTGAGCATCGTGAACGAAAATGACATTGGTGGCGGCGACGGGCTGGACGAAGCGGAGATGGCCGATATCGATCCGTTGGATGGCAAGCGTTGACCCGGCAATCGCCATCGCGAGCAAGCTCGCTCCCACATGGTTTTGTGTTGATCACAACTTGATGCACACCGCCAAGCCCCTGTGGGAGCGAGCTTGCTCGCGATAGCGGTGGATCAGTTTGCATCGATGTCGAATGTACCGCCGTCTTCGCGAGCAAGCTCGCTCCCACAGGGGTCACGGCGCTTCAGTCCACCAAGGTACACGCCATGACCACCGCATCCTCGCGCCCACCCACCGCCGGGTAGTAATCCCGGCGTCGGCCCACTTCATTGAAGCCATAGCGCTCATACAAGCGGAACGCCGTGCGGTTGCTGTCGCGCACTTCCAGGAAGCATTCCCGGGCCTCGGCCTTGTAGGCAATCGACATCAGGTGTTCCAGCAGGCGCAACCCCAGGCCACGGCCCTGGTTTTCCGGCTTGACGGTAATGTTGAGCAGGTGCGCCTCGTCCAGGATGATCTGCACCACGCCATGGCCCACTTGCTGCTGGCCTTCGAACATCAGCCAGATCTGGTATTTGCCCAGCCCGTCGAGAAATATCCCGCGGGTCCAGGGGTGGCTGTAGGCGGCGTATTCGATTTTCAGTACAGCGTCGAGGTCCGCCTCGGTCATCGGGCGGAACGATACAGCGTCACTCATTCGATTCTTTCCAGCGCGCCATCAGCCGGCGCATGGCTTGCCAGACATCAGCCTTGCGCTGTGGCGTTTCCATTAACAGTTCCAGCCCGGGCAATGCCCAGGCCGAGCCCAGGCCTTCGACCTGCAGTTCGCGATTGAACGCTTCGGCATCCGCCTCGCCGGCAAACTTCACCGCCGGCAGGCCGATCAGCCACAGACACACGCAGGGCTCGTCTTCGAGACGCGCCGAAACGAAGCCCTGGACGAAATCCCGCGCCGCTTCCGGCCCCTGGTCCATGGTGCCGCGTGACAACAACGGCCAACGCACCGGCTCACCGATGATTTGCGGGCTGTCCGGCAGACCGGCGGCGCGCAGCATGTCCTTGAGCAGCAAGTAGGCCGGATCGCGGCTTTGGAACGGCTCGCCCGTGGGCAACTCCACCAACAGCAGGCAACGCCCGGCCCGCAGCAGTTGCAGGGCGAAACGCGGCGGGGCGACGTAGGGAGCCTTGGGCGGCGCCTCGACCACCTCCTCCACCGGCTTGGCATTGGTGCGGGTCGAGGCCAGGCTCGGGCGCGGCACTTCGATTTTTGGCCGCTCGGGCGCTGGCGCTGGCGGCTCGGCGACCGCCTTGGCCACAGGCGCCGTCACGGCCGGCGCGATGTACTCGGGCTCGGGCGCTTCCAACAGCTCGGGCCGCGACGGGGCAGCGAACGGCAATTCGGTACGCGGCAGCCAGTTGACCACCTGCATGGCGGTCAGATAGGCGCGGCGACGGGACTCGATAAGCAAGGGTCGGCCACTTGTGGATAACTGAAAGTGGAAGCGATTCTACCGCCCTTCGACGCGGATCGCTTCCCTGTTGGAGCAATAGTTGATCAATAGAGAACGACAGTCCGTCCAGGGGGTGAATCGCAACCGGCTCGATGCAGTACAATCGCCGCTTTTAATTGCCAACCCGACGGCCATTGCGATGATCGAACCCAAGCGCGTCTTGCGCGCCCTCGCTGAACACTGGGCATTGCTGGAACCTTTGTGCGAGCACTTCGACCAGGGCACCCTGAGCCTCAACGAATTGCGTTCACAGCTGGCCGCCCAACAACTGGACAGCACGCCCCAGGACATCACCAACCTGCTGGACGTGTGGATCCGCCTGGACATCCTCGTACCGGTGGCGAAAAGCCCGAACCGTTTCGAGCTCAACGCCCAGATCCATGATTTTCTCGCTTACCTGCGTCGCGAACACCGCCTGGGCCTGTGCCTGGAAATCGAAGCCTACCTGCGCCACCTCGAGCGCCTGGCCGGTTACATCCAGGACGCCTTCGACATTCGCGACGGCAACGACCTGGCCCGCCAGTTGCGCCTGCTGGACATGCGCGTGCGCGACGTCCTCAAGAAACTCGCCAACGACGAACAGGCCCTGGTGGCCGTGGCCGAGCGGGCCAAGACCAGCGACCGACAGATCCCACTGCGTCAACGCTACGCCGAAGTGTTGGCGACCTGGGACGAATACGTCGAGCCGATGATCCAATTGGTGAACGCCGACGGTGCCTTCGAGCAAGGCGTGCGCAAGGTCGAGAACGTGCTGTTGCGCATGCTCACCGAACAGCAGCGCCTCGGGCACCTGGTGGACGACGACATGCTGCTGCGCACCCACGCGCGCATCCTCGAGATGCAGACCAGCGCCCAGTTGACCCTGCGCCATGCTCGCGAGCTGCTACTGCCATTGCGCGAAGAAGCCCGCCGCCACAACGCCGTGACCCGTGGCGCCGCACTGGCCCTGGCCGCCATTCGCCGCAAAGGTATCGACGCCGTACCGCAAGCCGCCATGCCGCTGTTCACCCGGCCGCAAAGTACCTTCCTGGGCAGTGCCAGCCAGGTCGAAGCCTATGTCTATGCCCTGGCCCGTTTCGAACCGAAACCGGCGCGTTTCCCCAAGTCCCACAAGACCCACAAGGGTGGCGAAGCACCGCGCGCGCCACGCACCGTGCGCGAGATGGTCGAGCGTTGCGAAGATGCCCTGCCGATGCCGGACCTGATGACCTGGCTGCTGGAACAGGAACCGGACGGCGCCACCGACGAATTGCTGTACTGGTTCTCGCGCCTGTCGCGGGAAAAACGCTTCAAGCGCGAGCGCCTGGAGCGCCGCGACTACCATACTCACGAGCATCAGGTCAGCCTGCGCTCCTTCGCCCTGCTCTCGGCCGGCGACACCGCCGCCGAGGATTCTGCGAGCATCCCCCATGCATCTTGATCTATCCGAACTGTCCCAGCTGGCGCCGATCTTCCGCGAGCTGTTCAAGGGTTACCACGTCAGCCGCCGCGACCCGGAGCTGTACGCCCAACTGTCGAACTTCCAGGACCAGTACCGCACGCTGTTCAAGGCCCTGGGCTTCGAGCTGGTGTGCGACACCCGTGGCTTCTATTACTTCGTGCCGGACCTGGCCGCCGCGGCGGTGAACAAGACCGCCCAGCGCCTGGCCCTGTTCACCTTCATCCTGGTCGAGCACCTGGCCGACCAGGGCCGTGACCCGATTGCCGTGCTCGACGGCGGCAGCCTGGGCCGCGATGAGCTGCCTTCGCTGCTGGAAAAATACCGCGACCTGTTCATTCAGGCCGAAGTACAGACCCAGGAAGAGCTGGAAGAAAAAATCATGCGCCGCATGACCCAACTGGGTTTTGCCAGCGAAGAAAACGGCGTGTACCGCTTCCTGCCGCCGATGCACCGCTTCCTCGACGTCTGCCTGTCGGTCCAGCAGGACCGCGACCTGGCCGCCAGCCTGCACAGCGTGCTGCCGTTGCCGGCACCGGTATTGATCGACGAAGACAGCGACGAAAAACTGCTGCAGACCGATGATCCGCTGGACCTCAGCGAATTCGAAGGTGAAAGCGAAGAAGACGCCCTGGCCCGAGCCATTGCCGAAGAACAGGAGACCGACGCATGAGCAAGGAACGCTACGGCATCCGCCGCTTTGCCCTTTTGAACACCGCCGGCTACAGCCTTGGCTTGTTCCCGCTGGAAGAACCGCTGTCGGTGTACGGCGCGAACAACCTCGGTAAATCCGCCTCGATCAACGCCTTGCAGTTCCCGATCCTGGCGCGCATGTCGGACATGAGCTTCGGCAAGTACAGCCTGGAGCAATCCCGGCGCTTCTACTTCGCCTCGGACACCAGCTACATCCTGGTGGAGGTCGCCCTGCCCCACGGCCCGCACGTGATTGGCGTGGTCGGTCGCGGCCCCGGCGGCGGTTTCGGGCACCAGTTCTTTGCCTATGCCGGCAAGCTGGACCTGGCCCACTACCAGAAAAATGACACCTGCCTGCGGCAGAAAGAGCTGTTCACCAACCTGGAGCGCGAAGGCCTGAAAGCCTACGAACTCAAGCCGGATGAACTGCGACGCCTGCTGGTGGGTGGTCACACCTCGATCCCGCTGGACCTGACGCTGATCCCGCTGCGCTCCACCAGCGAGCAAAGCCTCAAGACCTTCCGCGCCCTGTTCATCAACCTGCTGCACATGCGTGAAATCACCGCGGCCAAGCTCAAGCAATTGTTCCTCGATGCGTTCGAGCACAGCCTGCGTTCCGGCAGCGTGGACTACATCGCCGCATGCGAAGAAGCCTTCCGCGACGTACGCCGCATGGAACAGGACTACAACTCCCTCGTGGCCGCCGGCCCGCTGGTGGAAGCCCTGGCCAATGGCGTGAAGCAGCGCGATATCCTGCGCGGCAAATTGCATCGCCTCTCGCCATTGCTCGATTCGTTGCTGGGCACCTGGTCGGACTACGCCAGTGCGCGCAAGGAAGAGCTGACCATCCAGGCCGAACACTACCGCAACGAGCAGGACTCGCTGCAGAACGACCAGCGCGGTGGCACCCAGGAGCTGATGCGCCTGGAGCGGGAAATCAGCGGCATCCAGCGCTGGCTCGGCGAGCTGTCGGTGCTCAAGCATCGCTTTGCCCTGGTGGATGACGTCAAGGTCCTGGAACAGCAACTACTCGCCGCCAAAGACGCCCACGACGAACTGGCCGGCGCCCTGGCCCAGTCCCGGCAATTCAGCGCCGAAGACCTGGAAGAGCGCCTGCGGGACCTGGAAAAACGTCTGAAGTCGGTCAAGCAGCAACTCGATCACGCCGACAACAACAGCTACGCCCGCCTGCGCGAAGAATTCTCGCAGCAGGATGTCGAACGCCTGATGCGCTTGTTCAACAGCGCCCTGTTCAGCCTGCCCCTGGGCGAACACGGCATTGCGCTGGACGAGAACGGCGAGTGGGTCAAATCCATGGAGCTGATCCTCGACGGCTTCAAGGGTGAGCGTTTCGAAGTGCCGGGGCTGTCCATCGACCTGTCCCACATCGAGCCGCCCGCCCTGCAAGCCCTGGCCGACCGTGCCGCGCTGCGGGACCAGAAAGAGCGCCTGGAAAAAGAACTCAAGCAGCTCAAGACCCAACAAGCCGTGGCCGCCGACCGCGCCGCGAGCAAGACCCAGACCGAGGCCCTGTACCAGCAGGTACTGGATGCGCAAAAAGCCCTGGAAGACTTCCGCCGCAGCCAGACCCTGAGCGCCGAGGAAGGCGAGAAGCTCGAGCAACTGGCGCAGATGGAAGCCGCCCAGGACGAACTCAAGCGCTCCAGCGATGCCTTCACCGAACGCGTCCAGCAATTGTCCGCCAAGCTGCAACTGGTGGGCCGGCAGATCGCCGACATGGAAGCCAAGCAACGCACCCTCGACGACGCCCTGCGCCGTCGTCAATTGCTCCCGGCGGACCTGCCGTTCGGCACGCCGTTCATGGACCCGGTCGACGATTCCATGGACAACCTGCTGCCGCTGCTCAACGACTACCAGGACAGCTGGCAAGGGCTGCTGCGCGTCGATGGCCAGATCGAAGCGTTGTATGCCCAGGTGCGCCTCAAGGGCGTGGCCAAGTTCGACAGCGAAGATGACATGGAGCGGCGCCTGCAACTGCTGATCAACGCCTATGCCCACCGCACCGACGAGGCCCTGACCCTGGGCAAGGCACGCCGTGCTGCCGTGACCGACATCGCCCGGACCCTGCGCAACATCCGCAGCGACTATGACAGCCTCGAACACCAACTGGCGCTGTTCAACCGCGAGATCAACAAGCGTCAGGTGTCCAACCTGCAGAGCTTCCGCATCGTCCTGGCGCCGAACAAGGAAGCGCTCAAGCACATCGACCAGATCATCCACAGCGCCGGTCAGTACGAGGAAGGCGAGACGCTGTCGGTGTTCGACCTCAGCCAGAGCGCCGAGCAGGACAACAAGAACGAAGAAGCCAAGGAATACCTGGCGCGGCTGGTGGCGGCGAATCACAACCAGCTCGGCCTGAAGGACCTGTTCGAACTGGCGTTCGAGATCACCAAGGTCAACGGCCAGCCTGTGATCCACACCGACATCGACGGCGCGGCGTCCAACGGCACCACCATGACCATCAAGGCGCTGACCAACATGTACTTGTTGCTGCACCTGATGGACCGCGAACAGGCCGGTCGCGTGCGCCTGCCTTACTACCTGGACGAAGCGGCGGATATCGACGAGAAAAACCAGGCGGCACTGCTGGAAACCAGTCTGCAACTGGGCTTCGTGCCGATCCTCGCCAGTGTGAAACCGCAAGTCTGCGCCAGTGTCGCCATCGACCTGGAAGGCGGCAGCGGCCCGAACGGCATCTACATCGACGAAGCGGACTGGAAATACATCCGTCGTCACGATGCGGTGAAGGCCACGGTGAATGTGCAGGCCGATGAGCCGGAGCTGGATCCGGTGTGAAGTGAATAGCCGGGCATGAAAAAGGCCGCGATCCAAATGGACCGCGGCCTTTTTCATGGTTATGCACAACCCTGTGGCGAGGGATGCGCCCGTAGGAGCTGTCGAGTGCAACGAGGCTGCGATCTTTCCACTGCCCATTGAGTCGAAAGCGAAAGATCAAGATCAAGATCAAGATCAAGATCAAAAGATCGCAGGCTTCGCCAGCTCCTACAGAGCCTGGCGGGAGCAAGCTCCCTCGCCAAAAGTGCTACATCCAATAACCTTATTTGCCAAGACTGATCTTCGGCGCCCAGATCAGCCATTCGTCTTCGAACTTATCGAACAATGGGAAAGTCTGCTCCGCTCGGGCCGGATTGCCCATTCGTTCACCGTCCGGCGTTGCGAACGCAATACCACCCTGGAGCAGCGTTTCAAGCGACTCGGTTCGCACCGTCGCGCCCTTGAACAGACCGAAGTCCAAACCGAAGCCACTGCTGTTCCAGAAGCGGGTGCCGCTGCGCACCAGTGGCGCATATTTGGGCTCGATCAGGATATGGATCAACACCCGGTCCGCCGTCTGGCCCAGTTCATAACCGGTGACCTTGCCCACCGTGATCTCGCGATAGGTGACCGGCACGCCGATCTTCAACGAACCACGGCGGGCCGCACTCAGCACCAGGCTCAGGCCCGCTTCGGGCACAGCGCTTTCCGGTGGGTTGGCCAAGGCCACGAAGGTTTTTTGTGGCCCGAGGTTTTTCGCCGAAGGCTGCACTTCAATGTATTGGCCTGTGACCAGCGTCTCCAGGTTGGAGGTCTTCATCAACCCCAACTCAGGCTTGACCACCCAGAACTGAGACCCGACCCGGGCGATACGCTCCGGCACTTCGGTGATACGCGCGGTGAGCAACACCGATTGCATGTCGGCACTGAGGTCGACCTCTTCGACCTTGCCTACATCCAGCCCTTTGAAACGGATCGGCGTACCACTGCGCAAGCCATCGGCGCGGTCGACCTTGATCGTCACGACCGTGCCCTTCTGCTGTGCGGCCTCGCGGTCTTCAAACAGACGGAACCGTGGAACGCGCCTTTTCAACGGCACATTGGGTTCTGGCGTCTCGAAGGAAATGCCGCCGGCCATCAGGCTTTGCAAGGACTCACTCTTGACCTGGATCCCGCCTGTCAAACCACCGGTGAGGGTAATGCCACTGGCGTTCCAGAAGCGTGTCGAGCCGTTGACCAGCCCTTCATATTCCTTCTCGATGTGCACACCAATGATCAATTGCTTTTTCTTGCGGGAGAACTGATAGCTCTGCACCGAGCCGACCTTGACCTGCTTATAGAGAATCGGACTGCCGACCTCCAGCGATCCGAGGTTTTCGGTCAGCAAGACCAGGTGCAGCCCCGGCGAGCGCAAGTCCAGTGGCGGGGCCTTCGCCCTGGCTTCGAACTCCCGTTGCGGCGCACCGCCCTTATCGCCTGGACGTATGGCAATGTAGTTACCCTTGACCAACGCTTCCAGGCCGGTGATACCTGCCAGGGAGATCGATGGCTTGACGACCCAGAACTGTGTGCCGGTGACTAGGTAATCTTCGGCCAAAGGGTCCAGGGTCAGTTCAGCCGTCGCGCTGGCCAGGTCCGGATCGACCTTGAGGTTCTTCAGGCTGCCGACCTGGATGCCTTTGTACATCACCGGCGTACGCCCGGCCTGCAATCCCTCGAAGTCGCTGAGTTTGACTTTCACCCGGATTCCCGCAGCGGCCGCATCAAAGTCTTCGTAGAGACGAAACGGCAGGCTCGGATCCGTTGGAGGACTGTCCTTGCGGCTTTCCGGTGTGGCGAATGCAATACCGCCGGCCACGATGCTGGCCAGGGACTCGCTGCGCACTTTCACACCCGACAGGTTGGCATCGATGCTGATGCCGCTGGCGTTCCAGAAACGCGTGTGTTTACGAACCAGGCTGGCATAGGTCGGCTCGATGAAGACTTTGACCTCGACTTTGCTCTGATCCTCGGACAGCAGGTAACTTTTCACCTGGCCGACCTGGATCTGTTTGTAGAACACCGGGCTGCCGCGGTTCAGCGAACCCAGTCGATCAGCCTTGAGGGTCAGGTGCAAACCCGGCTTGGCGTCCGACAGCGGCGGCTCTTCGGCCAGGGCCTTGAACTTGCGCGTCGACTCGCCTTCACCCGGACTGATCGCCACGTAGTTACCCGAAACCAGGGTCTCCAGGCCTGTGATCCCGGCCAGGCTCACGCTCGGTTTGACCAGCCAGAAACGTGTGCCGGTCTTGAGATACTGCTCGACGTCCTTGTTCATCTCGACCGTCGCGACCACGCCCTTGGAACTGCCTTCGTCATCGAGTTTGAGCGCCGTCACTTTACCGACCGTCATCCCTTTGTAGACGACTTCGGTTTTGTTGACCTGGATGCCTTCGCCACTCTCAAAGCGCACAGTGATCTCGATTCCGGTCTCGTTATAAGCCCGCCAACCGAGCCAGCCGCCGATAATCAGTGCGATCAGCGGCAAGACCCAGATGGCTGACCAGTTCGAAGCCGGTCGGGTTTTAGCGGTAGGCAAATCAGTCATGGTCGTTATCCGACTCCGTGTTATCCCAAATCAGTCGGGGATCGAAGGTTACTGCGGCAATCATTGTCAAAATCACTACGCTGGCGAAAGCAATCGCGCCAAGACCGGCTTCGACACTGGCGAGCCGCCCAAAATTCACCACCGCCACCAGGATGGCGATCACGAAAATATCCAGCATCGACCAACGACCAATGAACTCGATGAAACGGTACATAAGAATGCGTTGCCGTGCCGACATGGGCTGGTGCCGCTGCACGGAAAACAATAACAAAGCGATGCCCACCAGCTTGAAGGTCGGCACCAGGATACTGGCGATGAACACCACGGCGGCGATAGGAATCATGCCGTGGTGAACCAACTCGATGACGCCGGCCATGATGGTGCTCGGAGCGCCCTGGCCCAGTGAATTGATGGTCATGATCGGCAGCATATTGGCCGGGATATAAAGAATCGCAGCCGTGATCAACAAAGCCCAGGTTCGCATCAAGCTGTTCGGGCGACGGGGATGGATCAGCGCGCCGCAGCGAGTACAGGTTTGTTTGTCGGCTTCAGCGTCCTGCCGATTCAGTTCATGGCATTCCGTACAAATCAGAATGCCGGCATCAATCGCCCGCATGGGCATCTTCTCCTGATAACGCCTGCCAGATCTGATGCGGTGACATCACCACCTCCAGCCAGACCTGGACCAGCAACAAACTGATGAAACATACCAAGCCAAGGCCTAAGGTGAGGGCTGCCATGTCTGCCAACTTGACGATGGCCACCAGCACGCCCATGAGGTAAACCTCGAGCATTCCCCAGTCCCGTAGATGGTGATAAATGCGGTACAGCAACAAACCGTAGCTACGGCCAACGTCCAGGCGAATGGTCAACAGCACAGCCAACTGACAAAGCAACTTGAGTAACGGAATGCCCATGCTGCACAGGAACACGACTACCGAGACGCCTTGCATGCCGGTATCGAACAGACCCACTACCCCACTCCACACGGTGTCCTGGGAGGACTGCCCAAGCAGATTGAGTTGCATGATGGGTAAGAAGTTGGCCGGCACATATAACAGCAGGGCGGCGATCACCAAGGCAAGGCTGCGTTCGACTACATTGTGTCGGTGAGCATAAAGCTCATAACCGCAGCGGGGGCACTCGGCTTTTTCGCCATGGGCCAGTTGGGGCTTGCGCATCAACAAGTCGCACTCATGACACGCAACCAAATCGCTCAGGGGTAGATCTGGCAACCTATCAGTGTCTGACGGATCGGGCATAAACAGCTCTGGCTCAGCTAAGGTGGGGCTATTCTAGTGCTCCAGCTCGAAAATAACTGTGCAAATTTATTACGAGCGTTCGCAGACTTTCCTGCGGGCAAAACAAAACCCCTACCTGCGTCAGCAGATAGGGGTTTCGGAATTTAATCTTGACGATGACCTACTCTCACATGGGGAAACCCCACACTACCATCGGCGATGCATCGTTTCACTTCTGAGTTCGGGATGGGATCAGGTGGTTCCAATGCTCTATGGTCGTCAAGAAATTCGGTAGCCGGCGCGTGCCTTGCGGTCACGTTCCAGCGAATGGGTATGCGATAGTTTGTGTGTTGCAGTCGAGCGTCTCGAACTTTCGGTTCGTTTCGTCTTCACACACCGCAATCTGGTTCTCCTTCGCCCTGGGGCT